>NZ_JARDAK010000002.1:0-513637 GCF_056470645.1 Pseudoalteromonas sp. TP27 | reverse complement strand
GGGTGTGAGGACTTAATACAGGCTGTGATTAATAAAGTTGGCTTGGAGCAATGGTCTGAATGTCGTAAGGAATTTATAATATCTATTGACTTTGGACATACAGAACCTAGTGCATTGGAGTTGTTACGCCGATTAGATAACTCCACCGTCTATATTGCTAACCCTGATTTATTACAAAAAGGCCATTTACGACCTGTCAGTGCGTTTCACCCAAAACTATATTGTTTTCAATATGAGAATGAAATAGGAATGATTGCAGGGTCTGCAAATTTAACGAAGGCTGCCCTGCATAAGAATACAGAATTGATACAGTCTTTTTTAGTAGATAGGAATGAATTTAATATTGATGAAATTTTGAGAGATGCTCAAAACGGTTCTGCGTTATTAAATGATGAATTACTAGATAGGTATAAGTATTTAAGGCGCAGAGCTAAAAGTATCCCTTCAATTAGAGCTGAACCACTTGAAAATATTGAAATAGAAGTAACCCCTTATACTGAAGAAGAGGACTCATTATATACCCCTGAAAGTACTGAGTTACCGACAGGTATTGCGGGCGAGGTTGGAGCTACATGGTTATGGGGGGCGATTAATTCGGATGAAAATCCAATTAATCCATTAGATTATGAGCATTTTTGGGTAAATGCAGGTTCGATGTCTAGTAGTGCTTCGCATAATCAGCTCGAATTCGGAAGAGGGAGTAATATCTTTTTCGGGTTTGACTATAGAGATTTTATTTCGAAAGGTAGCGTTATTGTTTTAGGTAGGTTGAGAATAAAGATAAATAATACAATTTTTGAAGATGCAAGTCGTGTCTATAAATGGCAGCCAAACAATATGATGGAAAGGCTTAACTTACCTACCTTCAGAATGGCGAGGGTAGATTACCAACATAAATGTTTGCTTTTCAAACGAAGAAATGACCATTTTGAATTATTGATTGCGGAATGGGATAGTGAAGAAGCTATTTCTTGGAGAGCTGCATCGACCGCAATTAGTCGCAGGTACAACATTGCTATGAATGGGAGAAGTGATAGAGACTGTGGTTTCTTTTAAACCTGATAATTCAATTTAATAGTATTTTATTTATATCTTGAAAGTTAACTTATTGGTCGGGGTCTGTTTTCAATATATCATTATTTGTAACTGTAAAATTAATAGGGGTTTCGCCTAATGTAAGAGCTTCTTCTAAATGTTGCTCAAATGTTTTATGTTATTAATCCCTTTCAACTTATCTATCCCAGCAGAACTATCCACCCCAATAGACTCACAATATTGCACATACTCAAATACGTTTAATTTTCGTTCAAGCGTTTCTATTTTAACTACAAATTGATGGGGTTCATCCAGCAATTTACCCAAGTCTCGTACACTTAGGCCTTTCTCAATTCGAGCGGATTTAAGCCACTCAATTAACGCTTTGTAGCGCGGATCATCTATATGCTTAATCATTATCTTAATTTTCTTTAAAAATAAGTTGGCACTAGAATAGTGCCTAACTATATTGTTTTAACCGGAACTAATTTAGTGCCGGAAGTTTAACAGTAAATTAAGTGAAATAACATCAGGAGATGTAAATGGTTTTTGTACAAAAAAAAGATAGTGCATTCGTAGAGTTAGCAAGGTTTGGTGCGCAACAAATAATTATGAATATGGAGATGGGCTTTAAGGCATTTAAAAGAGTTGAAAGTAGTTTAATTGAACACAATGATGAATGTCTTAATGGCTCAGTTAATGTAAAGCAGTGCTTTGAATATTGTAAAGCAACAGTATACAAACTAGGAAAAGAGGGGCTTGAACATCTGCTATCTGGCAAAGATGTCACTCAAAATTATGAAGCATCTAAAACCCCGACCAAATTAGTCAATCACTTAGTACCAGATCGATGGGTGATTTCAGTAATTCCAGCAACGACAATTACACCTAAGATATATAAGCTTTTTGCTAATTGGGTTCATTTTGAAAGCTATGAATTATCGAAAGGTATTCTTGATCCCTCAGAGGTTAAAGAGTTCGAGCATTACTATATTTGGAAAGAAAAGAAGGGTAAGTCTTACCTTTTACACAAAAACTGTAGCGCTAACTTAAGTGAGTCAGCAAACAAAGCCTTCTACCTAGATCATGTTAACTCTGTTTACCAAGAATATGGCGATTGCAACGTTTATAAACCTAAGCAAATGCCAGCATTTTTCAGATCTGGTTCGATACTCAAATAAGATAATTAAGCATTTAATTTATTGAGAAGTAGCTCAGTTGAGGATGAGTTACTTTATTTTAATTTATTCCTAATGCGTTAGAAAAAAATTCACTATATTCCAATAAGTAACGTACACAAACAACTGAGGCAGTATATGAACGAACTTCAAAATATTAATATGAGTATGAAAGATATTGTAGTGACTATTGCAACTAGAGGAGCCCCGTACATAGGTACCTGCTTTTTCACACGAGAATTTGTTCTTGTAGATTATGATGAGAACAAAGTGTTAAAAGCCTGTGCTTCAATATCTTTACCGTTATGGGTTGCAGAGGAATTTATGTGTTCATGGGGGTTGTTCTTATGCCGCCTCCCTTTACCTGACTCAATTTATGTTTATTACGATAGCTGGAGACCTGATAATGATAATTATAAAAACCTTACTGAACATGAGGTCAATAACTTGAAAGCACTAGGTTTTATAGAGTTTTAAGCTAACTTAATACAGTTAATTAGCTCGTATGCGGTTAATTAACTGTATTATTTAAGTTTAATTATTTTCGACCTGAGTGCCCAAAACCACCTTCACCACGCTCACTCTCATCGAACTCTTCAACCAGCTGGAATTCAGGTTGAATAACTGGAATGAACATCAGTTGTGCAATTCTATCTGCTGGTTCAATAGTAAATGTGTCATTGCCACGGTTCCAGCAAGAAATGAATAATTGCCCTTGATAGTCAGAGTCAATTAAACCAACTAGGTTGCCTAATACAATGCCATGCTTATGACCTAAACCTGAACGAGGTAAAATTGTTGCTGCCATATCTTTACTCTTCATGTGAATAGCAATGCCTGTTGGGATTAACTCTGTTTGACCAGGCTCTAATGTTAATGGCTCATCAATACATGCTCGCAGATCAACTCCAGCTGAACCGTCTGTTGCATATGTAGGTAATGGAATATCATTTCCTACTTTTGGGTTTAAAATTTTTACTTCTACTTGTTTCATGGAGTGCTCCGAGTATTTACTACAATCTTATAAAGTGATATTTATATCTTTTAGGTAGGATTAGCTTTGCTTATCTAACCAAAGATTTATGATGGAATATTATCATAATTCGTACTTGCTTTATGTGAGCTACATCTAAAATTAGTGGTTTAAATTCCGTACCTTGATTTTCGTACCTTTAAAATTGAGTGGGGTATTGTTTGATGCCAATAATAGTTGGAGCTGATAAAAATAAATACGCAAAAGGTACAAAATCCTGGGGTAAGTTCCTTTTTCCGCCAAGATCATGGCTACAAAGACGGTAGCTACATTAAAGAGTGGAACGGGCAAGAAGATAACGAGCATTTAGTTGAAGTAGTTAAAAGCCTTGATACAGAACATGCAGATTTTGCAAAGTTAGTATACCAAGGCCTAGAAGCGCGTTACCCAAAAATTTAACTCACGTAAGCTGAGATTAAATAATCTTACGATAGTCGGTAACACTTAGGTAATCGGCTATTTCGTTATGTGGTTGTTGGCTATCAGGGTTAGCAACTGCAAGTAAGTGCTCAATGCCGTATTCTCGTGCGGCATTTAATACCGGCACACTGTCATCTACAAACAAAGTGCGCTGCTTATTAAACCCTAAGTCTTTTTGTACTTGGTGCCACAAACTTTGTTGCTCTTTACTTACTCCATATTCATGAGTAGACACTACACCATCTAGGTAGTTATCAATCGCTGTATGCTCAAATTTCAGCATGACACTCTCAGGGTGGGCGTTGGTAAGTAAAATTAACTCTTTGCCTGCTTTTTTAAGCTCAGTTAAAAAATGAGGTACGTCTTCGCGCATTTTAATTAAATGCTGAGACTCTCGTTTAAGCTCCATTATAGGTAAGCTTAATTGCTGCTCCCAATAATCTAAACAATACCACTGTATTTGACCGCTCACAGCTTGATAGCGTTTTAAAATATCTGCTTTAGCTGCATCTAGGCTAATGCCTCTTGCTAATGCGTGTTGCGCAGGAATAACGTTAAGCCAAAAGTGACTGTCGTAATGTAAATCGAGTAATGTTCCATCCATATCGAGTAAAACGGTATCGATTTTTGACCAATTTAACATAGGAATTTCAACTTATAAGGTTTATTATTGAACTAACTGCCATGATAGCAAATTAACGCCAATGACACAGAAAAAGCACCCAGTACCACCACAAATCCTAAGTAACAACGTTGTCGCTAAAAGCCGCCTGTTTACTGTGGAGTCTTTAGAACTCAAGTTTTCTAATAACGAAGAACGCCAGTATGAGCGAATTCGCGGCGGTGGCCGGGGAGCAGTGATGATTGTTCCGTTAAGTGCAGACAACGAACTACTACTTGTACGTGAGTATTGTGCGGGTACAAACGACTATCAATTGGGTTTTCCTAAAGGTTTAATCGATCCGGGCGAAACGCTAGAGCAAGCTGCTAACAGAGAGCTTAAAGAAGAAATTGGCTTTGGTGCTGAGTATTTTAAACCATTAAGAACAGTAACAATGGCGCCAAGTTACTTTAATGCCACTATGCATATTTTGTTTGCTAAGCAATTATATCCACAAACCCTTATTGGCGACGAACCAGAGCCGCTTGTTGTTGTTAAGTGGCCATTAACTCAGTGGCAGTCATTATTAGAGCAAGAAGATTTTACCGAAGCACGCAGTGTTGCAGCTTTGCTATTATTAGATAAGTATTTAGCGTCTGGAGCTGCCGATGAATAAATTAATCGAACCGTGTATTGAATTAGCTGAGCGTGCTGGCGATGCAATTATGGCCATTTATAAAAAAGGCGATATTGGCCAACAAGAGAAATCAGATAATACGCCTGTTACCAAAGCTGATTTAGCAGCAAATGACGTATTGGTTGCTGGATTAAAAGCACTTGCGCCCGATATCCCAATTATGTCGGAAGAAACACCTATACCAGCACTCGCCGACCGACAAGATTGGCAGCGTTATTGGTTACTCGATCCGATGGATGGCACAGGCGAGTTTATTTTAGAAAGTGGCGACTTTGCAGTAAATATTGCATTGATTGAAAATAATCACCCAGTGCTTGGCGTTATTCATTGGCCTGCAAAAGGGGTGACCTATTTTGCTACAGCTAGAAATGGTGCCTTTAAACGTGAAAACTCAATTGATAAGCAAATATCTGTAGCGCCGCCAGAGAACTTGACGCTTGCAGTGAGCCGCCGCCAAAAAATAGAAGCGGTGAGTCAGTATTTAAATAGTCAATTTACAACTATTGCTATTGGCTCGTGCTCATTAAAAGCTTGTACTGTTGCAGAAGGCAAAGCAGATTGTTTTTTAAGAATTGGTCCAACGGGAGAGTGGGATACAGGTGCTTCACAAGTTATTGTTGAAGAAGCCGGTGGTTGTATTACCGATGCAGAATTTAATCCGCTAACGTACAACCAACGCGAGAGTACTGAGAACCCTGACTTTATAGTGATGGGACATCCAGACTGGGAATGGCAAAAAATGATTAATCCGCATCAAAGGTTGAGCGCAGAATAGCAATTTGATTGCTTTTTGTTCGGTTGAACAACTTTAATTAGTTTAGGCCTTGCATTAAATGTTTATTCCTATATAGTAGCGCTCTCTTCAAGGCAGGCTCGTAAATATTACGAAAATGTTTTAAAGAAATTACAGGCGCGGGATGGAGCAGTCTGGTAGCTCGTCGGGCTCATAACCCGAAGGTCGTCGGTTCAAATCCGGCTCCCGCAACCAATTTTTATATGATTTGGTTACTGTAAACTCTAGCTTAAGAGATGAAATAAAGTAGTCGATAGACTTAAAATATACAGGCGCGGGATGGAGCAGTCTGGTAGCTCGTCGGGCTCATAACCCGAAGGTCGTCGGTTCAAATCCGGCTCCCGCAACCAATTATTTTATAAAGATTTAGTGCAATAGGTAGTTTTAAAAGGTCGTCGGTTCACTCTTCACCTTCACAGCTCCCGCAATAAATTTTTAAATTGGAAGCCAAGTTGTAATGTAAGCAACTTTAAACAAGTATACAATTTCAGGCGCGGGATGGAGCAGTCTGGTAGCTCGTCGGGCTCATAACCCGAAGGTCGTCGGTTCAAATCCGGCTCCCGCAACCACTGAAATTAAATATCTAAATATCTAAATATCTAAAAAGTTAAAAAAAAATCGCACTCTTTATCGAGTGATTTTTTGCGTCTGCAGTTTAATGAATTCCTATAATTATAAAACTCACCGTTACTGCGCAAAATACTCTGCATAAATAAGCGAAGGTCGTCGGTTCGCTTTTTACAAACTCAGGCTCCCGCAACCACTGAAATTAAATATCTAAAAAGTTAAAACAAAATCGCACTCTTTATCGAGTGATTTTTTGCGTCTGCAGTTTGGTAAAGTACTTTATATTCTGCTTTATTTAATGACTTTCCTCTAAGACCCGTAACGTTTAATAAAATACTTATTTTTTAAAAAGAGTATTTTATGTTAAAACGGTTAAAAGATTTTAAGTAACAATACACATGACAGAACTTTATCACTGGTTTGATTTAATAGGGATTGCGGTGTTTGCCGTATCGGGCACTTTACTAGCGTACGAGAAAAAAATGGATGGCTTTGGGGTCGTAGTTTTAGCGACGGTAACTGCTATTGGTGGTGGTACAGTACGAGATCTAATTTTAGATGTTCCTGTGTTTTGGTTACACGACCAAAGTTATTTTTTTGCCATACTAGCTTCAGTATTTGTTACAACACGCCTTATAAATAAACAAAAGCCGATACCTCATTATATTTTACAAACAGCAGATGCGTTTGGTTTAGCTTTTTTTGCCGTAATGGGGGCGCAAAAAGCGCAACTTGCTGGCATGCCCGATATGACGGCGGTAATTATGGCTGTAATTACTGGCTGTTTTGGTGGGTTAATTCGAGATGTACTTGCACGCGAAATCCCTATGCTATTAAAAGGTGAGCTTTACGCTATTACATGTATAGCGGGTGGCACTGTTTATACGCTTGGCATTGGTTTTTCGTTAGCAACCGAAATGGCAATGATATTAGGTATGTTAATGACCTTATTACTTCGTTTGGCTGCTATAAAATGGCAAATCACATTACACGTTTTTAAATATCCTGACTAAACTGGTGTAATCACACCATTTACTAGGATAAGGAATGTCGTTAGCTCGTATATTTTCTCGTGCTCAAGTGGGTATAAATGCCCCTGAAGTTATTGTAGAAGTTCACCTAGGTAATGGTTTACCCGCTTTTCATATAGTAGGCCTGCCCGAAGCGTCCGTTAAAGAATCAAAAGACAGGGTGCGTAGCGCACTCGAAAACTCTCAATTTGGTTTTCCCGATCAACGAATAACCGTAAACTTAGCCCCAGCCGACTTGCCAAAAGATGGTGGGCGGTTTGATTTGGCTATTGCGGTGGGTATTTTAGTCGCCTCTGGGCAAATAGTGTGTCCTGATATTCATAAGTACGAGTTTTATGGTGAGCTTGCTCTTAATGGTGAAGTGCGTGGTGTAAACGCCATTTTACCTTCGGTACTTGCTGCAAAAGAAGAAGATCGATGCTGCTTTTTACCTCTTGCAAACGATAGCCTAGCAAGTTTAGTTAACGGTGTTAAACGCAAAGCCGTCAGTTCTATTCAAGAAGTGTGGGGCGACCTACTTAATCAACAACCCTTACCATTAAATATAGAGTATCCCGACTGCACACAAGCTCCTGATTTTTTACTTGATTTAAGTGATGTTAAAGGGCAACCCGGTGCAAAGCGAGTGCTCGAAATAGCCGCGGCTGGCGGACATAATTTACTATTTTTAGGTCCACCAGGTACTGGTAAGTCAATGCTCGCTCAGCGAATGGCAACTATAATGCCTACTATGTCGGATGATGAAGCTATTTCGACAGCTGCGCTTTACTCTATTATTGGACAATCCATAGATTTAACTAATTGGCGACAGCGGCCATTTCGTAATCCGCATCATACGTGCTCAGCTGTTGCTTTGGTGGGGGGCTCTTCAAATCCCAAGCCTGGTGAAATTTCATTGGCGCATAACGGCGTTTTGTTTTTGGACGAATTACCGGAATTTGAGCGTAAGGTGCTTGATTCACTACGTGAGCCAATGGAGACCGGCACGGTTACTATTTCACGTGCAGCAAGGCAAATGGAATTTCCAGCGCAGTTTCAGCTTATTACAGCATTAAACCCAAGCCCAACAGGGAGTCATACAGATAAGCGGGCAACTCCCGATCAAGTTATGCGTTATTTATCGCGAGTGTCCGGGCCTTTTATTGACCGGATTGATTTGCAAATAGAGCTACCTAGGTTAACGAGTGTTGAGCTACAAAGTACTCAGCCAGAGGAGAGCAGCGCTGAGGTTAGAGCAAGAGTTGAAGCTGCTTATTACTTGCAGCTAAAACGCCAAGGTAAGGTTAATGCGAGGCTTAATAACAAAGAAATGAGTGTGCACTGTGTACTGGCGCCTACAGAGTTGCAGTTTTTAGCCAGAGCGAGCGAAAAGCTGTCGTTATCGCCACGCTCTTATCATAGGGTGATTAAAGTGGCGCGCACTATTAGTGACTTAAAAGGCGCTGAAAATATTAGTTTAAATGAGCTAAAAGAGGCACTTAACTACCGTGCGTTTGAGCGCCTTATTGCTCAATTAACTAAGTACTAAATAACCCAAGTTTAAGTTAAATAGAGAGCATATAGCCTTTACCGCGTACGGTGACAATGCGTTTTTGATCTTTTTCGTCATTTAATTTTTTACGTAAACGACCAATAAGCACATCAACAGTACGATCGTTTGGGCTCCAATCGGGCTGGCCTATTTCTTCTGATATTTTTTCGCGGGATGTGGCTTTACCTGCATTACTAATTAAGCAAATAAGCACTTTATGCTCGGCTTCAGTTAAGCGCGATTCAACACCTGCAGCGGTAATTAGCGTGCGGTTATCGGGATGAAGCTTAAAGTCGGCATATTCTATAAACTCTTCACTTTCATCGTCTTCTAGGTTAACGGCAACACGCTTATACAGCGCGCGCATGCGTAGCTCTAATTCAAGTAAATCGACTGGTTTACAAATGTAGTCGTCGGCACCTTGTGCAAGGCCTGCTATACGGTCGGCTTGAGAGTCGCGGCTCGATAATACAATAACGCCAATATCGGTCAGTGTGTTTAATTCTTTTGCGAGCTGAAGCCCGTCGCGCTTTGGCAAAACAATGTCAATTATGGCTAATGATATAGCACCGCGCAGGTTTACTCGTTGCCTAACAATGCTAAGTGCATCAGCGCCAGTTGGGTCTACCTCTATTGTAAATTCGGTATCTGCAAAGTGATTTTGGATGCGTTTAACGAGTAGTTCATCGTCTTCAACCAATAAAACATTAATAGCCATAGTACTTTATTTTGAATGCTTATAGCTCTGTATGGTAGCACCATTAGGTAAATGCTGAGAAGGGGGTTTATTAGTTTTAAGTAACTTAATATTTCAAAGGAGTATAAGGCGTATTAGAGGATGAGGTTAGCACCTTTAAACTAATTCAAAGGTGCTAAGTAATTAATACTACAATTAATAAATCTGTATTAAGTCGTTATTTAGAAGAAGCAGACTTAGTCATTTTTATACATAGAGTCCCACCATTGTGGTTCGTCTTTTAGTTTTTTATCAAAATACGCGAGCATGGTATTCCACCAGTCAAATCGTTTATCGCGTGCAAATATTTGGTGGTCGGCACCTTTGTATTCTATTAACTCCACGTCTTTATTAAGCAGTTTAAGCGCAGTGTACATTGTTAAGCTTTCGCCAACAGGTACATTGGTATCGCTATCACCATGAAGAAGTAACATATGGGTTGTTACTTTGTCGGCATGAAACACAGGGCTGTGCTGGCTGTACAGCTCAGGGTTATTCCACGGAAAGCTATTTTTTGATGCTTCGCCAGAATATAAATAGCCCCACCAACCTTCACCCCAATACGAGGTAATGTTAGAAATACCCGCATGTGCAATTGAGGCACTAAATATATCGGTTTTAGTTGCTAGTAGCATAGTCATAAATCCACCGTACGAAGCCCCTAAATTCCCGACTTTTTTACTATCAACATAGTCGTATTTATTTAAAAAAGCTTGAGTGCCTTCAATTATGTCATCTGCAGTGTAGTCGCCCCAGGCATTAACATGCTGCGCTGAAAACTTTTGTCCAAACCCTGTTGCACCCGTAGGTTGTACTACATAAACAACGTAGCCGTTTTCTGCCCATAAATTAAATGGGTAGCGACCTGTAAAACCGCGAGTAACAGGTGATGTGCCACCGTAGTAATATACGAGCGCAGGATGCTTTTTAGTTTTATCTAAATTGCTAGGAATGTACACACGACCCGTTATTTCAACACCACTTTTATTTTTAAAATTAAACTCTTCTAATGTAGGGAGTCGTGTATTTGCATAGCTACTTGGTTTTGAATCCCATATTAAATCCGTTTTATTTTTACTTACATTAAGGCGCTTTAGTTGTTGTGGCGCTAAAGCACTTGTACCACTTAGCAAAATTTCAGTATTGCGATCGTGTGAATAGCTAAATTGTTCAACAATATCCAATCCTGTATTTAACTTTTTAAAACGCTGTTTACTTAAATCAAATAGATACAGTGGTTGAGTGTCTTGCTCTGTTACTTTAATGAGCGCATCGCCGTTTTCTAAAACGTGCAGTTGGCCAATAGCGGGGTCGAACTGTTTACTAAGTGCTTTTACGTTTTTACCACCTTCAGTAAGTAGGTAAAGTTGCCCGTCGTAGTTATTAGCAAGCATTGCTTTTGGTAATGCTCTGCCTGCGCCATTTTTAAAGTCAGGGCCTGCAACTACATAAATATCTTTATTTGCGTATTTGGCTAAATTAAACGTTTTGAATTTACCAAGCGATGAAAGCTTGTATGATTTTAAATCGAGTTCAACAAGTTCTGTTTCAGGGTGGGTTGATGCTTGCATTGCCATTACTGGGCGGCTCATTAATATTTTGCCACGGTTACTATTTGAATCTTCAAGGCTGTAAGAAAGAGGACCTTGGCTAAGTGCTTTTGTTAAACCACTTTTAGTATCAAGCATGTAAATTTGACTGGTGGTACGTGCATACGACCAACGATCTTGTAGACCTTTATAGTGCTTGGTTAAGCTGTTAGTGCTCTCAGGTGATTTAGACCAGCTAAACAAAAGACTAGTGTCGTTATAAAAGGTAAAGCCATTGGCTCCTTCTAAATCGTTTGCTAATGTTTTTATTGAGAAGTTTTTACGGCTAAGTTGTTTAAGCTCACCATTTAACAAATACACTAAATATTGGTTATCTGGACTCCAAATAATGTTACTTGGTTGGCCCGCTTCGAAGCGATAAAGCGTTTGATTATCTGAATCTTTAAGTACAGTAACTGTATTTGCTTGGTTTTGTGTTTTATCGCTATAAGTGCGAGTAGTAGTAACGTACTGCTTAGCATTAGGTGCGAGTGATAATTGGCTGATTGTAGGGGCATCAAACAATTGCTTTGCAGATAAACGTTTTGTTTGTGAAGTGCTAAGCGTTATCTTATCAACATCATTTTTAGGTGCAAAATCAAGTGTTACGTCATGCCAATTAGCTACTTGCTGAGCTACTATTAAAACAGAGTGAGTGCTGTTATTTAAAGCTAACTTATAGCTATTTTTATCACCTGTTTGTAGTTCGCCATTAATAAATAACTGACCTTGCTCAATCCCTTTTAAGGTAAGCGTACCTTGTGTAAAGCGGGTTGTTTCAATATTAAATTTTAGTGCCTGTAACCCACCTAAAGTGAGCGCATTGATTTTATTAAACGGCTGCCAGTTTTGTTTTTTCCCAAATACAGAAAAACTATCTGAGTCTGCTTGTAGCTGCGGCAATAGGTTATTAATAATGGCATTGCCATGAGGTGTTTGAAAAGGCTTTAACTGCATGTCTTCGGCAAGTGGGCCGATAAACTGAATTTTTGATTTATCCAATGGTGCAGCTATTGCAGCAAAGCTTAAACTGCTAAGTGTTAAAAGAGTCGCTGCGTGTTTAAATAGTTTATTTTGATGACACCAAAGTGCACTAAATTTCATTATTATGCCTATTATTATTGGAAGTTTGGCCAAATATAGCATGTATTGTTACTATGCTCACATATCCAATATAGAGGAGAGAAAGTGACTTTATTGATAGTTTATATGGTAGTGGCGATTGTTATTTCGTTTTTATGTTCTGTGATGGAGGCTGTGTTATTAAGTATTTCGCCTAGTTATGTTGCATCACTTAGAAAAGATCATCCTGAGCTTGCTAAACAGCTCGAAAAGCTTAAAAACAATATAGATCAGCCTTTAGCTGCTATTTTAACTTTAAATACAGTTGCTCATACTGCGGGCGCTGCTGGGGTAGGCGCACAGGCAGCTGTCGTGTTTTCCGATGCTGCAGTAGGTATTGCATCAGCCATTATGACGTTCCTCGTGTTAATTCTTTCTGAAATTATTCCTAAAACATTAGGTGCTAATTATTGGCGAACTTTAACGCCAAGTGTTACCTATGCTTTACGTTTTTTAGTTATATCGCTAAAACCCTTTGTATGGTTTGCACAAAAGCTAACAAATTTAATGGGTCCAAAGCACGATGAGGCTTACTATATTCGCCAAGAAATAGAAGCAATGGCTGCTATAGGAACAGAGTCAGGTGCATTGCACCAAGATGAGTCTGATATTATCCGTAATCTTTTGCATTTTAAGCATGCAAAATTATGTGACTTAATGACGCCCCGAACGGTTATTTTTAAAATTCACAAAGACTTAACGGTTAATCAGTATTTAAACGATCACGGCTCGTCGTCATTTTCTCGTATATTGATATTTGATAAAGACAGCGACGATATTGTTGGGTTTGTGCATAAAAACGATATTATGCTGGCGTTTCATCGATTAGGTACAGATTATAAAATTAGTAAATTGATCAAGCCCATTTATACGGTGCCGGACTCTCAAAATGTATCATCGTTACTGCAAACTCTTTTAACAAAGCGCACGCATATATGCCTAGTTGTAGATGAGTACGGTGACGTGCAAGGTATTGTAACGCTAGAGGATATGATTGAGGCCTTGATGGGGCTAGAGATTGTTGATGAGCGAGACCAATCTACTAATATGCGTGCGGTAGCTAAGCAGCGTTGGCACAAACGTTTAGCGAGTAGTGCACATATAGTCAGTGAAGAAGATAAACACACTCGGAGTGATAACTAGTTAATTAGCCCCGAGTAAATATTAATATCTTTTTAAGCTGTGCTTCTATCAGTTTTAGCCCAATCTTTAGCCCAAGATATAAACTCGCTTTGTGGTTTAGGGCAGCTAAATAAGAAACCTTGTATAGCTAAGTTTCTTTTATAGTGCCTTAAATAAGCAAGCTCTTCTGGACGCTCAACCCCTTCTGCAACTAAATCTAAACGGTCTTTACTTGTAATATTAAATAATGAACTTACCACTACTTGAGAAAATAAATCTGTTTCTATATGGCTGATAAGTGAGCGGTCTATTTTAACCTCAGTAAATGGAAGATTGCGAAGTTGATTTATATTAGTAAAACCAACCCCAAAGTCATCTAGCGATACGCCAAAGCCGTGCATTCTTAATCTATTTAGCGTTTCTAACTGCGTGAGGCTAGAAAGTGCATATTGTTCTGTTATTTCTATAATTATATTACTAGGCGTGAGTTGGTTTAATTCTAAAATAAGTAGTAATTTATTAGGGCAGTTTAGGTCATCGAGCTGGGTTGGCGATAAGTTAAAGGCCATTTTAAAATCATGACCTAGTTGTGCTTTCATATTTTTGAATTCGCTGGTGGCCTTTTCAAAAAGAGAAAATGTAATTTGATTAATTAAATTGTGTTGCTCGGCAACGCTTATAAAACGGTTAGGTAAAATAACGTTGCCGTTTTTACTCGATACAATACGGGATAATACTTCAACGCTTTCGATTCTATTACTGTCAGCATTTATTTTTGGTTGATAAAAAGGGGTTATTTCATCATTTTTTAACGCTTCAATAAGCTCTTTCTCTGAAATGGATGGCTCTTTTAATAAAGTATGGCTATTTAATTGCGCTACTTTAATGAGTAATTTACTTACCTGAGATAGCTGCACTGGTTTAGTAATGTTGCCTATGAGATGAGCATTGTGTTGCTTGGCAAGATTGGCAGCCAAACTAATAACTTTATGGTCCATTTCGGAAACAATAATAATACCGCCTTGATAATTTAATCCTCCTAAGTGGCGGATTAATTCCATGCCATCCATTTCTGGCATGTTTAGATCGGTAAAAATAGCATCAAAATAGTTAATATCAGAAGCGACTCTATCTAGTGCCTCAGCCGCACTTAAGTACGTAACTACATTATCAGACATATTTAACTCATTAAATATAGCCTCCATCACGATCAAAATCGCTTTTGAGTCGTCAACAACTAAAATGTTAGGCACTATTTTACTCACTGTTATCCCTTTCAATGCATAGCTTATGATTACTATAAAAGTAGTCGTGTTTTTTTATTTTGTCAGTATCAAATACTTTTATTTTGAAAATAGTTACTGAACGCCTTCACTCGTGTTTTTAAGTTGATTAGGTATACTAGCGCCATTGTTTTAAACGGTCTTAATTATGATAAGAATAGATCTTACCTTAGCCGAGCAACCATTTTCGCTTATGGTGTCTGGGCAAAAAATAGTGCAAGTGTTTCATGGACAACAAGCCATTACCTTTGATAACCCTCGTGAAAACTATTATCAGTTTACTCACGACAACAAAGTAATTGGTATTGATACTGGAGCGGTGGAAGAGCAAAGTATTTCGCTTTTTGTGGATGAGCAATTTGCAACACAGCTTGCGCTACCAGCACCTACAAATGGGTCACCTAAAAAAGGCTTCTTAGGTCTGGCTGCATTAGGCTTTAAGCTTTTTAAAAGTGCTAAGGTCATTAAAGTAGTGCTTGCGGGGGCTTCTGTTGCAGGCTATGCGTGGTTATTTAGTATTGAATTTGCACTAATGTTAATTGGTTGCTTAGTTGTACACGAGTATGGCCATGTGCGAGCAATGAAATACTTTGGCATAAAAACCAAAGGTATTTACTTAATCCCATTCGTAGGTGGGCTCGCTGTAAGCGACGATAAAATAACAACGCGTTGGCAGGATGTCGTTATATCATTAATGGGACCCGCGTTTGGTTTAATTACCTCAGTACTGGGTGTCGTTTTATATTACACCACTGAGATGGAAATATTTGCAGGTGTGGCGGTGCTTAGTGCGTTACTAAATTTATTTAACTTGTTACCAATTTTGCCGCTTGATGGCGGGCATGTATTAAAAAGTATCAGCTTCTCAATGCGCTCATGGATTGGTTTAAGCGTATGTTTATTAGGCGTGCTATTTGGTTTATGGCTGAGCTACACATTTGGCTTAATGTTACTGGTATTCTTTTTGTTTGTAGGTGCGCTGGAAATTGTATTTGAGTGGCGAGGCCGTCACTACTCACACTTAATGCCGCTAGATAAATATGGCCAAGGCTTTTCAGCGGTTATGTACGCCATTGTAGTCGCTGGGCATGTAGCCGTAATGATGCATTTTGCCGATTCAGAAAATCCAATATTGAGTCTGCCGATGACTATTTTATCGAGCTAGGTTTTATCTCCCCGGTAGGAGAGAGCTGTAATATTTATTACAGCTCCTTCAAAATTAATAAAAGCTCAATACTAGCGATATAAAAACCCCAGTTACAAACAACTGCACAACACAAAACCCCATAATATCTTTTGCTTTTAAGCCTGCGATAGCAAGGACTGGTAATGCCCAAAAAGGTTGAATTAAATTAGTCCATGCATCACCCCATGCAACAGCCATTGCAACGCGAGATATATCGGCACCTAGTTCTTGCGCTGCAGGTATTACAATAGGTGCTTGTACAGCCCATTGGCCACCGCCAGAAGGAACAAACATATTAACAAGCCCTGCACTTATAAAACTAAAAAATGGCAAGCTATCAGCATCTGCAACGGCAATAAAGCCACGCGATATTTGCTGCGCTAATCCGCTATCAACCATTACCGCCATTATGCCGGCATAAAAAGGGAATTGAATAACAATACCAGCGCCACTTGGGATTGCTTGTTGTAGGCTATTAAGTAAATTATGAGGTGTCTGATGCAGCGTAATAGCTAAAAACAAAAACACGGCAATAACGCTATTAAGGTTTAAGTTTCCGCCAGCAATAAAAAAGTAATAGCCTAAATATGCCAAACCTA
Source organism: Pseudoalteromonas sp. TP27 (assembly GCF_056470645.1). Taxonomy (NCBI): domain Bacteria; kingdom Pseudomonadati; phylum Pseudomonadota; class Gammaproteobacteria; order Alteromonadales; family Pseudoalteromonadaceae; genus Pseudoalteromonas; species Pseudoalteromonas sp. TP27. The sequence continues at coordinate 497,114 of NZ_JARDAK010000002.1, read as the reverse complement.
ATAAGCCAATTGCCATACCGAGTAGTTTACTTTGTTCTAAATGTTGGGCGGGTCTGGTTATTGTTGTGGACTTAGGTGTTGTCTCTTTTAAAATAGTTGGATCGATATATACGCTTTCTTGCTCATTTGGCAGCATATAGCGATTAACAAGCGGCATAATAATAAATAAGCCTACTAATATGGCTATGTTAAAACCGGCAAATAAAGTGTGCTCTGTACTAATAATACCAATACGGGCCTCTGAAAAGTGACCTTCGGTTGCGATAGTTAAAGGAATCGAACCTGCTAATCCGCCATGCCATACAACAAAACCTGAGTAAGCGCTGGCTACTAATAATCGATAATCAACACGGGTATATTTAGCAATTGCTTTGGCAAATAGAGCACCAATAACTAAACCAAATCCCCAATTTAACCAACTCGCTAAAAGCGAAATAAGCGTGACTAATATAATTGCTTTAGGTGCGGTGCTTGCAAATGTTGCTAGTTTTTCTAATAACTTACTTATAGGTGGCGTACTTGCCAACATGTAGCCTGTAATTAACACTAGTAGCATTTGCATGGCAAAGCTTAATAAGTTCCAAAACCCACCACCCCATGCTTGGAGTACTTCAATGCTGGTTGCGGTTGTAAATAAGCTTGCACTGATAAGAGTAATTATTGTAAGTAAAATCACAAATATAAAGGGATCGGGAAGGTAGCGCTCTACAAGTTTGGTAAAGGGCGTGGCTATTTTATTAAGCATAAATACAACTGTTTTGGTTATTATTTTAACGCTAATTAATCATGAAAAATCACTATTGGCAAACAGCATTTAGTCTTATATTTACGGTTAAAAGCTTAAACATTGCTTAAAAGCAGCGCTTACAGTAACGTACTGTTTATAGATAACTTAATAACAAAGACTTTGTATTATGCCGGTGATATTTAAAAGGCTAGCGTTACTTCTTCGTGCTCATATAGATCAATTGAGTTGGCAAGCAGTAGCATTAGCTATTTTGACTCATATGCTATTAACATGGGGATTATTGTTTATAGCAAACGAGGAAGCGTTAACTTCGCTTACTACCTTTTTTTACTATTACACAGTAACAACATCAACAGTGGGATATGGTGATTTTAGTCCAACTACTGATCTGGGTCGTTGGGTGGTTGCATTAATACAAATTCCATTTGGTTTAGCTTTATTTGGTGTTTTGCTAGGAAAAGCAGGACAAACTGTTACTTACTTAATTAGGCGCGCTATGACTGGTGATAAAAACTTTGCCCACAGTAACAACCATATTATTATTTTTGGTTGGCATGATACTCGTACAAAAAAGATGATTGATTACATTTTGGCAGATACGAAACGAACCGATCGTCGTATTTTACTCGCGGTAACCGAGCAAATGGATCATCCTTTTTTAGCTAACGAAAGCGTCGATTTTGCACGTTTAACTAGTTTTACAAACTTAGGAGAGTTAGAGCGTGTCGCTATTCGTCGTGCCGATAAAGTGATTATTGATGGGCAAGATGATGACCAAACATTTACCACAGCACTGCGTATTAGTCGCTTAGTAAAAGACGACTGCCATATAAGCGCTCACTTTTTAGATGAAACTAAAGTAGATATGCTACTAGAGCATTGTCAAAATGTAGAATGCAGCAGTGCTAAATCAGCAGAAATACTAGTACGCTCCATGCAAGATCCAGGCTCTAGCCGTGTGCAAGAAGAGCTACTTTCTACGCTGCGTGGTGATACACAATTTAGCTTAGCAATACCAAAAGACAGTAAAGAAATGGAGTTTGGTACTTTGTTTCATCACTTTAAACTTGAGCATGATGCAATACTGTTAGGCGTAGCTCATAACCTAAGTGCTCAAAATATGGATTTAAACCCACCATTAGATTACAAAGTAAGTGAAGGCGATATTTTGCATTATATATCGGTAGAACGAGTATTAAGTAGTGAAGTAGACTGGTCTAGCCTAGAAAAATAATGAATGAAGTTGTATTTTTAATTGTTGTTTTAAGTGCTTACATATTACCTGTCGTTATTGTACTTAATAGTAAGCGCACAAAGGGCCATGAAAAGAACGGCTGGCTAATGGGAATAATTATATTTTCGTGGTTAGGATTAATGATGTACTTTGCCATTGTGCCCAAGCATGGGCACAAAAAGAAAAAGGCAAAATAGAGTCGTTAGTTTTTATAGCCGCTTTTGCTGGAGTACTACTCTTCTAGCTGTTTAAGTTTATGCTCAATTAGAGGGTCGTCAGGTAGCAGCTGCTGGGCGACTTCTAATAGCTGAATAGCATCATTAGGGTGTTCATCTTGGTGCTTGAGCGCCACATCAATCAAGGGCTGAATATCAATTTTTGCTTGGTGCTCTTGTACATGCACTTCTTTTTCATCAGCTAAAATTTTATGTGCTGTACTCAATAATGCTAAACGATGGGGTGAGTCTGCATTAGCTGTATTGAGACTTTGATAATAGTCTTCTTTTAAGCGCAACGTTTTTGTTTGCAGGCGAAATTGCGCAATATCAATTTGCTGATGGCGAATAAAATCTATAGCCACTTGCTTATAAAATCCAAACTTATTTAAATATGTGGCGTGTGTGCCATGGCCCATACCAAATACACGCAAGTGAGTTAATTGCTTATAGCGCTTAGCGTGCATGCGGTCTATGCGATTAGTCGGATCGTAAATAATATAGCCTTGGGCATCACCTAAATCTAGATCGTGATAATCCTGTTGCCAGTCAAACTGCTGAGCTATATCGGTACTAGAGCGGTCATCCCATGGTACTAACTCTTTATTTTTAGTACTTACCGGATGAAAGAATAGCACTTGGTTTAGCTTTAATAATTTAGCAAAAGCACCAACAGCAAATCCGCCACGGCTTAGACCGTAACCTAACCGACAATTAAACGGCGTAAGTAATGTTGATAATTGCTCGAGAAAGAATATTAAATTTCGATTACGAAACCAATTACTTTTACCCAAGTGCTGAAAAGCGATGATGTTTACGTTTTGTTTTTGAGCTAGATGATAACCCCAAGGTGCAAAATCAGGATTGAGATCTTGTTCTTGCACATTAGTACCAGCAGGAGAAAAAGTAAAAAGCAGGGGCTTATTAACGTCAACAAATTCATACTTAACAAATACATCGCCGAGTAAGTCACTACCCGACATAGGCAGTTGGGTTTGTTGTTCATCTCGCGGGAGAGTTAACCATTCATCTAACCAATACAGTAATTTCATTAATCCTCCAGCTATAAGTCGGCGCGGATCATATCAAACTCAGTGAAATTAGGTCAAACAGAAGGAAAGGGTTGCTACTGCGCCATTTTAATTATTTCATCCCAATCATTTTTAGTGACGGGCATAATTGATAATCGCCCACCTTTTTTAAGTGCGATTTCAGTAATATTATTATTCGCTTTAATATCCTTAAGGCTAACAAGTTTGTTTAAGTGGCTTTGATAAGTTACCTCAACAACAACCCAGCGTGGTTTGTCGCTGGTGGCCTTAGCATCGTAATAATCGCTGCTTAAATCAAACTGTGTAGGATCTGGGTAGGCATTGTGTGTCACTTCAGCAATGCCAGCTACGCCTACGTGTTTACAGCTTGAATGATAAATCATGACTGAGTCACCGACTTTAACGCCATCACGCATAAAGTTTCGTGCTTGGTAATTACGCACGCCTTCCCAGAGGGTCGTTTGTTTTGGTGCGTTTTTTAAATCATCAATCGAAAAGGAATCGGGTTCGGTTTTAAAAAGCCAGTAAGCGATGAGAGTACTCCTAACAAAGATTTACATAGTTGTAGTCTATAGTATCATTAACTTATCTGGGGATTGAGGAAGAAATAATGAGCCAAGTATTAGATGATTTGTTGTCGCTATTATCACTTGAAGAAATTGAGAAAGGTTTGTACCGAGGGCAAAGCCAAGACTTAGGCTTTGGTGCTGTATTTGGCGGTCAGGTTATGGGGCAGGCACTTTCTGCAGCTAAAGAAACTCTACCCGAAGGGCGTATAGTTCACTCATTGCATTCTTACTTTTTACGCCCAGGCGATCCTGCTAAACCGATTGTTTATGATGTAGAAACGATTCGAGATGGGAAGAGCTTTAGTACTCGCCGAGTAAAAGCGATTCAGTACGGTAAACCGATTTTTTATATGACCGCATCATTTCAGGGTGAGGAAAATGGCTTGTCGCATCAAGCGACAATGCCTGATGTTCCCGCACCTGAAGACCTGCGTTCATCACTTGAGTTTTACCAAGATAACGCTTCGCATATCCCTGAAGTCATCCGTAATAAGTTTACGCGTGAAATGCCGATTGAAATGCGACCAGTTACTTTTCATAATCCATTTAAACCAGAAGTTATGGAGCCGGTAAAGCATATTTGGTTTAAAGCTAATGGTGAAATGCCAGACGATCAACGCATTCATAATTATCTGCTTGCGTATGCGTCTGACTTTGAGTTTTTACCAACTGCATTACAGCCTCATGGTGTATCGTTTATGCAGCCAAATATGCAAGTAGCGACCATAGACCACGCAATGTGGTTTCATCGCCCGTTTAGAATGGATGATTGGATTTTGTATTCAATTGATAGTCCAAGCGCGAGCAATGGTTGTGGCTTGGTACGCGGGCAGTTTTTTGATCGCCAAGGCAACTTAGTTGCCTCAACAATGCAAGAAGGGGTTATGCGCCAGCGCTAACCCCCTTTTATAGTACTAGTTACACTGATCTTGTACTATATCGCTGATTGACTGCCAGACGCGTGCTGGCAGTAATGTTTTAAGGTGTGCATAGGTTTCACAAAGTTGTGTACTACCTACTAAGCCTCTATCACCTTCTGTTATTAATGATTCACCACGTAAGTTTTCAATAAAGCTAACAAGCACCTTTTTATCAAAAAATTCAGGTGTTTTAATTCCATGTAGTGTGCCTAAACGTTGTGCTAACACTTGACTTTCTCGCTCTAGCTCGGCTTTTTCAATGCCATCACTTGTTTGAATAAAACCAATCACAATAGCGTATCGTTGCAGAGTAAAGCTAAGTGCTCGCCCAAGCATTTCTAGCTTAGCTAAGCAGTCATTACCGTTTGTTATATGAATATTGTCACCATCAAACTCAATTAAGTTTTGATCTGCAAAGTTCGCTAAAATACGTGTTATGTAGTTTTCATCAAGAGGCTGCAAGTACCACTCTTTGGCAAACAACGGATAAAACGTTTTTACAAGTTGCTGGCATTGCTCAATGGTCGTGCTGTGTTGCTTAAATAAGTGCAACGCAATTAAGCTTGGTACTGCAAACAAGTGTAAAATATTGTTGCGGTAATAATTAAACAATACTTTTTCTTTATCGCTAATAGTAATAATTTCGCCAAACTCATCACTTATTACCTCAAACTTATTAAGCTTTAATGCATGCGTTAGTAATTGCTCTGGCGTTTCGTCTGGGGCTGTTACTTTATCGCTGTAGCTAGCGTCGCGTTGTAAACGCAGATAAAAATCAAGTTGTGCTAATAGCTTTGGTTTACTCAATGCTTGTTTATCGTTAACCAGCAATATCATCGCTAGTAAGTTAACCGCATTAAGCGCCGCCGCATTATTAATTTTAACCATCACTTGGTCGGCAAGCTTAGTTACTTGTGGTGCTAACCATTGTGGCTTTTGCACGTCAGTTGGGTGTATTGAATCACGCCAATCTGGTTGGTTATCGTTTAAGTATTGGTTAATCGAAATTGGATCACCAAAGTTTAAATTACCACGGCCATAGTTTTTAAGGTTTTTGATTGCCTTAAAAATACCAAATATAGATTCGCCTTTTTTATCTTTACCATCTAGTTCTTTAAGATAAGTATTAATTTCCATTACATGCTCATAGCCAATATACACAGGAACAATAGATATAGGTCTGTCTATTCCGCGCAGCATGGCTTGTAAGGTCATTGAGAGCATGCCGGTTTTAGGCGGTAGCAAACGCCCAGTACGGCTTCTTCCACCTTCTGTATAAAACTTAACAGAGTAGCCCTTAATAAATAGCTGGCTTAAATACTCTTTAAATATGGCTGAGTAAAGCTTATTACCGGCAAACGAGCGACGAATAAAAAATGCGCCTGAGCGTCTAAATATACCGCCAGCAGGGAAAAAGTTAAGATTTACACCCGCAGCAATATGCGGTGGCACTAAACCTAAATGATAAATAGAGTAGGTAAGCAGTAAGTAGTCCATGTGGCTACGATGACAAGGCATATAAATAATTTCATGGCCTTTATCGGTTAGCTCATGAATTTGTTCAGCATGATTAATGTCTATACCGTTATAAAGCTTATTCCACAACCAGGTTAAAAACCTTTCAGCTACACGTATCATCGCCTCAGAGTAATTAGCCGCTATTTCATCAAGTAGCTTAAGTGCATTTTGGCGCGCTTCGGTTTGACTGATGTTTTTAGCTTTAGCTTCATCTTGAATTGCTTTTTTTATTGTAGGTGATGCTAATAATGAATTAAATAATTGCTCGCGAGAGGGCATTTTAGGGCCCGTAGCTGCAAGTTTTTGACGCTTAAAGTGTACACGTGCAACACGTAACAACTTATGTGGTAATTCACTTACGTCTGCTTTCTCATTCACTAACAGCGATAAGTCGAGAGGCTGACTAAAGCGAATAAAGTTATCGCGACCTGAAAACAACACCACAAAAATCTTTCTAAACCAGCTAGGAGTTAGGGAGTGCGTGATTAAAGTGCGTAATCCTGGCTTTTCTTTACCTGGGTCGCGTCCCCATAAAATAGTAACCGGAACAACTTGTACATTTTGCTGCCCGCTTTTTATTAAGTACTCAATAATTTGTTTACTCTGGGCTAAAGCATTTGTTGGCTTAGCTTCATCACCAAACAGTGGTGGTGGGTTTTTAATGCCAATAAAGCGGTCTAAATCTTGGTTGCCTAATACTTGTTCTTCAGTTGGGCTAGGTAGGCCATTTTTTTTACACGCATGTGCAAGGGCGGCTAAATCAAATCGCGAATTTAGGCGCACTATATAAAATGTAGGATACTCAGGGTTTAGATCATACTGTTTAATAGGATTTTCTGGCAGCACTTTGCTTTTCACAAATAAGCGGCTAAATCCAGCAGACATAACATTTAAACAATAATTAAAAATACGCATCGACTCACCATATTGAGAGTATTATACCAATCCGCAATAATACTTAATCATTTTGCGGGGCTAAATGTGTCGCTACCTGCGTTAAAAAATTCTCATTTAGAACAACTAAATAGCGAATTTTTTGCCTAGCTATCAACACATTTTTCCAGCCTCAAAATAGCTCACTTTATTAAGCGAATTGATATTAAAGGCAAAATTAGCGCAGTAGGATACCATAATATCTAAAAATCACTTAGTTTGCGTAATTAAGGTGTTAACTTGTTTATTGACTAGCAAGTAGAGCTATTAGTTCAAGTATAGCGAGTAAGCATTTATGGACGCTTATTTAATCAAATTTACAGCCATTGTATTGTTTCTAAATAGTTGTTGCATTTATCACCAATACCTCTATAATACGCAGGCTTTCAAAATTCCTCTTGGAATTAGAAAGGATAAATTAAGCTTGGATTTCAAGCTAATAAACAGGAGTTCCGATTTGGAACTCAACGTAGATATAATCAAACAGCCGGCATCTTAAGTTTTAAGATTGTTTCGGTCGTTTTTTTATGCTCTTTTATATGCTCTTTATATTGAGGTTAAGAATGTCAAATCAACGCATTCGTATTCGCCTAAAAGCTTTTGACCACCGTTTGATTGACCAATCAACGGCAGAAATCGTGGAAACTGCGAAACGCACTGGCGCACAAGTACGTGGACCAATTCCACTACCTACACGCTTTGAACGTTTTACTGTACTAACTTCACCGCACGTTAATAAAGATGCGCGTGATCAGTACGAGATCCGCACCCATAAACGTCTGATTGACATCGTAGAACCAACTGACAAGACTGTAGACGCGCTTATGCGTTTAGATCTTGCTGCTGGTGTTGATGTTCAAATCAGCCTGGGTTAATCGAAAGATTAGAGAGGTTTTAGGAAAATGGCATTAGGTCTAGTCGGTCGTAAAGTGGGTATGACACGAATCTTCACTGAAGATGGTGTATCTATCCCTGTGACAGTTATTGAAGCGACACCTAACCGCATTGCTCAGATCAAATCTGACGCAACAGACGGTTATAACGCGCTTCAAGTAACCGCAGGCACTAAAAAAGCAAGTCGTGTAAACAAAGCTAAAGCGGGTCATTTCGCTAAAGCTGGTGTTGAAGCGGGTCGCGGTCTGTGGGAATTCCGCCTTAACGGTGGTGAAGGCGATTTTGAAGTAGGCGCTGAGCTTACTGTTGAATTATTCAACGAAATCAACAAGGTTGACGTAACCGGTACTTCTAAAGGTAAAGGTTTCCAAGGTGGTGTTAAGCGCTGGAATTTCAGCATGCAAGACGCTACACATGGTAACTCTCTATCTCACCGTGCTCCTGGTTCAATCGGTCAAAACCAATCACCTGGTAAGGTGTTTAAAGGTAAGAAAATGGCCGGTCATATGGGTGCTGAGCGTGTAACGACTCAAAACTTAGAACTAGTTCGCGTTGACGCTGAGCGTAATTTGCTTTTAGTTAAGGGTGCAGTACCTGGAGCTATTGGCGGTGACGTTATCGTTAAACCAGCTGTTAAAGCATAAGTCCTGGAGATTTAGTGATGGAATTAGCAATTAAAGACGCTTCTGGCGGTCTTGAAGTTTCTGAAGCTACTTTTGGACGTGAGTTTAACGAAGCATTAGTACATCAAGTAGTTGTTGCATACGCAGCAGGCGCTCGTCAAGGTACTCGTGCTCAGAAGACACGTTCTGAAGTAAGCGGTGGTGGTAAAAAACCATGGGCTCAAAAAGGTACTGGCCGTGCACGTGCCGGTACAATCCGTAGCCCAATTTGGCGTTCAGGTGGCGTTAGCTTTGCAGCTAAACCACAAGACCACAGCCAAAAAGTAAACCGTAAAATGTACCGTGGTGCGATTAAAAGCATCTTATCTGAATTAGTTCGTCAAGAGCGTTTAATCGTTGTTGAAAGTTTTGCTCTAGCAGCACCAAAAACTAAAGAACTAGTTGCTAAGCTTAAAGAACTTGAGCTTAAAGATGTTCTTATCGTGACTGAAGAAGTAGATGAAAATCTTTTCTTATCGGCACGTAACCTTTATAAGGTTGACACACGTGATGTAGCTGGTATCGATCCTGTAAGCTTAATTGCTTTCGATAAGGTACTTATTACAGCCGCTGCTGTTAAGCAACTTGAGGAGGCGCTAGCATGATTCGCGAAGAACGTCTTTTAAAAGTGATCCTTGCTCCACATATCTCTGAAAAAAGCACAATTGCTGCTGAAGAAAACAATACTATTGTTTTTAAAGTAGTAAATGACGCAACTAAAGCTGAAATTAAAGTAGCAGTTGAGAAGCTTTTTGAAGTAGAAGTAACTGGTGTTCGCACACTTAACGTTAAGGGTAAAACAAAACGTACTGGCGCACGTTTCGGTCGTCGTAGCGACTGGAAGAAAGCTTACGTTACTCTTAAAGAAGGCAGCGAGCTAGACTTTGTCGGCGGCGCCGAGTAATAAGGGGATAGAATTATGGCACTTCAAAAGTGTAAGCCTACTTCTGCGGGCCGTCGTCACCTAGTTAAAGTGGTTAACTCTGATCTACATAAGGGTAAGCCATACGCACCACTTTTAGAGAAAAACTCTAAATCAGGTGGTCGTAATAACAATGGTCGTATTACGGTTCGTCATATCGGTGGTGGTCATAAACAACACTACCGTTTAATCGATTTTAAACGTACTAAAGATGGCATTCCAGCTACTGTTGAACGTTTAGAATACGATCCAAATCGTAGCGCAAACATCGCTCTTGTATTATATGCAGACGGTGAGCGTCGTTACATTATCGCACCTAAAGGCTTAAAAGCTGGCGATGCAATCCAGTCTGGTGTTGATGCACCAATCAAACCTGGTAATGCATTACCAATGCGTAATATGCCTGTAGGTTCGACTGTTCACAACGTAGAATTAAAACCAGGTAAAGGTGCTCAAATAGCACGTTCTGCTGGTGCATACGTTCAAATCCTTGCTCGTGATGGTCAATATGTAACATTACGTCTTCGTTCAGGCGAAGTTCGTAAAGTTGAATCTGATTGTCGTGCGACTCTAGGTGAAGTAGGCAATGCTGAGCATATGCTTCGTTCACTTGGTAAAGCAGGTGCAAATCGCTGGCGTGGTATTCGTCCGACAGTTCGTGGTGTTGCCATGAACCCGGTAGATCACCCACACGGTGGTGGTGAAGGTCGTACATCTGGTGGTCGTCATCCTGTGTCTCCATGGGGTAAACCGACTAAAGGTGCGAAGACGCGTAAGAACAAGCGTACGGATAAATTTATAGTACGTCGTCGTACTAAGTAATATTGAGGAATAGCCATGCCACGCTCTCTCAAGAAGGGTCCTTTTATAGACCTACACTTGCTGAAGAAGGTAGAGAAAGCTTTGGAAAGCGGTGAGAAAAAGCCAATTAAAACTTGGAGCCGTCGTTCAATGATCATACCTAACATGATCGGATTGACCATTGCTGTCCATAATGGTCGCCAGCACGTACCAGTTTTCGTTTCTGACGAAATGATCGGTCACAAACTAGGTGAATTTGCACCAACTCGCACTTACCGTGGCCATGCTGCGGATAAGAAAGCGAAGAAACGATAAGAGGGGAAGATAAATGCAAGCATTAGCTAAACATAAATTCGCCTCTGGTTCGGCGCAAAAAGCACGTCTAGTTGCAGATCAGATCCGCGGGTTACCTGTAGATCGCGCACTAGAAATCCTGGCGTACAGCCCTAAGAAAGCCGCTGTATTAGTTAAGAAAGTACTTGAGTCTGCTATTGCTAACGCAGAGCATAACGAAGGTGCTGACATTGATGAGCTTCGTATAACAACGATCTTTGTGGACGATGGTCCTACAATGAAACGTATTATGCCTCGTGCTAAAGGACGCGCAGACCGCATCCTTAAGCGTACAAGCCATATCACTGTTATGGTTTCAGATAGCTAGGAGTATAAGTAATGGGACAAAAAGTTCATCCTACTGGTATTCGCCTAGGTATATCTAAACCTTGGGTTTCTACCTGGTACGCGAGTTCAAAAGATTTCTCTGCACAGCTTTTTGGCGATCACAAAGTTCGTACATTCCTTACAAAGGAATTGAAAACGGCTTCTGTGTCTAAAATCGTTATTGAGCGTCCAGCAAAATCAATCCGAGTAACAATCCACACGGCTCGTCCGGGTGTTGTTATCGGTAAAAAAGGCGAAGACGTAGAAAAATTACGTCAAGCGGTAACTAAAATCGCTGGTGTACCTGCTCAGATTAATATCTCTGAAGTACGTAAACCAGAACTAGATGCACAACTAGTAGCAGACGGCATTGCCTCTCAACTAGAACGTCGTGTTATGTTCCGTCGCGCTATGAAGCGTTCGGTACAAAATGCAATGCGCATCGGTTCTAAAGGGATTAAAGTTGAAGTTAGCGGTCGTCTTGGCGGCGCTGAAATCGCACGTTCAGAATGGTATCGTGAAGGTCGTGTACCTCTACATACTCTTCGTGCTGATATCGATTACGCAACTTCTGAAGCCTTAACCACTTATGGTATCATTGGTGTTAAAGTTTGGATCTTCAAAGGCGAAGTTATTGGTGGTTTACCACTAGTACAAGAGCAAGAGAAGCCAGCTAAACGCGCACCAAAGAAAGCCAAGAAAAGTGCTAAGTAGAGGTAGCGACTAATGTTACAGCCAAAACGTACAAAATTCCGTAAAATGCACAAAGGCCGCAACCGCGGCTTAGCGCAAAACGGTAACAAAGTAAGCTTCGGTACTTTCGGATTGAAAGCAACTGGCCGTGGCCGTATGACTGCTCGTCAAATCGAAGCAGCTCGTCGTGCTATGACGCGTCACGTGAAACGTCAAGGTAAAATCTGGATTCGTGTCTTCCCTGACAAACCGATTACAGAAAAACCTCTTGAAGTTCGTATGGGTAAAGGTAAAGGTTCTGTTGAATATTGGGTTGCTGAAATTCAGCCTGGTAAAGTACTTTACGAAATGGAAGGTGTTTCAGAAGAGCTTGCTCGTGAAGCATTCGACCTTGCTGCTCGTAAATTGCCATTCAAAACAACTTTCGTAACTCGGACGGTAATGTGATGAAAGCTAGCGAACTAAAAGACAAAAGCGTAGAAGAGCTTAATGCTGAACTTCTAGGACTACTTCGTGAGCAATTTAATATGCGCATGCAAGCTAGCACTGGTCAGTTAGCTCAGACACACACGCTAAGAACAGTACGCCGCGATATCGCGCGTGTAAAAACAGTTATTAACCAGAAGGCAGGTCAATAATGAGCGATAAAATTCGTACTCTTCAAGGCCGTGTAATCAGCGACAAGATGGAAAAATCTTTCACTATCGCTATCGCACGTTATGTGAAGCACCCAATCTATGGGAAATTCATTAAACGTACGACTAAGTTACACGTACATGACGAAAATAACACAGCAAAAGCGGGTGACGTAGTTACTATCCGTGAATGCGCACCAATTTCTAAGAATAAATCTTGGACTTTAGTAGACGTTATTTCTAGTCCAAAACAAGCTTAATTTTTTTAATTAAGTTAGTTTTGTAAAAAAGCCCCGGCATTAGCTGGGGCTTTTTGTATTTAAAGCTGCTGTAAATTGTGTATAAAGCTGAGTATGTTAGCCCTCTCATCTGAAAATATGGAAGGTATATAGGGAGTGGCTGGAGTTTCGTGTGCCAGTTATGTTTTGTTAGTAGGGCTGGCTGCTGGAGTAGAAAAATAAGATAATAAGGCTTGATATTTCAGTTACTTTAACGCATGCATTTAGTTGTCTAATTAGTGGTGTTACTTTTTTTTACTGTCTTCTAGCCCAAAAGATTCACTTACCTTATTTGATTGTAATGATACAGTTTCAAAGTATCGAAAAATAGATATCCAAATACTGCTTTGATTATAAGTTTATCTGGTTTTTTTATGCCTGAAACTTCAATTTATCGCCTTAAATTAATATTCTGGTATGATTAGCAAATATGCGCTTTTGAATGAATTTTTGAGGTAGTAATGACGCGTAGTTTTGAATTTCATTTAACTGATGAAGTAGCCACGGTCTCAATGGGTAACCGTGTTGCTGATATTATTGAGCAAGGTGCGGTGATTTATTTGCATGGTGATTTGGGTGCAGGTAAGACAACGTTTACACGAGGTGTGGTACAAGGTTTTGGCCATACAGGTAAGGTTAAAAGTCCAACATATACACTTGTAGAACCTTATGAACTCGAACGCGCAAATGTTTATCACTTTGATTTGTACCGCTTAGGTGATCCTGAAGAACTTGAATACATGGGAATACGTGATTATTTTTCACCAGATGCAATTTGTGTTGTTGAATGGCCAGAAAAAGGTGGCGAATTTATTCCTGTGCCTGATTTAGATATTACTCTAAGCTATATGGGTAACGAGCGTAAAATTGTTATTAATAGTGCTAGTGAGCGCGGTGTAGCAATTGTCGAAAAACTAAATAACAAATAATAATATAGTTAAGGCAGTAATTATCAAATGAGCCGAGGTGTAGTTAAACTCTTTATTTACCTTATGGTTTTTACCATAAGCTTGCCGCTGTGGGCTAAAAATACAATCAATAGTGTACGCGTTTGGCCATCCCCAGATAGTACGCGCGTGGTATTTGATTTAAATGATAAGCCCGACTTTAGCTATTTTATGCTTAAAAATCCTAGCCGCTTGGTGATTGATTTAGAAAATACCAGCGAATTAAAAATACTACCTGGTGTGCCACCAAAACATCAAATAGTAAGTAAATTACGTTACTCGAAACCTAAAAATAAACAAAGCGTACGTTTAGTGTTTGAGTTAAGTACGCCAGTAAAGCCCGTTGTATTTGCTTTAGCACCTACAGGTCCTTATAAAAATAGACTCGTTGTTGATTTATACAATAAAAGCCAAGCTGCTGTAGTTACCTCTCCTACTCAAACTGCAGCCAAAAACCGCCAACTAAGCCAAGAACGCGATATTGTTATTGCAATTGATCCGGGCCATGGCGGCGAAGATCCCGGTTCAATTGGGCCGTCTGGTACGTACGAAAAAACGGTAACACTGCAAATTGCAAAACGTTTAGAGCGTATGATTGATGGTGAGCGTGGGATGATTTCGCGCATGGTGCGAAGCGGTGACTATTTTGTAAAACTAAATACCCGTACCAATCGTGCTCGTGAAAAAAAAGCCGACTTTTTTGTCTCTATTCACGCGGATGCATTTACAAGCCCGGGACCAAATGGTGCCTCTGTTTGGGTTTTGTCATTAAGGCGAGCTAATTCAGAAATAGGTAAATGGATAGAAGATAAGGAGAAGCATTCTGAGCTTTTAGGTGGTGCTGCAGATGTAATGAAAGATGCCGCTAACGAAAAATACCTGGCGCAGGCGCTGCTTGATATGTCGATGGACCACTCTATGAAAACCGGCTTAAATGTAGCCGACGAAGTGGTTAAAGAGCTACGTAAAGTGGCTAAGCTCCATAAAAAAGATCCGCAACATGCGAGTCTAGCTGTACTTAAATCACCAGATATTCCGTCTATTTTAGTAGAAACAGGGTTTATATCTAACCCGCGAGAAGAAAAACTACTTAAAAACGCTAATCATCAAGAGCGTTTGGCTAAAGCTATATTTACTTCAATTAAAAATTATTATTTAAAAAATCCACCCGATGATTCTTTATTTGCCAAATTAAAATCTCAATATCCAACAAAGCATAAAGTCCGCCCGGGTGAGTCTTTAAGTATGTTGGCGAGTCGCTATGGCATTACGGTCACTAAATTAAAACAAGTTAATAAGCTTAGCTCTAATACTTTATTTATTGGGCAAGAGCTCGATATACCGCAAAGCTAAATCATCACTAAAATATATCTGTTAGGAAATTAATGAATATTGAAATATTACCCGCGCGTTTAGCTAACCAAATTGCCGCAGGCGAAGTGGTTGAGCGCCCAGCGTCGGTAGTAAAAGAGTTGGTCGAAAACAGTTTAGATGCTGGCGCTACACGTATTCAAATAGATATAGAGCGTGGTGGTCATAAGCTTATTCGTATTCGCGACAACGGCTCAGGGATAAGTAAAGATGAGCTAACGCTTGCACTTTCTCGCCATGCTACCAGTAAATTAAAGTCGCTTGATGATCTCGAAAATATTTGTTCACTTGGTTTTAGAGGCGAAGCGCTTGCGTCAATTAGCTCTGTATCGCGTTTAACGCTGAGCTCAAAACCTAAAGAGCAAGAAGCAGCCTGGCAAGCATTTGCAGAAGGTCGCGATATGGCCGTTCAAGTAAAGCCAGTAGCGCACCCTGATGGCACAACTATTGAAGTAAAAGATTTATTTTTTAACACCCCAGCTCGTCGTAAATTTTTGCGTACCGAAAAAACTGAATTTAGCCACATTGATGAGTTGATAAAGCGTATTGCGCTTAGTCGTTTTGATGTCTCTATTACACTAACTCACAATGAAAAAGTAGTAAGGCAGTATCGTGCTAAAACAGATCCCTCGCAGGCTATTACTCGTGTAGCACAAGTTGCAGGTAAGGCCTTTGCTGAGCAAGGTTTGCATATTCAATCAGGAGAGGGCGGCTTACAGCTGCATGGTTGGGTGCTACCTGTAGGTTCAGCTAATACGACACAGTATACTTATGTGAATAATCGCATGATGCGCGATAAGCTTATTTTGCATGCTATACGCCAAGCATTTGAAGAAGTAAGTGGCACTCAAGAGCTTCCGGGGTTTGTTATTTATATTGATATTGACCCACGACAGGTTGATGTAAATGTTCACCCTGCTAAACATGAAGTGCGCTTTCATCAAGGGCGCTTAATTCATGATTTTATATTGCAAGCCATTAAGCAGGTAGTAGTACCACTGCAAGGCGAATTTAGTAACGAACCTGTAAACACAGAAACTGAGTCCGTGCCAGCGTTCATGGGAACAACGCATAGCACTGCTAATAATATTCAGAGCGAAGCCGTGTTTGATTATCCTAAATCGCAATTACAGCCCTCTTATTCTGGAAGTGCTGGTAGCTCATCATCAGGCACTAGAACGGGCGGAGGTAATGGGGGATATCGGGCTACACCAAATACGAGTCACCATGATGTAAATGCTTTCTATCAAGGTGTCAGTGAGCAACACGCTGCGCATTTTGACAATTTAACAAACTTACCAGCACCACAAAACGAGGTAGAGCCTGCTAGGAATGTTTTACAGGCTGTTTCTATTATTAGTGTTAGTGAAGGTATGTGTGTATTTAGTGAAGAGCAGCAATTGTATTGCTCACATTTTAAATATGCATTAGTGGATGACTGGCATAATCAAATTAAAGAGTTTGGCAGTTTAGAAGGGAAAGCCCTTTTGTTACCTGTACGAGTAAATCTAGAAAAAGAAGATTGCTTACTTATAGAAGCCCAACAATCGTGGTTTACCTTACTTGGTTTTGAACTGGTCATAGAAAAACAGTTTGTAATGGTTAAAAAATTACCAGCGTGTTTATATTTACTTGATGTAAGTGCAGCAGTAGGTGAGCTACTTAATGCATGTAAAGCACAGCTTGAAAATATAGAAAATTGGTTGGAGTGGCAAATGAACTGTGTCCCGACCCGGTTTTATTTAAGCAATGTGTTTTTAGCGCAACAAATGCGCTTACAAAATAATCCGCAAACTATTGAACGCTTGCGCGCAAAAGCAGTTAAAATAGAGCTAAATCACTATTTAACGCAATTAGATTAAGGTATCAGTGTTGAGTAATTTACCAGTCATATTTTTAATGGGTCCAACTGCTGCGGGTAAAACAGCATTGGCAATCTCACTGTGCGAGCATTTAAATACAGAAATAATCAGCGTTGATTCAGCGTTAGTGTATAAAGATATGAACATTGGTACTGCAAAACCCGATGCTGAAGAACTAGCTAAAGCTCCGCACCATCTGATTGACTTACTCGACCCGAGTGAAACATATTCAGTGGCTGATTTTAGGCGAGATGCAGTACAAAAAATTGACGAATTTCATAGACAAGGTAAAGTGCCTGTATTAGTTGGAGGTACAATGTTGTACTTCAAATCTTTAATTGATGGTTTATCGCCTTTGCCTGAAGCAGATACAGCGATAAGAGCAGAACTAGAAGCGCAAGCTAAAGAATTTGGCTGGCCTCATTTATATAAAGAATTAGCTAAAGTTGACCCAAAAGCAGCCGAAAAAATAAGTGAAAATGATTCACAAAGAATTAATCGAGCTTTAGAGGTCTACAAGTTAACTGGTAAGACCATGACTGAGTTGCAAAAGCAAAAACAGCCGGCTTTACCTTATACTTTTCATCAATTTGCGATTGCACCGCAAGAACGCAGCGAATTACACCGCCGAATTGAAGAAAGGTTTAAAATAATGATTGATCAGGGGTTTGAAAATGAAGTTTCGACCCTATATCTACGTAAGGATTTACACCCCAATATGCCTTCTATTCGTTGTGTTGGTTATAGACAAATGTGGGATTACCTTGCGGGTGAAACAAACCATGATGAAATGGTTTTTCGTGGCATCGCAGCAACACGTCAATTGGCAAAACGTCAGTTAACGTGGCTTCGTAGTTGGCCTGATGTTACTTGGTTAACAACGGGTGACGAAGAAAACTTGCATCGTGTAGTAAGTTCGCTAAGCTAGTAGTAGTTGAATATTGTTTTTTATCAAATAAGTTCAGCCACTTAATTATAATAACACCTAGAACGAAGGAATAATAACATGGCAAAAGGCCAATCGTTACAAGACCCATTTTTGAATGCACTACGTCGTGAGCGCATTCCAGTATCAATCTTTTTGGTAAATGGCATAAAATTACAAGGCAAAATTCAGTCATTTGACCAATTTGTTATTTTACTAGAGAACACAGTAAATCAAATGGTTTATAAGCATGCAATTTCAACAGTTGTCCCTGCTCGCGCAGTTAACTTCCAAGCAGTTCAAGGGAGTGAAGACACTGAAGAGGCAGAAGCTGGAAACTTTTAATTAGGAGCATAATGTTTGTTTGACCGCTATGAATCCGGCGAACATGCAATTTTAGTTCATATCGACTTGCCTAAGGAAGGAGATCGTGAAGATCTTCATGAATTAGAAATGTTGGTATCTTCTGCTGGTGTTAGTAGTTTGGCGGTTGTGCAAGGCAGCCGTCAAGCACCACATCCGAAACTATTCGTCGGTACCGGTAAAGCAGAAGAAATAGCTGAGATTGTTAAAATCCACAATGCAGATGTCGTAATTTTTAATCATCAACTCAGACCATCACAAGAGCGTAATTTAGAGCGTGTTTGTCAGTGTCGCGTGCTTGATAGAACGACACTAATTCTTGATATTTTTGCCCAACGTGCACGCACCCATGAGGGTAAGCTGCAAGTTGAACTGGCGCAACTTCGTCATATGTCGACTCGATTAATTCGAGGCTGGACCCATCTGGAACGCCAAAAAGGCGGGATTGGTTTACGTGGACCTGGCGAAACCCAACTTGAAACAGATAGACGATTACTTCGAGCTCGTATTCAAAATATCCGTGCGCGTTTAGCTAAAGTGGCTGTGCAGCGCGAACAAGGTAGGCGAGCCCGTACGCGTAATGAAATACCTACGGTATCGTTAGTAGGGTACACTAACGCGGGTAAATCTACGTTATTCAATCGTATTACAGATTCAGACGTATACGCGGCGGATCAGTTATTTGCAACGCTTGACCCTACCTTACGTAAGCTTGAATTGGGTGATGTTGGTCCTGTTATTTTGGCTGATACAGTGGGCTTTATTCGTCATTTACCGCATGACTTAGTTGCTGCTTTTAAAGCTACGCTTACTGAAACTCGCGAAGCTGATTTACAGTTGCATGTAATTGACGCAGCAGACTCTCGTCTTCAAGAAAATATTGAACAAGTACAATCGGTGCTTAAAGAAATTGAAGCCGATGAAGTACCACAGCTATTAATTTATAATAAAATTGATGCGCTGGATAACGTAAGCCCACGTATTGATCGAGATGACGAAGGCCAACCTATAAGGGTATGGCTTAGCGCTCAGACTGGTGAAGGGTGTGAACTACTTAGTGAGGCTATTAGTGAGCTACTTGCTAAGAAGATGTTTAACGAAACATTATTTCTTACGCCATTGTATGGTCGCCTAAGAGCTGCATTGTTCAGTTTAAATGCAGTACATGAAGAGCGATTTGATGAGCAAGGTAATTGGCTGTTAGATGTTAGAATGCCAATGGTTGAGTGGAATCGTTTAATTAAAGAATTTGGTCCTGAAATTGCTGGTTTTATCTACCAAGATTAAAAATTGACGTTTTAATGTCGGTTTTTGTATGAGAAACGCGGTAGATTTGTTAGATTTAACACAATTTCCTAATTTATTTAGATAACAATGGAGTATAGCTATGGCCTGGAATGAACCGGGTAATAATGGCAATGACAAAGATCCGTGGAATAATAAAGGCGGACGTGATCAAGGCCCACCTGATTTAGACGAGGTGTTCCGCAAGTTTAGTAACAAGTTCGGCGGCTTATTTGGCGGGAAAAAATCCGGCAATGGTAGCGGCGGTGGACTTGGCGGAGCCGGTATTTCATTCATACTTATTATCGCCGTTATTGTATGGGCGTTAAGTGGTATTTATACGGTTAAAGAAGCCGAGCGTGGTGTGGTTCTTCAATTTGGTAAATATGACCGAATTGCTGATCCTGGTCTGCGTTGGAAAATGACATTCATTGAAACGGTAATCCCAGTAGATATTGAAGCAGTTCGTTCATTATCGGCTTCTGGTTTTATGCTTACTGAAGACGAAAACGTAGTAAGCGTTGAGTTTCAGGTGCAGTACCGTGTTATTGACCCATACCTTTATCAATTTAGCGTAACTAACGCTGATAGTAGCTTAGAAGAAGCGCTTGATAGTGCTCTGCGTTATGTTGTTGGACATGCAAAAATGGACCAAGTATTAACTAATGGCCGTGAGGTTGTTCGTCAAAATACATGGGATGAGCTTAATAAGATCATCGAACCATATAACTTAGGCTTAATTGTGACTGACGTGAACTTTAAAGATTCTCGTCCGCCAACTGAAGTTAAAGATGCATTTGATGATGCGATTGCTGCACAAGAAGATGAAGAACGTTTCATCCGTGAAGCAGAAGCATATGCTCGTGAAATTGAACCGCGTGCTCGTGGTCAAGTAACGCGTATGACTCAAGAAGCTGAAGGTTACCAAGAACGTATTACATTAGAAGCGCAAGGTGAGGTAGCTCGCTTTGAAAAGCTATTACCTGAATATCAAGCAGCTAAAGAAGTTACTCGTGAGCGCTTATACATTGATGCAATGGAAGAAGTGTTAGGTAGCAGCTCTAAAGTACTGGTTGATGTGAAAGGCGGTAATAACATGATTTATTTACCACTTGATAAGATCATGGATAAGCAAGGGACAGCAACACGCGTTGCACTTCCAAGCTCAAGTGATATTCAAGATTTACGTAATAAGGTAAATACGTCACGCAATAGCTCTGTTAACAGTGGTAATGACCGCTTTAACAACGACCGCTTTAATGATGGGAGATAATCATAATGAAAAACTTTAGTTTAGTAATACTATTAGCTGCCATTGTTATGTCTTTCTCGTCGGTATTTGTTGTACCTGAAGGGCAAAAAGCAATTGTAATGTTATTCAGTAAAGTACAAAAAGATAGCGACGATAAAGCGATTGTATATGGTCCAGGCCTGCAATTTAAGGTGCCATTTTTTAGCCAAGTGCGTCGCATTGATGCACGTATTCAAACGCTAGATGGTGCACCAGACCGCTTTGTTACTAGTGAGAAAAAAGACTTAATAGTTGATTCGTTTGTAAAATGGCGCGTTAACGACTTTAGTGCTTTTTACTTACGTGCCCGTGGTGATAAGCAATATGCTGAAACACTACTTAAGCAAAAAGTAAACAATGGTCTTCGTACAAACTTTGGTACACGTACAATTCGCGAAATTGTATCAGGTGAGCGTAGCGAGTTAATGGAAGAAGCGTTAGTACAAGCTTCTGAAAGCGCGCGTGAGCTAGGAATTGAAGTGTTAGACGTACGTGTTAAGCAAATTAACCTACCACAAGAAGTAAGTAGCTCTATTTACCAACGTATGCGCGCTGAGCGTACTGCTGTTGCAAAAGAGCACCGTTCTGAAGGTCAGGAAAAAGCCGAGACTATTCGTGCGGGTGTTGACCGTCGCGTTACAGTAATGCTTGCCGATGCAGAGCGTAATGCGCGTTCTGTACGTGGTCAAGGCGATGCTGATGCCGCAGGCATCTATGCTAACGCGTATAACAAAGACCCTGAGTTCTTTAGTTTTGTACGTTCGCTTGAAGCTTACAAAAAGACTTTTAAAGATAAGCAAGACGTTATGGTACTTTCACCAGATAGCGACTTCTTCCAATATATGAAAGGTGCTAAAGCTCAATAAGCTTTACCTTAATTATTTAAAAGTTAAAAAGCCTCGCATTTGCGGGGCTTTTTGTTAAATGTAATCTAGTGCTTTAAATCACTGTTATTTATGTGGTTATTAGCTGATATTTTGATAGAACAGTTGCGAGCAGAAAAAATAAGCTGAACAGGGGTGATCTTTACTTTAGTTTTCTGGTAAAATCTCGTCCTAATTTTCTCTAAGTGAATTTACGATGGGTAAAAACGTTGTTGTATTAGGCACCCAATGGGGTGACGAAGGAAAGGGTAAGGTAGTTGATCTCCTTACAGACAAAGCATCTTTAGTAGTTCGTTATCAAGGTGGCCACAATGCGGGTCATACTTTAGTTATCGAAGGTGAAAAGACGGTTCTACACCTTATTCCATCGGGTGTATTACGTGACAATGTTAAATGTGTGATTGGTAATGGTGTAGTTTTATCACCAGAAGCGCTAATGAGAGAAATTGGCATGCTTGAAGAACGCGGCGTACCTGTACGCGAGCGTCTTTTAATAAGCGAAGCATGTCCACTAATCTTGCCTTTCCATGTTGCATTAGATGTAGCCCGCGAAACTGCTCGTGGCGATAAGCCAATTGGTACAACTGGCCGTGGTATTGGTCCAGCGTACGAAGATAAAGTGGCGCGCCGTGGTTTACGCGTAGGCGATTTATTTAATCCTGAAGTTTTTGCAGCTAAATTAAAAGAAGTTCTTGAATACCATAACTTCACTTTAGTTAACTACTACAAAGTAGATGCTGTAGATTTTCAAAAAACGTTTGATGATGCAATGGCTGTTGCAGATATCTTAAAAGCAATGGTTGTAGATGTAACTGAGCTTTTAGATCAAACGCGTTTAGCAGGCGAAAACATTTTATTTGAAGGTGCACAAGGTACATTACTTGATATCGATCACGGTACTTACCCTTATGTAACATCTTCAAACACTACCGCTGGTGGCGTTGCGACTGGTGCTGGTTTTGGTCCACTAAACCTTGATTACGTTTTAGGTATTATTAAAGCGTACACTACACGTGTTGGTTCAGGTCCTTTCCCTACAGAGCTTTACGATGGTCTTGAAAAACAAGATCCGGTTGGTAAGCACCTAGGTGATAAAGGTCATGAATTTGGCGCAACAACAGGTCGACTTCGTCGTACTGGTTGGTTAGATGCAGTGGCTATGCGCCGTGCAGTTCAAATCAACAGTATTTCAGGTTTTTGTTTAACTAAGCTTGATGTTTTAGATGGCTTAGAAACACTTAAAATCTGTACTGGTTATAAGCTTGAAGATGGCACTGTTACTAACATAACGCCATTAGCAGCTGAAGGTTACGATAAAGTAACACCGGTATACGAAGAAATGCCAGGTTGGTCAGAAAACACTGTTGGTGTAACGAGTCTTGACGGTTTACCAAAAGCTGCGATTGACTACATCAAGCGTATTGAAGAAATTACGGGTGTTCCAATTGATATTATTTCTACAGGTCCTGACCGCGTAGAAACAATGGTACTTCGCAACCCGTTTGCGTAATTACTGTTAGATAAAAAAGCTGCCTAGTGCAGCTTTTTTTGTGTCTAAAATTCACCTTGGAACGATCTTTGTATATCATTTAATAAGTTTATTTTTATAAGTGGTGAGCATGCGTTTATTTTCTCGTAATTGCGTATTAAGGCTTTCGTTAATTTCGTTGTCTTTATTTATATCAACCAATAGCTTAGCTACAGAAAGCCCAGCTGCAGTGCCGCTGTACACTGAATCTGAGCTAATTGCGTTAATAAATAAAAATACACATTTAGCGCGTGTAAAGGCAGATGACTGCCAGTTAGTGCAAGATATAGAAGCACGAGCCAATAAAATGGCATTGCCGTCTTACCAATTCTTATATGGCGACATGCTGGCTTATAGTGTGTGTGTTGATCGAAATGTAGAGTTAGGTGTGTATTACATGCGAAAAGCAGCTGAGCAAGGCTTAGCGGCTGCACTGGAGCAATTAGGGCGATACTACGACACCGGGCGTTTAGTTCAACAAGATAAAGCAATGGCAATTACATATTTGCGTGAAGCCTCGTCGCAAGGAAATTTAAAGGCACAACTACGTTTGGTTAAATTATTTAATGATGGTTATGGCAGCCCACGTGATTTTGAAGATGCATACCGTTGGCTATTTAACTCGATGGTGGCAGATAAAGCGACTCATAAAAAAATTGAGCGAGCGCTGACAAAGTTAGCGCAAAAAATGCCTGATAGTGTGGTTGCTCGCGCCCGGCTTCCAATTTAATGGCTTTTAAAAACAAAACCCTAACTTTTTAAGTTAGGGTTTTTGAGTTTTTACAGGTAGTAAAAGTGTTTAACTTTCTTCTTTAGCCTTTGGTTGTGGGTCTTTTAAAACCGACATTTTAGGTGGCTGCAATGCAACAATGCGCTCGCCTTCTTGCGGCGGCTTTTCCATGTTGATTGTAAAAGGTCTTAACTTAACTGGCGTATCGTCGTCGCTATCTTTATCACCTTTAAGAATAAACAAAGGGATAGCCTCAGGATTCATTTCTAGGTATTGCTCCCAGGTGAATTCATCAGAGATACGTGTTGAACTGACCTTACCGCCCTTGGCAATAATGCTGCTTAAACGTGCATACGATCCTTCGTCGCCAAACAGTATTTGTCTTGATAAAAACGTTGCGCTGTCTTTATTTGCTTTTGCATGCGACGTTGATGAACGAAGCGAAAATACATTTTTTTCATTAAGTAAATGCGAAAAGTATTGAACGCCTAGCGCATTATGATGACGATTTGGTGATAGGGCTAATACACTACGAATAGTGGTTAACGGTAAATAGCGTTCAGCATGTTCTGATTGCGGATTACCATAATAACACGCTAAGCCATCCATACGCGCCATTCTACAGTTTTCCCATGCTGGGTCTGAAAGGTGAACCGGAATATTTTGCTCTTGTAAGCCACGCCCAATTGCACGTGATACATGGTTTGCACCAATAATTAATATAGTGTTTGGAGATGGCTGGCGTACACCTAATAGCTTTGCAACAGGAATGGCTGTTAAGCTTTGTAGTACAACTGTAATGATGATCACTGTAAATATCAGTGGCACCATTTTTTCAGCATCTGCAACACCTGCTTCCATCATGCTTAATGCAAATACCGACCCAACAGCTGCAGCAACGATGCCTCGAGGCGCTATCCAGGCGAGTACTAAGCGAGACTTCATTGGTAGGTCTGTGCCAAAGGTCGAAATTGCTATACACAGTGGGCGTGCAATAAAAAGTACTATGGCTAAAAATATAAATACATCGCTATCGAGCATCATTAAATCAGAAAGCTGTAAGCGTGCTGCAAGTAAAATAAACAGCGTTGATATTAATATCATCGACAAGTCTTCTTTAAACTCAAGTACAGAATCTATTTCTAAATCGTCTTGGTTCGCAAGCCAGATGCCAAATACAGTCACTGCTAATAGACCTGATTCATGGCTTAGGTGGTTTGATACAGAAAAACTAATAAGTACTAAAGCTAAAATACCAAACTTATGTAACTCAAATGGTAACCACTCTCGGCGCATTAGTAGCGTTGTGATCCAGCCAGCTGCAACACCAATACTTAAACCAACGCCGAGTGTTTTAACTAAAGCAATTATGGTGTGGCTAAATACTTCGCCTTGGCCTACAAGCATTACGGCCTCAAATACTAATACGGCAAATAATGCGCCAATAGGGTCTATTACAATACCTTCCCAGCGAAGAATGCGGTCTATGTCTTGTGTTGGGCGCATTGAGTTTAATAACGGTGCTATAACGGTGGGGCCTGTTACAACAAGCACTGCACCTAAAACCGCAGCAACACGCCAATTTAGCTCAAGTAACCAGTAGGCGCTTAAGCTAATAATAATACAGGTAGTAAGCATACCGATGGAGCAAAGGTTTCTTACAACTTTCCCAATTCCTTTCAGCTCTCTGAAATGCAGAGTGAGTGAACCTTCAAATAAAATGACTGCAACGCTTAGTGATACAACAGGAAATAGTAAATCACCTAAAAGTGCATCAGGGTCTAGTACACCACTAAATGGCCCAAGTAGAAGACCAGTAAGCAATAAAAAAAGAATAGCGGGTACTCTAAAAGCCCACGCTACCCATTGGGCAAGCACAGAGCAAAGTGCAATACCGGCTATGTAAATTGCTGACATAGATTAAGAATTCCTTATTGATGACGGTTTGTTTAGAAAGTATAACTTTTGTTAATTATTAATACAGGGGTATACACGGGAAATTCAAATATTACTAATCAATTTTAGCCGCTCATAAAAGATTAGTAGGCTTAAATTATTTAGCTAGAGCTAATTTATCTTATTTTAAAGCCTGTATATTACTTAATTTGTTGAATTTTAATAATAATATAATAACAAAGAAGTGGTTTTATTTACTTAGTTCGAATTTTAACCTTGATTTTAAAGGAGTATTTAGCGTATTATACTTCGTGTTCTAATAATTAGTCATCTAATTATGTTTATTGAAGGCTAACCGGCGTTGTTAATCTTGCCGTCATATTTAATCTTTATAATCATGTGTTAGTGTTGTTGTTACTGTTAGAACACTACAAAATATCATTTACCGAACTCTTGGTATGGTTTTGCTAAACAAGTTTATTTAATTATTTAAGTAAATAAAGGTTTGAGTTGAACTATTACTTTCAATATTTAATCCCCATCGTGGCGGTTAAATCTCGGTCCTTTGGTCTTCACCCTATCTGTCGGTGTATCAGACTTTAGAGGCTCTATGTATGTTGTTAATAAAAAAGCCACACACAGCTTTTTACAGCGATGCATAAACAACACTTTTAAATTTTTTGATTAGTGCTGCTCAATATTATTGGGTTGTTACTACTTTGTACTTAACCTTAAATCTAAGCCTCTCGTTTTAGATATGGTTTTCGCGTGTGTGTAAAAAAGTGTTGCCTAAATGAAAAGAAAAATTCGAAGCTATGTTTTAAACCTAGCTACTTAGTTTTAGCTCGTCTAATTAAGGCGAGCGCAGATAAAATGGAAAGTTGAGCATTTATGCAAAAGTTAAATTGGCGACGTATCGTACTTAAAGTAGGTAGTGCATTAATTGCACCAGATCAAGATGGCTGCCGTTCGCGTTACATATTAACCATCGCACAGTTCATTGTTCGTTGTCGTGCCCGCGGAATAGAGGTGATTTTAGTATCATCTGGTTCAGTAGCGGCTGGCGCACATTTATTCCCATCAGACAAACCTCGATCTGTGGTAATGAAAAAAGCAATGGCGGCAGCAGGCCAAACAGAAATGATTGCCATGTGGGACCGCTTTTTTGACTTTCCTTCTGCGCAGTTACTATTAACGCACGGCGATTTACGTGACCGTGAGCGTTACCAAAGTATTCGCGAAACTGTGTTCACTTTACTTGAGCATGGTGTGCTCCCAATCATCAATGAAAATGATGCTGTTACTACCGATGATTTACGAGTGGGTGATAATGATAATTTATCTGCAATGGTAGCTGCAGCAGCAGATGCTGATGCGTTATTAATATTTTCGGATGTTGATGGGTTGTATGATAAAAACCCTAATTTGCACGACGATGCCGTGTTACTGCCTGAAATAAAATCAATTGATGAATCTATTTATGCTATGGCAGGATGTGCAACAAGTGCTGTTGGCACTGGTGGCATGAAAACTAAAATAGAAGCAGCCGAAAAAGCAACGTCACATGGTATAGCGACTTATATTATAAACGGCTTTAAAGAAGAAACATTTACAAAGCTGCTCGCTGGAGAAAACCCTGGTAGCGTATTTTTACCGTACGAAAAACCAATGCAAGATTCTGTACACTGGATGACACACACAGCAAACGAGCAAGGCGAAGTTGTTGTTGATGGATCATTTGACGAATCGCTAGAAGGTGAAAGCGGATGTATTCGTGGTGATGAAATCATGGAAGTTCATGGTGAATTTGCTGTTGGTGATACCATTTTAGTACGTAGTGAAGATGGTACGCGTTTGGCGAAAGCGACCGCAAATTATAGTAGCTGTTTGTTAAACTTTATTGCAGACAACGAACAGAGTGAATTCAGCGAAAAAATGCAGGATTCAATTGGACCAGTTATATCTGAAAAACATATCGCATTATTGGAGAAGTCATGAGTTTAATTACGGACATTTCACGTCAGGCAGCAAAAGCTGCACATACACTTGCTTTACTCGATACCGAGACTAAAAACCAAGTATTAGTTGAAATGGCAGCGGCACTAAGAGAGCAAAAAGCATTTATAATCAAAGAAAATGAAAGTGACTTAAGCGCAGCACGCGACAATAACCTAGCAGCCTCAATGATTGACCGCTTAACGCTAAACGATGAGCGTATTGAAGCAATGGCTGAAGGCATTGAAGTCATAGTAAGCCTGGATGATCCTGTTGGTCAGCTACGTGACATCACAGAGCGTCCAAATGGTATTAAAATTCGTAAAATGCGCGTACCTCTTGGCGTTGTATGTATGATTTACGAAGCACGCCCAAATGTTACAGCGGACGCCGGCGCATTATGTTTTAAATCGGGTAATGGTGTTATTTTACGAGGCGGTAAAGAAGCCCTTAAAAGCTCACAAGCTATTGCAAGCGTAATGCACAGCGTGCTTGAAAAGCATAACTTACCGGTATCACTTATTTCAGTGATTCCAGATCCGGACCGCGCACTATTAATGGAACTAATGCAGCAACGTGAAAGTATTGATTTAATCATTCCACGTGGCGGCGAAGGTTTAATTAACTTTGTTACCGAAAACAGTACGATTCCTGTAATTCAGCACTACAAAGGTGTTTGCCATCTTTATGTTGATAAAGATGCAGATCTAGAAATCGCGCTCAACTTACTACTTAATGGTAAAACACAACGTACGGGTGTTTGTAATGCACTCGAAGGCTTAGTCGTTCATCAAGATGTTGCAGATGAATTTTTAAATCTGTGTGCCGTCGTATTACGCCAAGAAGGTGTAAAAATAAACGCAGACAGTTTTGCAGCTAAATACTTTGATAACGCAACTGTTTTAGCCGATAACGAATTTGGTGAAGAATACCTAGACTTAGAAATCGCTATTCGCGTTGTTCCAAGCTTTACGGCAGCGGTTGAGCACATTGCCCAGTTTGGTTCAAACCATACTGAAGTAATTTGTACTAAAAACGAAGCTGCTGCAGAGTTATTCCAACGCAGTGTTGATGCTTCTGTAGTGATGGTTAATGCGTCATCTCGCTTTTCTGATGGCTCACAACTAGGGTTAGGTGCAGAGATTGGTATAGCAACTTCTAAGCTTCATGCTTACGGTCCAATGGGGCTTGAGTCGTTAACTACTGAAAAGTATTTAGTTAATGGGGTAGGCCAAGTTCGCGGATAACGACTAAGGCTTAATTCTATTAAAAAGCCGAGCATGAAAATGCTTGGCTTTTTGGTTTTTAGACTACTCTGTAATTAATTTAATTTAATTTAATTTATCAAGCCAGTCATTTGCAGGTTCAGGTTTATGCAAATGGTAGCCTTGTAATATTACTTCAGGGTATTCTTTAAATAAATCAAAGTGAGATTGATTTTCCACACCTTCAGCCACTATTTCGAGTTCAAATACACGGCCTAAGTTTACAATCATATCAATAATTAATTTATCATTATTATCGCTAGGTGCCTCTAAAACAAAAGAACGGTCTATTTTTAGTTCTTGTATTGGTAATTGTTTTAGGTAAGTTAAGCTCGAATATCCAGTACCAAAGTCATCAATTGATACTCTTACACCTAACTTTTTAAGACGATGGACAGCGCTAATGGCTGCTTCCATATGATTAAGTAAAGTCCCTTCAATAATTTCAATAGTCAGCTGTTGAGGATTAATCCCATATTGTTCTATTTTATTGCTGATGAAGTCTAAAAAGCGTGGCTCATGAAAGTGGCGTCCACTTATATTTATAGATAAGTTTAAATCAGGGTGTGTTTTACTAATCTGCGTTAAGATTTTTAGAGCGTTTGAGCTGACCCAGCAATCCAAATCATAAATAATATCAGACTCTTCAGCAATCGATATAAACTCCCCTGGGCTAATAAACCCTTTTTGGGGATGTTCCCACCGTAATAAAACCTCAGCACCTTTAAGTTTATGATTTCTATCAAATTGAGATTGTAGATAAAGGGAAAGTTCATTTTGCGTAATTGCTTTACGCAAATCTTGCTCAATTTCAAAACGACGCTTTGCTTGCTCGCCAAATGAGGTATCAAAAAAGGTAATTCTGTTACCCCCTTTCTCTTTTGCTTTGTAACAAGCAGCTTCGCAGTTTCGAATGGTTTCAATAGCGCTTTCCCACTGATCTTCTCGAGGGAAAATATACGTGCCAATACTCACAGTTAAGCTTATTTCTTGTTCATCAACAAAGAAAGGCTGATTTACGGTAATTAATAACTCTTGTGCTTTTCTCTGGGCAACTATTTGAGCTCTAGTTCGGCCTATACCTTTATCAAGTGTACACAACACTGCAAATTCATCACTGCCTAAACGAGCAATAATATCTTTTTTATCAAGATGGGAATGAACACGCTTAGTAAGCTCTTTTAGTATTTTATCGCCGGCAAGTAAGCCTAAACCATCGTTAATTGAGTGGAAGCTATCTATATCAATAATGTAAATATAAGCGTAATTTTTTTCAGAGGTGCAGACTTGGAGCTGTTGTTCTAATTGTTTTAAAAATCCATTTCGATTAGGTAGGCCTGTAAGTTCATCATGCCATGTTAGGTAATCTATTCGTTCTTGAGTGACTTTTAAGCTCGATATATCGCTAAATACACCAATGTAATGTACGTTTGTATCTTGATCGCCTTTAACCATACTGAGAGTTAGTAATTCGGGATAAAGCTCGCCATTTTTTCGTCTTGTTACCAGCTCACCACTCCAGTAACCCGCTCTATTTGCATGATGCCAAACTTGATCAAAGCTAATACTTGGATGATTATTTTGTTTAATATCGTGCAACTGCATTTGCAGCGAATCAGCTTCACAGTAACCTGTAATACGACAGAAAGAGGGATTTACAGCAATTATTTTGCCATCACTATCTGTAATAACAACGCCATCTGCAGTGCCTGTTAAAGCTTGATAAAATAATTTTTGTTTTGAAGAAAGCTGTTTGAGTTCTTCTTCACGCTCACTTAATTCTAATGCAAGCGATTCTATTTCGAGGAGTTTATCGTGCAGATCAAAGTTTTTTTCTATTAACCTATCTAGCATGCCTTGCGCTGTAATGTGGGTACGAATACGCGCTCTAACGAGTGCTAATTTATAAGGCTTATGTATGTAATCAATTGCGCCCATGGCAAAGCCTTTTTCTTCAGACTCCTCTTCGGTAAGCGCCGTTACAAATATGACAGGGATCCCTTTCGTGTTCTGTTTAGCTTTAAGTATATTACAGACTTCATAGCCATCCATGCCCGGCATCATTATATCGAGCAAAATTAAATCTGGACGTGTTGACTCAACAAATACGAGGGCTTGTTCACCACTTGTAGAAATACGTACGTCATAATCAGTTAAAAGTCCTTCAACTAATACGTGTAAATTACTAGGTTCGTCATCAACAATAAGAATTAAAGGTTTTTGTTTTTGCTCTGCAGTTAATCCATTGCCATTTGCAAGATAATTTGAATGCACTATCTATCCTTCTTTGCGTTCTTTGCAACATTAAATCTAGTTCAGGTTGGTGGTTATGCCTAATTTTTATTATCGTTTCTATAGTTATCAATTAGCTCAATTACTAACGCGTAGTTAAAATTATCGATAGCTTCTTTGAGCTTAAATAAAGGATGGTCTCGATCGTACTGATTTCTGTCTAATTGCCTAATCAAACTACTAGGTATTGGACGAGCCGTTAATGCTAATGAATATATATCATCAATAACTGAATCTTCACTTCCTAGTTCCTGTAATTGTATATGCTCTTTTATTAGGTTTTCAGCTACTAAAAACTGTTTTACAGCAAAAAGCGTGAGTGTTAATTGATCAGTAAAGTTGGATAATTTAATGCTTTTTCCATCAATTAATTTTTTCTCAATACTTTGGGTACTTTGTTCCAGTAGTTCCAAACCTAATGTACCAGCTAACCCTTTAAGTGTATGCACGAGTCGAGTTAGGCTTTCGAACTCTTCATTTTTGATTAATATATCAGCTTTAATCGGAAAGTCATTGTAATCGTTGACAAATTGAGTAAATAATTTCACTAATAATTCGTCATTATTCTCTAAGTTTTCTTTTGCTAATGGGAGGTTTATAGTACTTAGTGGTTCGCTACTTTGTAGGTGCTTTTCTATACTTTTGTAAAGCGCATCAAAAATAATTGGCTTGACTAAAAAGTCATCCATACCCGCTCTAAACGCTGCTTTTCTATCGCTAGGATCGGCGGCGGCAGTAATTGCAATTATTGGGTTTTTGTAGCCTCGCTCTCTTAATATTCTTGTTGCCTCTAGCCCATCCATAACTGGCATTTGAACATCCATAAAAATAATATCGATATCATTTTTATCTATTTTCTGTAAAGCCTCTTGTCCATTATCAGCAATGATTACAGTCATATCTAGTCTGGCCAAAAGAGCTGAGGCTATTTCTTGATTAATTTTATTGTCATCAACAATCAGTGCATTAAATCCAGAAAATTTAGGATGAGGTTTTAATGGCTTTTCTTTAAAGTTACTAGGTGAAAGCTTTCTTAATACTTCTACTTCGCTATTTTTATTACCAATAATGATAATGTCTATATTTTCATTTTTTGCAATTGGTTCAGGGAACTCTTCATCGGTAATTAACAAAATAAGCGTCAGTTTTTCATTAGCGTTTTTATTTTTAGCGTACAGTTGCTGTAAAATAAAGTTATCGTTGAGCTCTTTTTGTTCTATAGACATTATTACAATACTAAATGGACTATTGGGCTGAGACATTTTAGCAATGGCTCTTAATGGTTCTTGTGTTGTTTCTGTTGTTATATTTATATCACTTAGCAAGTCCATTAATTTTTTAATTTGCTCATTATCGGGGCTAATTAATAGGGCATGTTTTTTAAGTTTTTGCTGCTCAGATAAGGTAAAGGGTAGAGTAAAGAAAAACTCGCTACCTTGATTAATAGTGCTTCTTACTTGAATATCTCCGCCAAGCAGTTTAGCTAATTGTTTGCTTATAGTGAGTCCTAAACCGGTACCGCCGTACTTCCTTGTTGTGCTCGAATCACCTTGTGAGAAAGATTGAAATATAATTTTTGATTGATCTTCTGTCATTCCAATTCCGGTATCTTTTATACTAAAGCGTAGGTTTATTATTTTTTCGTGTTGAGATGTTGCTTCTATAATTAATGATACTTCACCATGCTCTGTAAATTTAATTGCGTTGCCTACACAATTATTAATTATTTGGTTTAGGTGCATGGGATCGCCAATAAGTTCAAGGCCCGCATCTACATGTAAAATAAAGTTTAATCCTAAGCCTTTTTGTTTTGCATTAGTTGAAAACAAATTTTGAACGTTAGAAACAATAGTATGTAAGGTAAACGGGATTTGCTCTAACTGAACTTTGTCAGATTCTAGCTTAGAGAAATCTAAAATATTATTTAAGATTTGTAATAGGTTTTGAGCGCTTGAAAAGGCTTTATCTGCATAGTGCTTTTGTCTTGAAGGAAGTTCGCTACTTTGTAAAAGTTGCAGCATGCCTAATATACCATTCATTGGAGTGCGAAGCTCATGGCTCATGTTAGCTACAAAATCTATTTTTGTTTTATTGGCTTTATCGGTTTGCTGCATAGCACTCGTTAGATCGGCATTCATTGCCTCCATTTGTGAATTTAATACACGAGTTTCGTTGAGTAGCTCTTTGGTTTGCTTATTTTTTAGATATAAAGCATTAGCTGCTTTTATTACCGATGCTATTTCAGTTTGATTTTGGCTGTAATTAGAAATAGTTACGGGCTTTTCGTTATTCATATCTTTAAGTAATAAAGTGAGTTGAGTAATCGGTTTTATAACCGATCTAAAAATAAAATAGCTTAAAAATAAAATGATCGACATAATTAAAGCGGCAAATATATTCGCTTGCTCTGTATTTGTAGTTAAGTGATTACTTAGCTTATCTTCAGTTTTAACTAGTTTGTTTTTTTCTATGTTTTTAATTTCATTTGTTAAGTATAGTAATTCGTTTTCTATACCTGTTAAAACTACATTTACAGAAAAAGTGTAGCTGCGGGTAAGCAGTACAAGTTGGTTGTAAGCTTGTTTTAAATTTACTGCTTTATTAGAAAATGATTCATTAATTATCGAAGTGCTCGTTAGCTTTTTATATAAGTGATCTAAGTTTTGTTTAACATTTTGTGCTTCATCAAAATTAGGTTTATAGAGGTAACTTACCGCTGCGTGTTTTAAATTACTAATTGTAAGTAAAACATCGTTAAAAATAACTTTATTGCTATTGTTTGAAGACTCTTCTAAATCACTAATTGTTACTTGTAGGTCATCAATAGGTTGTTTAAATTGAGTAGTGTAAAGATGTTCACGTTTCTTTCTGTTTATGACAACTTGGCCAAATGTATCTTGATAACTATTTAAATACTCGCCAAGGCGAATTAATGAGTTACTGTGTTCTGGTGCGTGGTTTAAGGTGCTTGCTTTTAGTTGTTCAAGATTCAAATTTGCCTTATTTAAATAAAAATTAAATTTGGTAATCGTATTTTCATTTGCATTGTCAATAAATGAAACTGCATGCCCTTGCAGGGAAATAATATCGTTTTCTAAGTGGTTCACAGCTTCGCTTTGAATTAGCGCATTATGCTGAGATTGTTGTAAGCTAAGTAAAGCGTTTTGCGAATAGTTAAATAGGTAACTTTGCAAAAGAAGTAGCCCAACAAGTAAGCATAAGGCTAAAATTATTTTTGATTTAATAGAATTTATTATCATTATCGGCTAATCAACTCATACCATTTTTGCAAGCTGTAGTCATAGGTTGGCATAACTGTATTCCATACTGCTACATTGCTAAAGCGTTTATGGTAACTACCGCCATTACGCTGCTCACCCGCTTTTACTGCTACTTCGCCATTGGTATTTAATAAATCTACGTTTGTTACTTTTCCACCGTACCAGTAATCCCATTCAGCCGGAGATAGTAGTAGTTTAGAGCGCTGTGGATTACTAATGTAATAACCTTGGCGAGCGATAAAAGCGCCTGGCCAGCCCGAAAGCCACCAGTTCATATAATCGTAAGCTGCATCTTTTACGCTATTTTGCGTTTGTGATGATAAGCACATAACACCATGCCAGCCTCTGTACCCTTCTTTTGGAGCAGCAAAGCGTACATTAACGTTTTGGCTGTTTAAGGCTGCAACTGCAGGCGAAAACATACTTTCTATATGGGCACGTTTACTTTTCATAAACTCAATTGACTCGGGAACTGAGTTCCAATAGCCGCTAAAGTGACCTTGGCGTTTAAAGTCGAGTAATATGCTAAATAATCTATCAAGTTCTGTGCGGGTTATTGCACCTATATCGTTAAACTTTATAAGTCCTTTACTTTGAGCCGCAAGCGCTAAGTCGAATAACCCAATAGTAGGCGCATTTACGATAGCTACTTTACCTCTGTTCTCGTCATCAAGCAGCCAACTCCAGCTTTCTGTTTCGTAGGCTATACCGGGCTTAATAAAATCGGTGTTGTAACCAAAAGAGTCAACATTATGCACATAAGGTAAAAAGCTAATATGATCGCTTTCTTGTGCGCTTAATGTGCCATCAGGTTGAACATTTAATAGTTTGTAAGGTGCATCACCGGCACCAATATTTGCTGTTTCGGTTAGCTTACCCGTTTTCGTCAGTGGGTTTATTTCATTAAAATAAGTGAGCCGTTTTTTTTCTATTGGTTGTATGGAACCTGCATTCCAAAGCACATTTATACTGTTAGACCATTGCTCGTATAAATCGAATGAGCCGGGGGCCATAGAGGCTTTTTGTAATACTGCGGCGCTACCTGCGGGGGCAAATTCAATATTAAGACCTAGGTCGCTCATCGCTTGTTTGCGAATAGCTTCTTGGAGCGTTACATGAGTTCCAAGCACCCTTAACGTCACTTTTTTTCGGGCAAAAACATAAGGCGCATGCGTAATAGCTCCGGCCGTTAACCCAATCATAGCGAGCTTCTTTAGCGTGGTACGTTTAGGATTGTCCATGTTAAGCCTAAAGTATTGATGTGTGTGACATTATGTATAGCTAAGAACTTGTAAAGACACAAGTTGAACGGATAAATTTAAAATTATATAAAATGAAAAATTGTAATAGTAGGGTGTTTGAAAATAGTTAAAACAAGGAAAAAACAGAAGAATAAAATGACTTTAAAAAGGAGTAGGAAAGTGGTGGAGCTAAGCAGGATCGAACTGCTGACCTCCTGCGTGCAAGGCAGGCGCTCTCCCAGCTGAGCTATAGCCCCACATTCCTAAGTTACATATAATAATGTAACTGCTTGGCTGCTGAGTTCCAAGCGGGACGAACTTTAAGTTTTTTTATAAATTTGGTCAAGTATTTTTTCGTAAATTTTCACTGTTTACGTCAATTTTTGTTAGACTCGGCTTAATTCAAAACTAAAACGATAAAAAACAATGAAAAAATGTGTTCTAGCGCTTATGGTTTTACTCGCTGGTTGTGCCTCAAATGACGGTCCTCCTTTTGAAATAAATAATAAACAGTTTCACGAAAGGCAAGATGAGCAAGGCAATAAACTTTTTGCTTATGTTGTTTCGGTAAAAGCTAAAAATCGTGAAAACTTTAACCTAGACCGTGGTCCTAACAACAGACCAAGCCGTGGTGAAGTTAAGCAGTATATTGAGCAAGAGCATTTTGAAGAGTCAAGTGTGCTAAAACTGCAGTTAGAAGATCAAGCTGTTGAGTTATTAAACCAAGAGTTAAAAGAGCGCCAGTATTGCGATAATAAACACGAAGTAAGTGAAGTTTTATGGCGAGACCTAAGCGTACAATTAAGAGGGCGTTGTTTATAATATGTATGCTGATAAAACCAAGTTAGCAGCGCTTTTAACGCACCTAGATATTAATTACGATCTGATAGAACATCCACCGCTACACACGAGCTTAGCGGCTGATGAGTTTATGGTTGAACGCCCGGGTACTCGTCTTAAAAACCTATTTTTGCGTGATAACGAAGGTAAGCGACACTTTTTAGTAATTACTGCGCACGATAAGCAACTCGACTTAAAGACATTGTCAAAGCAGCAGGGGCTTTCGCGTTTAGGATTTGCTTCAAGCGATCGATTAGCTAAGTATTTAAAAGTAGCGCCTGGGTGTGTATCAATGTTGGCTCTTTTAAATGATAAGCAAAACGAAGTAAGCTTATGGGTTGATCAAGAGATTTGGCATGGAGAGTTGTTTCATTGTCATCCGTTTGAGAACACTCAAACATGGTTGCTTAGTAAAGCTGACTTAAACACATTTTTTAATCACACAAAACATCAGCCACGCGTTGTATTTTTACCCTCAAAATAAGCCCACAAAATTAGCAATAAACCACATAAGCAAACAGCAAGCAGCGTAAACATAAACGCTGTTTGCCCATGATGTTGGTACACCACACCGGGTAATAACGAGCCAAGCGCTCCACCACTGTAATAAAACGATACATACCCGCCATTGGTCACACTGGGTGGTGCTTTGCTTATTTTATTAACGAGCGGCGCTGCGGTTGAGTGAATCACAAACATTGCACCGCAAAATAAAGTAAATGCGATTAAAAATAAGCTGAGCTGGTGGCTCATTAGTAAAATAATACTCACGCTATAAAAACTAAAGGTAGCAGTTAATAAATGCCAAGGAGAAGGGACTTTTTTAAGTAACCAAGGCGCGGCAATCGAGGCAAGAGCCCCAATTAAATAGCCACTGTAAACTAAACCTATGTCGCGAGTATTTGTTATTAAAAACGTATTTTGCAATATAAACGGTAAGTAATTAAGTAGTGCAGCAAAGCAAAAAAACATACAAAAAACGGCACCGTAAACTTTAAGTACAGCGCCTTTTTTAAGTTGTTTAATGTAGTCCAGTGGCGAAAGCTGAGACTTTGTTGCTGGGTTCGAAAATTGAGAATGTTTGATTGTTAAAGCTAAAAAAATAAGCATAAAAGCAATAACGTAGTAAAAGCTCTGCCAATTCCATAAATCGCTAAATAAAGCTGCGAGGACACGGCCAAAGTAGCCTCCAACTATACTGCTACCAATATACAGAGTCATATTTTTTTGAAGTGTATCAGCGCTATAACTCATGCCTATATAACTAGTCATTGCAGTTAAGGCTGCTGGAAGCGTTAGGCCTTGTAAAAATCTAACCAATAGCAAAAGCTCAAAGCTAGGTACATATATAAAAAGTAAGCAGCTAAGCCCTAAAAACACCATTGCAATACGTAATATAAGTAATGGATTTCTTTTTGCCAAAAATAAACCATAGACGAGCGGGGCAATAGCTAAAGGCAGCATAGTTGCAGTCATTAAGCTGCCAGCTACCGCAGGGGCTACATTAAATTCGCTTGCAAAAAGGCTAAGTAGAGGTTGTGGTGCATAAAGTACAAAAAATATAAATACCGAGCAAATGAGTAGATGAGGTAAACGCATTATATGGCTTATACATTTGCTGATTGGTTACGTGACATTGTATTAAAAATTGGTTTTAATTGATAATTAAAACCATGCTCTTTGCGCCATATCATGGTTTGTTTTAATTAGTTTGTTAGATTAATGTCGATAGCGCTGTTATTTGCACTCGTTGGTGATTAAAATAACCCTAATATTAGTTTTTAGTGGAACAAAGCCATGGGTTCATTACAAGACCAATTGCTTCAAGCAGGATTAACAACATCGCATAATGCTAAAGTTGCTAAATCAGAAAAGCGTAAGCAACAAAAAAAGCAAAAGAAAGGGGCTACTAGTAACCCAAGTGATCTGCAAAAGCATATACAACAAACCAAGCTAGAGCAGCAAAAAAAAGCTGAAGAGCTTAACCAAACACGCCAAGTGAGCTTAAAGCAACGCGAGCAAGAAGCGCGTGTTAAACAAATTTTAGAGCACCACAATCAAGACGCTATTCGTGGTGAGCGCACATTTAATTTTACTTATCAAAACAAAGTAAAAAACCTAGACGTGAACGAGAAAACGCAAAAAGCGTTATCGGGCGGTCGTTTAGCTATTTGTGTACTAGAAGGCCAATTTTACGTACTAGACGACGAACCAGCACGTAAAGTGGCTGAAGTTGACGAAAAGTATATTGTTTTTCATGTGGAGCCTGAAAACAAACCAAAAGACGAAGATGATCCATACGCAGACTTTGAAGTACCAGATGATATAGTGTGGTAATAGGCTATTAAGTGTAAGCTCATCTTTGTTTGCTAGTGTAGGCAAATATGAGTAGAAACGAGTTAGCAGTTTTTGGTGATGTTGATCGTCTAGCGTCGTTTCGTACGTATGCTTTTTATTTGATTGTTTACTACAATCAATAAATCAATTTTTCTAACCGTCAAAAAAGAAGAGTAAATACAATGAGCAAGATGAAAACACTACTATTAGGCGCGGGCATTACTTTGGCCGCAAGTTTCTCGTTTAATGCAGCAGCTGCCGATGGCGCTACACTTTATACCGCTAAAAATTGTCAAACCTGTCATGGCGCTGAAGGTAAAGCACCAATTATGGGAATGTACCCTAAACTAAACGGTCAAAACAAAGACTACTTAGTAGCGCAAATGAAAGACATTAAATCAGGTGCACGTAATAACGGTATGACTATGGCAATGAAAGCAATGGTTGCAACGGTAACTGATGAAGAGTTTGAAGCAATTGCAGATTATCTAGCTAACGTAAAATAATTTACGCAGTTATTTAGCTTTATAAATACCATAAACAGCCACACAATAGTGTGGCTGTTTTGTTTGGTGTTTGCTATAAAATAAAGACTGCTTTAGACTTCTAAACATCTATTTATACCAATCTGTTTATATATGGGGTCTATTTAATGTTAAGAAAATTACGCTAGAACTAGGCAAAAATTTTTGTATCTAGTTGTTCTAAATAAAAAATTTTTAACGACGTTATAGTGCAATTTAATTCGTTAAATTGATCAAAGATTTATGCAGGTTAGTATTATATATGCTAGTAATGTACGGTTTTTAAAAGGCTTAATATGTTTGATTTACCCAAACTAGATTTAAAAAATAAAGTATCAGAACAAGAGTGGCAACTGCGTGTTGATTTAGCTGCCTGCTATAGGTTGGTAGATCACTTTCGTTGGGGCGATTTAATTTATACGCATTTATCGGCACGTTTGCCTGGTACCGATCATTACTTAGTGAATGCTTTTGGTTTAACTTTTGATGAAGTAACCGCCTCTAATTTAGTGAAGGTAGACCTTGCCGGTAATATTATTGACGATACGCCATTTAGTATTAATCCAGCCGGCTTTACTATTCACAGTGCGATTCACGAAGTGCGCGAAGATGCGCATTGCGTTATTCACCTTCATACCAAAGAAACAATCGCTGTAGCGACACAAAAAAACGGTTTATTACCACTTAGCCAGTATTCAATGTTTTCACTGCCATCGCTTTCTTACCATGGCTACGAAGGGCTTGCGGTAAATGACGATGAGAGAAAAGTGCTGCAAGACGATTTAGGCAACACTAACCATATGTTATTGGTAAACCACGGTGGCTTAACAGTAGGCCCAACGGTAGGTGATGCGTTTATGCGTTTTTATGATTTACAGCGAGCGTGTGAAATTCAATTAGCGCTACAATCAAGCTCGCAAGAGGTTATTGAAGTACCGCAACCTATAATCGACAATATTTATAATCAAGCAAACGTAGTACACAGTGGTAGCACTGGCGGGCAACTTGCGTGGCCTGCTATGTTACGTAAAGCGTATCGACTTGACCCTAGTTTTGCAAAATAACCCATAGCGGTTAATAAGGAATTTTAATGAAAGTAAATCGCGTTGAAGTATTTGATATTCACTGTCCTGATAGACCTTCTTGGACACCTGTTTTTGTTCGTATTCATACTGATGAAGGTATTAGTGGTGTTGGCGAAGCGGGCCTTGCTTACGATTTAGGTCACAGCGCAGCCGCAGCCATGATTAAAGAAATGGCTGATGCCTTTTTAATCGGCCATGACCCGTTTCAAACCGAAAAACTATGGTCACGTATGCTGCGTGAGAGCTTTTGGGGCTTAGGCGGCGGACCTGTCGTATACGCAGCAATGAGTGCAATAGATACCGCGCTTTGGGATATTAAAGGTAAAGCGCTTGGTTTACCTGTATACCAATTACTAGGCGGTAAAGTTAACGATAAACTACGTACCTACGCATCGCAATTACAGTTTGACTGGGATAGCGAATTTAAAGCGCTAGTACAACCGCAAGAATATGCAGAAGCTGCCTTAAAGGCGATGGCCGAAGGTTACGATGCAGTAAAAGTAGATCCAATTCAGTATGATAAAGACGGCAATACTTATTACGACCGTACAAAAATAATCTCACGTACTGAAATGAAACTATACCGCGCGCGCATGCAAGCTATTCGCGAAGCAGTGGGCGACGAAGTAGACATTATTTTTGAATGCCACAGTTTACCAGGTGTTACAACAGCCATTCAGTTGGGTGAAATTGCACAAGAGTTTGACTGTATGTATTTTGAAGAGCCAGTTAACTACTTAAACCACTCATTACACGCAAAAGTAGCCGATAAAGTATCTGTGCCTATTGCTGGTGGTGAACGTTTGTATAATCGCTGGGGTGTGCGTCCGTACTTAGAAGATCAAAGTATTGATGTTCTACAACCAGATATTGGTTTATGTGGTGGTTTTACCGAAACTAAAAAGGTATGTGACTACGCCGATATTTTTGATGTGCGTATTCAAGCCCACGTATGTGGCGGACCTGTTGCAACAGCAGCATCACTGCACTTAGAAACGGCTATCCCTAACTTTTTGATTCATGAGCATCATACTTATGCGATTAAAAAGTGGAACCGCGAGTTATGTTTGCAAGATCCACAACCTAAAAATGGCTTTTTTGAAGTATCAGAAGAGCCCGGTCTTGGTATTGAATTAAATGACGAGATTGTTATGCGCTCTCAGCGCGTAGAAATAAAATAGTTCAGCAAAGCATAATAAAGTCCCGCAGCCAATGTTCATTGGTTGCGGAGCTGTTGGTTTATAAGTAATTATATTCCTAGTTAATTGTTATTTATTCAATAGTATTTTCTAAATTAGAAGATTCTATTTTTTTGCCTTTATAAATGGTAAATAACTTACCGCCAAAGCGAACTTTGCCGCGTTTTCGTTCTATTAATGCGCTAGGCATTATTTCATTATTTAGTAGTTCAACAAATTGTTTGCGTGCGCGATGAATTTGAATATTTACATGTGCTTCACTGATCCCCAAATCCTTAGCTAGCTTTTTAACTTGTATCCATCCTTGTGTATCTGCTTCAAAGCCATTTTGCATATCTTGTAGCTTATAACGCGCTAATAGTAGGGTGAGATAGTGATGTGAGCGAACATCAAAATCGAGTAGTGTTGTCTGACTTTTAATTTTAAGCTCGGCTAACTCTTCATCAAGACTGAGGTTAAAAATAAATTCCAAGTTATTACTTGGCTGTGCTTTTAGCTCGACTGTTTTTTCTTGGGTGGCTGCGCCAGCTAGAAATAAACGCCATACATTGTTGCCAACACGCAAATCTTGACCATCATTAATTGGTTGTTGTAAGTGTTCATGCATGTCTTCATAATACCAACAGTGCTGCTGTGAATCGAAATGCAAAATAACTTCAGGGTGCTTATTATTAGGTAAAAAGTGGTATTGCTCTAGGTATATGATTTGCTCTTGTGATTCATTTACCGGAAACAGTAAATCTCGCGGCGGCTCTACCGAAGTAACGTGATACATCAAATTATTGATTTGTGAAAAACTGAGTTTATCGCCTTGTTTTAAAAGTGTATTTTGGTTTGTGGTGATTTTAATGTCGTTTAACCAAACCCCATTTTTACTTAAATCATTGATATACCATTGCTCATTAAGCCACTCAATTACGGCATGAATACGTGTGACCTCAGGGAAATCAAGAAAAGTATCTACAGAATGCGCTAATCTACCAAAGCGATGAAAGGCACGTAAATATAAGTTTTTTTGCGATTTAGTGTGTTTTAAAATGGCCATAATTAATCATTTATTTCCAGTTGTTATTCTTTATTATAGTTAAATAATATCAATAGATTGCAATTATTTGACCTTTGAAGTTAAACTAATGGTTAACATAATTTTAATAATCGGGAGCAGTGTGTTTAAACTCGAAGATCATTACCGAGAGCTACATCCTTTGGCGCAAGGTGGTATGAGTAAAGTATACCTTGGCATTGATTTAAAATTAGATCGACAAGTGGCACTCAAGGTCATTGACTTATCATCTCCTATATCTGATAAAACCTTGTTGGAGGCTAAATTATTAGCGTGCTTTAATCATCCAAACATAGTGCAAATTTATAAAACTATTCAACATGACGAGCAATTGATTCTAGAGATGGAATATGTCAAAGGCACAACGCTTGAATGCTTAATTAAACAACAAAATCTTACACTACCAAAAAAACTTGAGTTGCTACTTGATATAACTCAAGGACTATTTGCAATACATCAACAGAATATTTTACACCTTGATCTCAAAGCAGCTAACGTATTGGTTAATGAAAGTGGCTCAGCTAAAATTGCTGATTTTGGTATTTCACAAATAAAAGACACTTTTCAAACTCAAGAAAACAGTAGTTTTGGTAGTTTGACTGCTATGTCGCCAGAGCAATTAAACAAGAAGCCGTTAGACTTTAGAAG
Organism: Pseudoalteromonas sp. TP27; assembly: GCF_056470645.1. NCBI lineage: Bacteria > Pseudomonadati > Pseudomonadota > Gammaproteobacteria > Alteromonadales > Pseudoalteromonadaceae > Pseudoalteromonas > Pseudoalteromonas sp. TP27. The sequence continues at coordinate 453,529 of NZ_JARDAK010000002.1, read as the reverse complement.
TGACTTGTTTTCATTGGGGCTAATTGCTTACCAACTTTTTGCTAACCAACATCCATACATGGAGCAATCGCCCACACCTTCTAATAAATCAATTGCAGAGCAAATAAAAAATAGTCGCTGCCGTGCTGATGCTTGTGCTATTGCGGATATTCCTGAACCATTAGGATTATTGATAAATCGTCTTCTTTCATATCATGTAAAGCAACGTCCTGCATCGATTGCTGAAGTTATTGAAGAATTAAAGCATATCATGATGTTGCTAAATAATAATAGCGAGACGATTTCTCTAGCGGATATTCAGTTAGCAAGCAAACAGAAAAAATGGAAAGAATTTACAGTTTTTACATTATTATCGTTTATTGCTATTGGCTTTTTTTCAGCGAGTATTTGGTACTGGCAGGCAAATAAACCTAAAACTTACGTTGCAGTACTCCCCATTGAGTTTAGTAAAAAAACTAAGCTATTAGATTCTCAAAAGCAAGTGCTCAATCTGGCAATTAATGATGCTATTAGACAGTATTTATTAGATACCTCAGGTTATGCGTTAATTTCTCAGAACGAAATTCGACAAACTCAAAAGTTATTAGGAGACAATTTAAGTTTGCCTATTTTAGGCAAAGCGCTTAATGCGGATCAGTTACTTTCTACTCATTTAGATTGTACTCCATTGTCGTGTGATATTAATTTAAGTTTACTTGATGGTGAAAGTGGTACTTTAGTTCGTGCTGAAAGAAGTGCGAGTGATACTGAGAATTACATGGGTATTTATAATGTAACAAGCAACTTCATCGAAAAACTCTATACGGGTGATATTGCGACTAAACAAGCATTAAAAAAAGAGCGTGAATTTTTAGAGCGCTATGTAAGCTTGGTCAACGTTGTTTCAACTAACTCCCGTAATACTCTTTCTTTAATTGCAGACATAGAGGATTTAATATTACATAGCCCTGAATTTACACCTTTATATCCACTATACCGTAAAATTGTACTGCGTCATTACGATGAAACACTCAACCCTGAAGTGATAAAAAAACTAAAAATGACATTAGATACGCTTCCGAGTTCTTATCATGACAGCCCCGCTTATTTAATTGATTTGTTAGAGATTTATCAACATGTTAAAGATAAGTACAACACGGATATAGTAATCGGAAAAATCCAAAAATCAGATATTGAAGAGTTTCAAAAGCAAACTTTGTTAGCTATTTATTATAAAAGAAGTGGTGAGTTAGAACGTTCATTAACTCATGCAAAGCTTGCTTATAAAATAAGACCGATGCTTATAACAACACGAAATTTAGCAATTGTTCATGTAATGCTCGGGGATAATAAAAAAGCATCTGAATATTTATCAAAAATATTAACACATATCCCAAATGATTTTTTTGCCTTGCAAACACTGGCTGATATTTCGCTGCTATCAGGAGATTTAGTTAAAGCGGAAGTAAATTATCAGCGATTAATTACGAGTTCGACAGCTATTTCATCAACATATTCAAATTACTCAATTGTATTGTCTTTAAAAGGAGAGCTTACAGAAGCGCTATATTATGCGCAAAAGGCAGTGGAACTTTCGTCTAAAAATAGTACGCAACAGCTTAACTTGGCCGATATTTTATTTATGTTAGGTAAAAAGAATCAGGCTTCTGACATTTATAAAAACATAGATAAAGGGATTGCTGATGATACACAAGTTGTTGAATTCCTATTAGAAAAAGCGCAAGCGCAAGTTCATTTAGGTAAAAGCCAAAAGGCGATGATTAGCATTGATCGGGCTTTAAATCAAAACTCTGAATTAAGTGAAGTTTATTTTGTGAAAGCTATGGTTCAAACTATTTTAGGAGAAAAGTATTCAGCGGTGGCATCGATAGAACAAAGTATCAAAAAGGGCTGGAGTCCTGTGTTCTATCGACTTATTTGGTTTAAACCATTATGTACAGAGAATCAATTTAAAACACTCTTAGGTAAAGAGAATTATAATTCTCTCTGTACATAGGTCAGTTAGTCTGGTTCCATATCTTGAAGGATTACGCGCGGATCTTGAGAAAAATAACGCATTTTTGATTCAGAATTAGCATTATTTTTTGCTACAAGGCGGAAGTTTACTTCATAATCCGCACTCTCACTTAGCAGACCAGAAATAGCTTCATCTGGGTTGTCAGCAAGTTTTGTTGCCAGCTCAGCAGGTAATGCGTGAGCAGGAATAATGCTTGAAATAGACACAATAAGTGATTGACCGCCATTTGCTACTATACTTGTTAACTGATAATTGAAATTATCTTTGGCATCAGAGAAGTACGTGCCATTTTCAGCAAATTCCCATTCTGGGCAATCAGCCAATTCATAATATAAATTGACGGCTTGCCCTGCCTTTAGTTCTTTATAATCAATACAAATATTTTCACTATCTCCGCCCGTTGGGCTAGAAATGTCCCATTGTCCATCTTCTTTAGGAATAACTCGAAAGCTAAGATTACTCATTTTAATATCCTGTTTTAGGGTTAATAAATATCATTGTAGTTACTTTTGCAGCTTAAGTAAGCTGCGGTTATGTGTAAAGCGTATACTTCAGTGAGCGTAGCGCTTTTTTGTATATCACTGCCACAGAGTAAACTAATTGTTTACTCGACAATTAGCGCCATTTAGCGCTTTGGTTGCCTTGCTATCAAGGTGGCGCACAAAACATTGTCCATCTTTAATCATTAACTCAAATTGATCGGGCATGTTGAGCTTCTTGCCCATAATAGGGTTACCCAAAGCATCTTTTTGATTAAGTCTAGCAAGTGTCACCGTACTGCTTGTTAAAAATACGTCATCAGCCAATTGTACATGTGGACTATGAAGTAGCAGGGCGATAACTTCGGCTACAGCGGCACTATTAGGCTCTACTAATAATGCATGTTGCAGTTTAGGAGTCGACTCAGAGCTTTGTGCTGAGCATCCTGATAGTGCAATCGCTGTAATAATCGTGACTATTAATGAACGTATTTTCATAGTTTATCTCATGTTATCGCGAAGAATGATGTTTTGTTCAAGCATAGTTTGAATTCGCGTATCTTTTACCTCAGGGGTATCAGTAGATGATGTAAAACCGCGCATGCTGTTTATTGAGCTTGGTGTCGGGCAGCTGCCGGAGGTGCGATACTCTAATGCTGCTCTAAGCAGTCTTTCATCCGCACTACCTAGTTGCTTGGTAAAGTCATCTGCAACGGCGCAGCCATCAATATGCACTGGTTGACGGGCGTCATCAACCGTATTTTGTGGTGCAAACCCATCTGAGTATTCACCAAAACCTTTATTATTCTGGCCAGTAAATTGAATAGTGAAATAAGTAGTATCACAATTATTGGTAGGGTAAAAACCATAGGGCTTACCACATGTGCCAGAGCCAATTTGAATAACCTCTATATCAGCACCGCGTAACCCATTCATAATAGCCTCACTTGCAGAGCAAGTATTACTGGTGGTAAGTACATAAACACGATTTAGGTTTAGTGTAGGTAGCTGGCTACCGCTTACAATACTTGCGCTTTTATCAAACCCTATAAACTGATTAGTAAAGGGCATAGGCGTTATTGTTTCACCTGTTACAGGGTTAGTATTTGGATTTTTACCATTAAAAATTGTACCCTCAAAAAATTTACCTTGCGTGTTTGCGTTACCTGCAACCATGTAGGCAACTTGACTAGCTAATTCTAATAAACCGCCGCCGTTGTAGCGTACATCAATCACTAAATCTTTAATATTACTCGCAGCAAGTTCGTTAAATGCATTATATAGTTGCTCTTCGGCAATCGCGTTGTGAGTATTAAATTGAAAATACCCGACATCACCACCGGCAAGGTCTGTGCGAACATTGATCACTGGTTGGGATGTTACATTTTGGGACGTAAGTGTAATGGTGCGATTTTCGTTAGTACTGATATCTTTAAATATAAACTCGGTTACTTTCCCTGTTGGCTTTGGAAATAAGCCTGCATTAAGGGTACTAATATCACTAGCTGAAGTTGCATTAACAAAATCAATCCCATCGACTTCAACAAGCTCAAATCCACGTATTATATTTTGACTACTTGCTGGCGTATTTGGCTCGGTATAGGTAACAACGGCTTGTCGTGGGGCACTACTAGCGATTAATTTTATATTAAAGCCATAGCCATAACTAATCCCAGCTTGGTTTTGGCGCTCCCATTCATCGGTTGATAAAGTGAAATGAAAGTTATCTTTCTCAGCACCAGAGTCAGTAAGTTCGTTCGTTTTAAGCAGCTCAAAATAATCAGCTACTGCACTGATAAGCGCAGGGTCGGTATCTATAATCTCGTCGTACCACAGGTAAGTTTCGTTACTCCAAGAGCGCAGCCAGTTTTTTCATTAATTGCTTGGCACTGCCCTTTAAATTGACTTGCATTAGCAAACGTACCGGAAACCCAGCTGGCATTATTTGTAGTTGTGCCAGTACTTGTATCGGCTGAGCTTCCTCCACACGCGACTAGAGTGCTAGCGAGTGTTAAAGGTAGAAGTATTTTTGCCATATTTAGTTTAGTTAGAGTGAAGATGTAGAGGCTCGCTTTTTATACTGTTAAGTAAATATAGCGGTTTTTATTTATACTTGGTAGAGAAGTTTAGCGTTTTTGTAGCTTAATTGGTGCCAAGTGTCTTCACTATGGCATAAATCTGAATAAGAGTGCCATAAGTTGTTGTAGCTAGTGTTGATTTGGCAAACGGGGAAGTTACTAGCAAACATAATACGCTGCTCGCCAAACTGTTTTAAAATTGTGTTAAAGCATTCAATTTGTTGGTGATTATTTAATGCTAAAAGCTCAAAGCCTGAAAACTTTATAAAAATATTACAGTGCTTAGCTAGTTGTTTAATCGCTTGTTGCCACAGTGCAGTATTGTTAGGTAATCCCGCATGGTTAATGACAATCTGTAATTGTGGGAGCTGTTTAGCGTAGTGAGCAATTTTTTCTGTCACCGGTATATTTTCAAGCTCAAACTGCGCCTCAAAATGTAATTTTAAATGACTTAGGTACTCTAGATTATCAAAGCAATTTTTATTGAGTAAGCGGGTTGCATCATTGCCTTCGGTTATATCCCTAATCCCAGCTAAATGAGTATGTTGAATGTTTTTTAGTGCAGCAGAGAAATAATTAGTTTCTTGATCAATTTGCGCAAAACTAATTGCTTTAAAAGGTGTTTTTTTTAAGTGCGTGGTTAGCCAATGTAACTCATTTATTGGCGCATTATTATCAAACCCCGCTTCAATATGTACAATACCCGCAAGTTTAAAATCGGTGCTTTGAATTAAATCTTCTTCGCTAACAGGCTGTTTTATTTTGTCTAAATTTGGCCATGCTGGTGGGGAAGCGCCTTGTAACCATGAATATTGACCCTCACTTAAATTAAAAAAGTGTACATGTGGGTCAATTATTTTTGTACTCATTGGGCTGTATAACCACCGTCAATGCTTTGTAGGCTGCCAGTAATAAAGCTGGCATCGTCGCTTGCTAAAAAGCTCACAAGGGCGGCAACCTCGTCGGCTTGACCTAATCGGTTAAGCGGTTGCAGACTTGCTTCCTCGGCAACTATTTCAGCTTTGTTTGCGCCACTTTTTGCGCAGTACGCATCTATTGCGTTATGAAAAAGCGGGGTTTCTATTGTGCCAGGGCATACCGCATTTGCTCTAATATTAAAACTTGCGTAATCAAGTGCTGTGGTTTTAGCCATTGAGGCAAGGGCATGTTTTGTTAGGTTATACGCAAAAGAGTTTTGTTTACCTATTATTGCCTGATCAGAAGCAACTAATATAATAACGCCGCTATTTTGCGCTTTCATGCTTGGCAATACGCTTTGTACTGCGGCATAAGCGCCTTTAACATTAAGCGCAAAAAGTGCATCGAGAGTTTGCTCGTCGGTGCTTTCTATATTTGCGCTTAAGTGTTTTCCAGCATTAGAAACAAGTACATCAATACGTTTGCTTTGTTCACAGATAGCGTTGATACAGCTTTGTACCGCCGATACTTCACTTACATCACACTGATGAAATATACCGTTTTCGCTTTGCTCTATATCAAGGTTATGTACTTCATAGCCATTGTTTAGTAAACGCTTTACTACGGCTAAGCCAATACCTTTTGTACCACCTGTAACTACTGCAACTTTAGACATACTTACTTCCTTTATTGCTTACTAGTGAGAGTGACCACAGCCGCCTTCAGCGTGCACGTGCCCGTGAGAAACTTCTTCATTTGTTGCTTCACGTACCGATATAACTTCAACGTCAAACGTTAGCGTTTTACCAGCAAATGGGTGGTTTAAATCACAATCTGCGTTAAAACGACCAACCTTAACAATAGTAACCTGATGACGACCTTGGTTAGAGCTAACCATTGCTGTCATACCTGGTTTCCATACTTTAACATCGCCTTGTAGATGCTTTAACGGAATACGCTGAATTAAGTCATCAACACGCTCGCCGTATGATTCACTTGGCTCTAGAGTTACACTAAATTTTTCGCCAGCTTCTTTGCCTTCAAGTGCTTTTTCTAAACCAGGAAGCATGCCTTCGCTGCCATGAATGTAAGTAAGTGGCGCTTCGTTTGTGCTACTTTCAATTTGCTCGCCCGCTTCGCTAAGGGTGTAATGAAATTCAACTGCTGAATTTTTGCTAATTTGCATGCTTGTCTCTTCAAATAATAACTATGTTAGGGCGCAATTTTACGCGAAATATACTTGTTTATAAACTTAACGTGGCTGATTTAGTGTTTTTTGTAAATTTAGCAGAAAATCTTTTTTTGTTGGGGCTGCTTTTTGCTTTTCAGCTTGTGGTATAAACAGTACTAATTGAGTGCCAGGCTTTAAAATACTTGATGCAGAGAGTTTGTTCCATTTTGCCAAGTCGCTATGAGGTACATCGTAAAGCTGACTTATACTCCAAAGGCTATCGCCCGACTTAACTTCGTAATCTATTTCAATGGTGGGAATCGCAATCTCTTGGTGTTCTAAATAAGGGCTGATTTTGTAATCAACAGTTAGTGAGTTAGGTAGCGTTTTGGGTTGCCCAACTAACAGTTTTTCTCCAATGCCTATTAAATTACTACTTTTATTATTGAGTTGTTTTAACGCTTTTACCGACATACTAAAGCGCCTAGCGATACTGTAAAGCGTGTCGTTTTTTTTAACGATGTGCTCTCCAGCAAAGTTTGATTTGAAAAACTGACTTTTTAATAAAGCCTCTTGCCCTATAGGGAGCAGTAAAGTATGCGGGCCATTAGGAGAGCTTTGATTTTTTAAGTATCCTTGATTAATCGCGTGTAACTGCTTTGAGCCTATACCAGAGAGCTTAGCAATAACTGAAAAGTCGAACTGCTGGCCTATATTCATCTGTGTTGTAAATGGCTTATATGCAAGCCTTGGGCGTTTAATGCCCTTTTGTGGGTGCTTAACTAAATAGCTTAAAGCGAGTAATTTAGGTACGTAATCGGCAGTTTCTTTTGGAAGGCTGAGTGACCAGTAATCGGTGCTTTTACCGCGCTTTTTGTTTTTTTCGATTGCGCGTTTAACACGGCCCTCACCACTGTTATAAGCGGCCAAAGCATGTAGCCAATTACCATCAAAACGTTTATGTAAGTAGCTTAAGTAATCAAGCGCTGCATCGGTTGAAGCAAGTACGTCTTGGCGCCCGTCGTACCATTGGTCTGACTTAACACCAAAGTGATGCGCCGTTGCGCCAACTAACTGCCAAACTCCCACCGCTTGCTGCGAAGAGGCTATTGTTGGTCTAAAATCGCTTTCTACAAATGGTAGCAAAGCTAGCTCCATAGGTAATTGCTTTTGCTCAATTTTTTTTACGATATGATACAGGTAAGGCGCTGCGCGTTTACTCACAGTTTGTAAGTAGTTAGGTTGCTTTGCGTACCAGCTGATACGCTTTTTTAACGCGCGATTTTGATAAATCGTAAAGTGTAGATTGTTGGCTATATGCACCCACAGATCGGTGGTTTTAGGTGGGCGCTTTTTTACGACTGTTTTTTTAAATTGAAGTGGCGTAACGTGCTCACTAACTTGGGGCGTTTGAGCTACTTCATCATCCAGCTCATAAGTGTAGTTAGGCTCAAAATGAGTAAATATTTGTGGAGCTTCTTGTGGCTCTTGCTCCGTTGATTGACAACCAAATAACAAAATACCCAAACAACATAAAACCAAACTGCGCATAGTGATCACTTTTATAAATTCCTTTTATTATTTTAACACAATCCGTTGTGTTGAGTTATTCTGCGCTTTTTGCGCGGTTTAGGCCTGCTTGTAAAAAAAAGTTGCTCGATTTTATATTAAGCGCTTCTTGCTTATAAGGCTCAATGACTGATTCAGGAAACGACAACATTAACTGTTCAATACTCTGATCTTTATTGTTTTTAACGTGCTCTGTTATGGCTGTTAAAAATGATAGAGGCTGTTTCAGCTGCTCTTTTGTTAATGTACCGCCGTGCCCAGGTAAAATAATAGTGAGCTTTTCGTCGTTAATATATTGCTTGAGTAACGTTTGCCAACTTTTAAGTTCGCCGTGACCAGGGTAAGGAAGCCAGTCAACGATATCGCCACCAATTAGCACACTGCCATTATTAGTGGTAATAGTTAAATCGCCATTGGTATGTGCCTGTTGAGGTTCAATAGTTATCTCAAAACCACCAAGGTCGATAGTTTTACGGTTATCGATTGTAATTTTAGGTTCGTTAAGTTGATACTCTTGCCAGCGAAAAAGCCGTTTTTTTGCAAGTTCTAACTTATTTCGCCATTTAGCTTGTTCATCTTTTTCTACGCTTGCTAATCGTTGGTAGCTTAGCTCTATACTTTTTTCATAGGTCTCTAGTTTGTCGGTATATGCTGTTTGATAAAGGTTAAAATTTTTATTTACTTGCTGATGAACAATGAGCTTGGCATCAGGATAAAAATTTTGCATAACCGCCATGCCTAATAAGTGATCATCATGGTAGTGCGTGGCAACTAAATAGCATAAAGGTGTTTTAAGGCGTTTCTTTAAATCTTCAGCAAGTTGTTCAACTGCGGCAAAATTGGCGCTCGTATCAACAAGTAGGGCACATTTTTCGCCTTCAATTAATACTTGGTTAGAGTCGTAAAAGCGAAGCTTGTCTTGTTGCTTTAAAAACTGAATATGAGGGTTTATTGTATTCCAAGTGACGGCAGCATAGGTGCTAGGTACTATTGATAATAAAGTGCATGCTAATAGTAAGTGCTTACATGAAGAGGCTATGTTTGAAAGTTTTAACTTCATTTATTATCTCTACGCTGATGTTTAATTACTTTTATAATAAACAAAAAGCGCAGTATGCGCTTTTTATTTTTGGTGTTTGGGGTCATTTGCCAAATGCTGACTGAGTTTATCAATCATTTGGTCTTGATGCTGTTGTTCAACTGTAGCCTGTGTTTTTGCTTCTAGCAATTCGTGGCTTAAGTTTAATGCTGCCATTAGTAGGGCTTTTTGATCGTTTCTAACGGTTGAGCGTTGCTTCATTTGCTCAACTAAGTCATTTAGATTTTTAGCTGCTGCTATTAATGCATCTTCCTGCCCTTCAGGGCAAGCAAATTGCTGCTCTTTACCTAGCAACTCAACAGTGACCCGCTGGTTTTGCAGCTCAGACATTAGCTAGCCTGTTGTGCGCTTTGTAACTTATCAAGAAGACCAGATAAAGTAGTGCTGGCATCTTTTTGCTTTTCTTCATTTTCTAAAGCTTCAAGTTGTAGCAATTCGTTGTCATCGCTTAGTTTAGTGTTCTGTTCTTTTAAAGTAACAACATCTGTTTGTAATTGGTTATTACGTTCGATTAAAGAATCGATCAGTTGTTCGAGTTGTTGAAGAGTAGTGTTATTCATAAAGGCGCTCATATAACTGTAATTAATGTCATGCAAATGTAAAGCAAAGTGTGTTGATTTGCCAGCATTTACGGTGGTTTTAGCTGATTTTTCTTTTGCGTTAAGGGATAATTCAGCATATGGGCTTTTTCATTCAGAAATGGTTCACTTAAACACTCTCTTATCTTGGTGTAAGTTGCCAAAGCCTAGTGCTTATGGTTCACTTACGATATTAAATTGCGTATGGCGAAAATAAATAATGCTTAGTTACAGACACTCATTTCATGCGGGTAATCCTGCCGATGTACTTAAACACTTAGTACTGGCACAAGTGCTAAATTATCAAACAATTAAAGATAAACCGCTTGATTATATAGACACACATTCAGGTGCTGGCTTTTTTGAACTTGCAGCTGCCGATGCGCAAAAAACGCAAGAGTATCAAGATGGTATTGAAAAACTTTGGCATCATAAAAGTGAGCATGCTGAGCTTAATGAATACATTGAATTAATTAAGTCATTTAACGACACTGACGAACTTGCGTTTTATCCAGGTTCACCAAAAATTGCAGAGCACTACTTACGCCGCCAAGATAAGGGTTGGTTTTTTGAACTGCACCCGCGCGATTTATTATTGCTTGAAGAAAACATGCAAGGTAAGCGCTCTATTCGGGTGCGAGGCGAGGATGGTTTTGCAGGTTTAGTTGGTTTATTACCACCAGCATCTCGCAGGGCATGTGTATTAATTGATCCACCATACGAAATTAAAGATGACTACGAAACGGTTGTAAAAACCTTAGTTAAAGCTCATCAGCGTTTTGCTACAGGTACTTACATGATTTGGTATCCGGTAGTAGACAGAGAGCGCATTGATAATATGGAGCAGGGCTTAATTGATTCGGGTATGCGCAACATCCAGTTATTTGAATTAGGCACTGAAGCTGATACAGATGTACACGGTATGACAGCATCTGGCATGATTGTAATTAATCCTCCATGGAAACTAAAACAAACGATGGATGCAATAATGCCTGAGCTTGTTAGTTTGCTAAGTGAGCCAAGTGGCTTTTATAGAAGTGAGCAGCTCGTTGATGAGTAGCTTTAAATAGCAGTTATAATAAGTAATAAAACGCCTAGCTTTGCTGGGCGTTTTATTTAAAGCTTGAACCGATGTGTTAAAAAGTCGCGTTTAATGCGTTGGTATTAATTAAAATAAACCGCATTAAAAGTAGCAAGCGTACTATTACCACTGTCTTTAAGTGTTAGTGACTCGCCTGTTATTTCCCATTTGGAAGTTTTGCTAAGTACTGTCGACATCGCCGCTTCTTGGTCCATATTATCCGAGCACATCTTCTTTGTACTTGCTAATTGGCTGAGTGTAATTGTTTGCTGCTCGGTACTATAACTTCCGCTAAAATTATTACAGCCTAAAAAGCCATTAACACGGTAGTCTTTATCGAACTGAATAAACGGCTCTTTAGTTGTAACATTCACAGTTTGAGCGTTTATTGTTATTGCTTTCCAATAAGTATTAGTGAGCGTTACATCGGGCTTTTGAGTCGATACTTTTGAAAGCTCAATTTTGTAAGGGTCAGTTAGCTGTGAATCGGTAAATGGGTCGTGATTTGTAGTGCTTGTATAAAGCACTTTGTCTTTATTTATAATTCTGGCGCTGAGGCTATAGTGGTGCTTATCGCTAATTTTATTAGCATCATAAACTAGCTCAACAGTAAATGGCGAGGCTTGGTTAATATCAATCACTTCTTGTGTGATTATATCGGCTTTCACATCCATTTTAGATACATTGGAAAGCGTAACTATTAATTGCGAACCAGGGCGAAGTATACTGCGATCTTTATAGCTAGCTTGGATAGTTAGGCTGGTTATTGCTTCTGCAATTTCTGTGTTTTCAGTCGATTTAGTTTGCTCACCGCAACCAGTTACGGCAAAAGCGCTAAGCGCCAATAAGCCAATCCCTGCAACTGCCTTTTTACGCGAAGATACTGCTTGATGCTTTTCCATGTTGGTTATCCTTAATCAATATTATTTCCTTAGTGTATTACCTAGTTACTTAATCACTCCTTAACTTATTTTAAACATAAAAAAAGGCGCATTAGCGCCTTTAATAATTAAAAACAAACGATTATTTTTTAACAAACTTAGTTAAAATCACAATACGCTGGCCATCAACACGCCCTTCAATATGTTCAGGGTTGCTGGTTAGGCCGATATTACGAACAGCTGTTCCACGTTTAGCGGTAAGGCTACTGCCTTTAACATCTAAGTCTTTAATTAGAGTAACAGTATCACCTGCTTGAAGTACTACACCGTTACTATCTACATGCTTTAAGTCGTCATCTTCCGCAAGTGCTTTTTTAGCCCACGTTAGCGTGTCTTCTTCAAGATAAATCATGTCTAGTGCATCTTGTGCCCAGCCATTATCTGGTGCTAAACGCGAAAGCATTCTATAAGCTACAACTTGCACCGCAGGTGTTTGACTCCACATGCTGTCGTTTAAACAGTGCCAATGTGTAGGCGTTATGTCGCTGTTATTCTCGATTTGATCTTTACATGTTTGACACGTATAAATGCATTTATCTGAGTGGGTTTCAGTTACCGGTGGTACTTCGTAAACAGATAAGTTTTCGGTTGCACCGCATAATTCACATTGACTACTACTACGTTCGATTAAGGCTTTTTCAATACTCATGGGGCTCTTTCTAGTTCTGGTCGAGTTAACATTTGCTGCTATTATACTCCAAAATATGAGCTCTGCGCCATTAGTCCCTTAATTTTGTGTGGGTATACGCATAATTTACATATTTCAATTTTGTCTATACGTAGATCTACTACTATAGTTATCGACTAGATTTGGGTTAATGTATTTAAAGAGGCTGTATCATTGAAACCATCAAGTAAAGTTCACGAAGACAAGTTACTAAAGCATCATGTTGCCAGACAGCCTATTCTTAATATTAAAAAAGAGCTTTTTGCATATGAATTGCTTTACAGAGATTCTGAAGAGAATGTATATCCTATAAATATTTCAGATGAACAGGCAACTAGTCGACTTTTTTTCAATACCTTAATGCTTGTGGATTTTGAAAAGCTAACTGCTAAGCAGCGCGCTTTTATTAATTTATCTACGGATGCTTTGCTAAATGACTTTCCGAAGTTGCTCAACCCGGCCGATACGGTAATAGAAATAGTTGAAAGGGCAAGTAATATTAGTTTGATTGCCCAAAGAGTAAAAGATTTAAAAAAGGATGGCTATGTATTTGCTCTAGATGATTATGATGGCGATCCAAAATGGAGTCCTTTATTAGAGCTTATGACTTATGTGAAGCTTGAAATTGATGATCCTGTCGGAAAAACGAATGGGCGCATTAAAGAGTTGAAGTGCGAGTTTCCTAATTTAAAAATTATTGTTGAACGAATAGAGACTTATGAACAATTTAACACTCTCGAAGGTTCAGGGTGTGATTACTTCCAAGGATATTTTTTTGCTCGACCAGAAATGGTTGCTTACAGTGGTATTGAACCATCTAAAGTTACTGTATTTGAGCTTTTACGTTGTACTGCGAAAGAGCACCTTTGCTTTGAAGAGGTACATCAGCGCGTAGCTAAGGATGTAGCAATTACTGCGAGAATTTTGAAGCTGGCTAATTTTCGTATTGGTAATGCTAATTTACATATTACTTCTATCCCTCAAGCAGTGGTTTATTTAGGTGAAAATACAATTAGGCAATTTGTTCGAGTATTAGCGCTTAGTGAGCTGGGGCTCGAGAAGCCTTCCGAATTAACAAAGTTAGCTTTGATGCGCGCGCAATCAATGTCGCTAATATTAACGAAAGTAGATAAGAATTTAAGTCAGCAAGGTTACTTAGTCGGATTGTTTTCAGTACTAGACGCTATTTTAGATACCGAGTTAAGTATAATAATTAAAGAGTTTACCTTCGATTCAATTATTACAGACGCTCTTCTTTTTTCAAAAGGCAGCTTAGGTGAGTGCCTAAAGTTAGTTAGGCTTATTGAGGAAAAAGAATATAGCCAATTAAAGCCCATAGTATTAAAAATGAACTCTGATTTAACAGTAGAAGATGTTTATAGTTTCACTTTAGATGCAATGCTTTATAGTGATGAAATTTTAGAGGCTATTGCAGAATAAATATGCGTAATTGGTTGTCGGTTATAAGTGTAGTGATTGCTCTTTGTTTATTGTTTCCTGGTATTACAAAACCAGTATTAACAATAGAGGGCAATATAGATAAATCAAAATTAGCCCAAGCGGGTATAGAGATGCTGGCTGAAGAAGGCGATGGTCGTACTCGCAGTATGCTAATGATGTTCTCGAACATGCTAGGGCTTGATAAGTTAGAAGGTGAGATTAGCGCCTATAACAAAACACAAAGTATTTTAGGTACAGTTAAAGAGCTTGCTAGTAATAATAATTTATTTGTAGCCGCTTTAGTGGGGTTGTTTTCTATTGTTATTCCAAGCTTGAAGCTGCTATTACAATTGCTTTATTGTTGCCTACCTTTGAATGGGTTTAAGCAAAAGCTCGGTCTGGTTATTTGTGCATTAAGTAAGTGGAGCATGGTTGATGTATTTGTTATTGCATTAATAGTGACTTACCTAGCAGGTAACGCTCATGGTAAAAGTGGTGAGCTACTTGTTATGAATGCCCAATTTGGTGAAGGGTTTTGGTATTTTAGCGCATATTGTATATTTGCAATTATCGCGAGTAACTTAATAAAAACGCCCAGTAAAGTTTCAAAATAACTCTCTAAAAATTTGTGGCAGCTACTAAGTTGCCATATAATCACTGCGTATATTTATTTAAAAGGCATAATGTTGCAACGTTTTTACTCTAGTTTACTCATGATAACTTTGCTACTCACTTTTGTGGGTCAGGCAGTTGCGTCTGTAGCTATGGTATGCGAAATGCCACATATGCCAACTAAAACAGCAATGCATGCCCAAATGCCAATGACACACAGTAGTGATGCAACAGCTGTCGCTAACATGTCTGACAATATGATGCAGATGGATTGTTGCGACGACAAAAGTACGCCACAAAATGATTGTAAATGTCCTATGAGTGGCTGCGCTGCTAACTCAATGCTTAATGTTGATACTTTATTTAGCGTTACTTTACTTGAATCTGAAAAAGTAAATATAAGTGTATTTACTACACAAATTAATATACCTCGTTCACTCTACCGCCCTCCTATGTCTGCTTAATAGCAGGATAGGTGTAATATCAATTTTATTGAAAACATGCTCATTCTAGGATCTAAATACCTCTCTAACTGCGTTAAAAATTACTTATATAAAGCAACTATACTGCGTAATTTTTTCCTTGTTATAGAGCTATTTCCCTATCGCAATAATAGAACATTAATTCAATACAATTGATATATAAAGGTTTTTGTAAAACTCCTAAACACCTTTTTTGCTTCCTAATTTAAGATTTTCTTTTATTTTTAGATGGAGCAGGTGATGAACCACGCTGTAAGTATTAAAGTCGTATTATGTAGTGTTGTGTTATTTAGCACCGCTGTTAATGCGCAAAACAATTCAAATAACCTAAATATCGATACGCTAAAGCAAGCCCGGAATGAGCAAACGCTTAGCTTAACGCAAGCGCTTAATTATGCACTAACGCATGAGCCATGGCTAAAAGCGAGTGGCTACCAAGAAGATGCAGCAATAGCGCAAAGCATTGCCGCAGGCACCTTACCCGATCCTGTTTTAACGGTTGGCTTACTTAACTTGCCTACTAACGGTTATGCGTTTGATCAAGAAGGGATGACGCAGCTTAAAGTCGATTTAAGCCAAAAGTTTAGCCGAGGGGATAGTTTAGCGCTTAAACAAAAGGCATTAGCTCAGTCTGCTCAACAATATCCTTGGCAGCGCGCCGATCGCTTAGCACAAGTAAAAGCAATTGTGATTGAGTCGTGGTTAAACGCGTATCGTGCTCAGCGAAGTATTGCTTTAATTGAGCAAGATAAAGGGCTATTTACTCAGCTTATTGAAATTACCGAAGCAAGCTACGCAAGTACCTTAGGTAAAACGCGCCAGCAAGATATTATTCGTGCGCAATTAGAGCTCACTCGCCTTGAAGATAAACTGGTTATTCTTGAGCAGCAATTTGAAAGTGCTAAAAACCGTTTAGCACAGTGGTTACCTATGAATATGCTTATGCAGCCTTTAAACACCGAGTTTACTAAAACCACAGGGCTGGTTGATTTTGCAAACCTTGAATTTGATAAATTAATACAGTTACTTATGGCGCATCCCGCAATTATTGCGATAGACAAAACCGTAACGGCAAAGCAAACCGAAGTTGCACTCGCCAAGCAAAGTTACAAACCTCAAATGGGCGTTAATGTGGGTTATGGTTACCGAGATGATACGCCTATGGGGGAGTCGCGAGCTGATTTACTTTCAGTAGGATTTAGCATTGACTTGCCATTGTTTACTGATAACAGACAAGATCAACAGGTTAAATCGGCTATTACTAGTGCAGAAGCGACTAAAACACAAAAGCTGGTGGCGCTTCAAAAACTCAAAGGCATGTACTTTAAGGAGTTTAGCCAACTCGCTCGTTTGCAAAAACGCGATGCGCTTTATCAAAATACGTTATTGCCGCAAATGTCAGAGCAATCTCAAGCAACATTAAATGCTTATACGCGCGACGATGGAGATTTTTCGGACGTGATGCGCGCGCGTATTAGTGAACTTAACGCCAAAATAGACGCGCTTAATATTCAAGTAGATCAACATATTATTACCGCTCGCCTTAATTATTATGCAAGTAGCTTAGACCCCCAAGTAATGAGCGATCAAACTGGAGAATTACATAGTGAATACTAATTTAAAGTTATTTGTTGCCGCTTTAGTGGGCGCAGGCGCCTTTGGGTTAATAGGCGGCTTAGTAATGCAGTTTTTACCTAGCAATTCGGCAATGAATGAACAACAAAGTGCTGAAAAACAGCCCTTATATTGGGTAGCCCCTATGGATAGTAATTACAGGCGTGACGTGCCAGGGCTGTCCCCAATGGGAATGGATTTAGTCCCTGTATATGAAAACGATAGCAACGCTCAGGATGGACCAGGTGCTGTCACTATTTCGCCTGCAGTCGTTAATAACTTTGGTGTAAGAACTGCCAAAGTAGAGCTTAAAACACTTCACAGCGATATAAATACTGTGGGGTATGTGCAATATAACCAAGACCAACTTATTCACATTCATCCGCGTGTAGAAGGCTGGATTGAAACTTTATACGTTAAAGCACAAGGCGCAGAAGTTAAAGCTGGTGAGCCTTTATATACATTGTATTCACCACAATTGGTGAACGCACAGGAAGAGCTTTTATTGGCAGTTAATCGTAATAATACCGTGTTAATTCGCGCTGCAAAGGCACGTTTAGAGTCGTTAAATGTGTCGGATGGATTTATTGAACGCCTACAAAAAAATAAAAAGGTAATGCAAAATATTACTTTTTACGCAAAGCAAAGTGGCGTCGTAGATGAGCTAACAGTACGAGAAGGCTTTTACGTTAAACCAGGCACATCAATGATGAGCATTGCCCAGCTTGATGAAATTTGGGTAGAGGCGGAGGTGTTCGAGCGCCAATCAGAACAAGTGAGTGTTGGGTTGCCCGTTACAATGACGCTTGATTACTTAAAAGGTCAAAAGTGGGAAGGTAAGGTTGATTACATTTACCCCGCGCTTGATGCTAAAAACCGAACTTTGCGTGTAAGGCTTAGGTTTAATAACGCAGATCATCGGTTAAAACCAAATATGTTTGCACAAGTGAGCATTCACGCTAAAGCGAGTAAGGCGCAATTTACAGTACCGAACGAAGCGGTAATTCGCACGCAGCATCAAAACCGTGTGGTTATTGCATTAGGTGAGGGTCGTTTTAAATCGGTCGAAGTTGAAGTTGGGCAAATTAATAGTAATGAAGCGGTCATTTTGTCAGGTGTAATGACAGGTGACACGGTAGTGACCTCAGCGCAATTTTTAATAGACTCTGAGTCGAGTAAAAGCTCCGACTTTAAACGAATGGAAATGCCTGGCTCTGGTATCAGCTCTGGTATGAGTTCGGATTCTGGTTCAGGCTCGAATATGAACATGGATATGCAGCCACAAAGCGCCACGGTTAACGGTACTATTAATGCCATAGGTACACAAAATCGCACTATTAATATTAGCCGAGAAGCCATTGAAAAATGGAATCGAGAACCCGCGACAATGAACTTTGTATTAGCGCCAGACATAGACATTACTCAGTTTGAAAATGCCCAGTATATTAATTTTACTTTTAGCATTATTAACGATGAATTTGTAATTACTAAAGCGCAAAACGCAGAGCCGATTGATCATTCTACTATGCAACCTATGCAACATAGTTCTCACTAGGAGCCATTATGATAACTGCCATTATTCGCTGGTCTGTTAGCAATCGCTTTTTTGTGTTGCTGCTTACATTAATTTTACTGGGTGGAGGAGTGTTTGCACTAAAAAACACTCCCGTGGATGCCTTGCCTGATTTATCTGATGTTCAGGTCATTATAAAAACTACTTACCCGGGGCAAGCGCCGCAAGTAGTGCAAGACCAAGTCACATTCCCGCTCACCACAGCAATGCTTTCTGTGCCGGGTGCTCAAACTGTAAGGGGGTTTTCGTTTTTTGGTGACTCATACGTTTACGTTATTTTTGACGAAAAAACCGATTTGTATTGGGCGCGTAGCCGAGTACAAGAATACCTAAGCCAAGTAGCGAGTAGATTACCCGATAGCGCTACGCCAGAGCTTGGCCCTGATGCAACAGGCGTAGGTTGGATTTACTTATACGCACTAATTGATAAAACAAATAAACACGATATTAGTCAGCTACGAAGCTTACAAGATTGGTTTTTAAAGTTTGAGCTACAAACCGTGCCCGGTGTATCTGAAGTGGCTGCTGTTGGTGGCATGGTTAAGCAATACCAAGTCAATGTAGAGCCCGATAAATTACGTGCATATGGCATTCCGCTTAGCCTTATTCAAACAGCTATTCAACAAGGCAACCAAGAGATGGGCGCCTCAGTAGTTGAAATGGCTGAAGCTGAGTACATGGTAACAAGCACGGGTTACATTAAAAGTGTTGCCGACTTAGAAGCGATTCCACTTGGTGTAAATGCCAACGGTACTGCGCTGCAATTACGTGATGTAGCCGATATTAGAGTCGGGCCGCAAATGCGCCGTGGTATTGCAGAGCTAAATGGCGAAGGGGAGGTAACCGGCGGCATTGTTATTATGCGCTATGGCGAAAATGCACAAAAAACCATTGAGCTCGTAAAAGCAAAATTAGAATCGCTTAAAAAGGGATTACCAGAGGGCGTTGAAATAGTCCCTGTATACGATCGCTCCAACTTAATAAATAACGCGGTAGATAACCTAACAAGTAAGCTAATTGAAGAGCTTATTGTAGTTGCCTTAGTGTGTGTGGTGTTTTTGTTTCATGTGCGTTCATCGCTTGTGGCGATTATTACGTTACCGCTTGGGATTTTAACGGCATTTATAATTATGTATTGGCAGGGGATTAACGCCAACATTATGTCTTTAGGGGGAATTGCAATAGCGATAGGCGCAATGACCGACGGCGCTATCGTCATGATTGAAAATATGCATAAGCATATGGAAAAAAAACCACTCACCGACGAAAACCGCTGGGAAGTAGTTGCTAAATCGGCAAGTGAAGTAGGGCCTGCATTATTTTTCAGTTTATTAATTATTACCGTCAGCTTTATGCCGGTATTTATTTTAGAAGCGCAAGAAGGACGTATGTTTGCGCCACTGGCTTACACTAAAACCTATGCTATGGCTGCGTCTGCTGGGCTTGCGATCACCTTAGTGCCGGTATTAATGGGTTACTTTATTAGAGGTAAAGTCATTTCGGAGCAAAAAAATCCAGTTAACCGATTACTCGTTGCAGCGTATCGCCCGCTACTTAGCTGGGTGCTTAAATTTCCAAAAATGACATTGGTACTTGCGGTGGTTGTTTCTGTTATTGGCTTTTATCCGGTAAACAAAATAGGCAGTGAATTTATTCCGCCACTTGATGAGGGCGATTTAATGTATATGCCCACAACGTACCCTGGTTTATCGGTAGGTAAAGCGCGCGAAATACTACAACAAACCGACAAGTTAATTGCCACAGTACCCGAGGTTAAAACAGTATTTGGTAAAGTTGGGCGAGCAGAAACTGCAACCGATCCTGCGCCGCTTACAATGATAGAAACATTTATACAGTTAAAACCAAAAGACGAATGGCGCGAGGGTATGACTCTTGAAAAACTTAAAAAAGAACTCGACGGTTTGGTTAAGTTTCCGGGGTTGACGAATGCGTGGGTAATGCCAATTAAAACACGTATCGATATGCTCGCAACCGGTATTAAAACTCCCGTGGGCATTAAAGTTGCGGGACCAAAGTTGAGTGAAATTCAAAAAATTGGTCAACAAATAGAAGTGTTTTTAAAAAATGTGCAAGGCACCGCATCGGTTTACTCAGAGCGAGTAGCCGGTGGACGTTATATAAAAGTAGATATAAACCGAGAAAAAGCCGCGCGTTATAGCTTAAATATTAGCGATATACAGCAGGTTGTATCTACTGCTATCGGCGGTACAAACGTAACGCAAACAGTGGAAGGGCAAGAGCGCTACCCAGTTAATTTGCGTTACCCGCAAGCATACAGAGATTCGCCAGAGGAGCTAATGTTATTACCTATTGTTACTCCTTCTGGGCAGCGTATAGCACTTGCTGATGTAGCAGATGTATTTATTGAAGATGGACCGCCGGGTATAAAAAGCGAAAATGCACGTTTAAACGGTTGGAGCTTTATTGATATAGATGGAGTTGATATAGGTACTTACGTTGAGCACGCTCAGGAAGTGCTCGATAAAGACCTAATACTACCAGCTGGCTACTCAATTACGTGGGCTGGGCAGTATGAATACATGCAGCGCGCTAAAGACAAACTGACTTATGTATTACCACTTACATTAGCGATTATTATTGTACTGCTTTACCTTAATTTTAGAAGCTTTGCTGAGGTCACTATTATTATGGCCACGCTACCATTGGCAATGATTGGTGGCGTATGGCTAATGTATGTAGAGGGCTTTAACTTTTCAGTTGCAGTCGGTGTAGGCTTTATTGCCTTAGCAGGGGTAGCGGTGGAAATAGGGGTCATTATGCTGGTGTATTTAAACCAAGCCTATCAAGAAAAATGCCTCGAAGCAGAACAAGCCGGAAAACCGCTTAGTTTAGTGCAATTACAGCAAGCTATTATTGAAGGTGCAGGGCTTCGAGTGCGACCAGTAATGATGACGGTCGCGACAATTATTATTGGTTTGCTGCCTGTGCTGTATGGCACGGGCACCGGAAGCGAAGTAATGAGCCGAATAGCAGCGCCTATGGTTGGCGGTATGGGCAGTGCAATTGTACTCACCTTACTTGTTATTCCTGCTGTTTACTTGCTGTGGCGCAAACAAGGACTTAAATAATATAAAACAACAAGACGATAGAGCAATGCTGTTACTACTCACGCATTGCTCTATAAAAATTACCTATAATTTGTAAGTTGTTCTATTAAATAGCTAACTATTACTCATATTTTAATTAACCAACTGTTTTTAAATAGCTTTTTAATTGGCATGCTTTACGCAGTGTATTACCTATACAGTCAACAAGTAAGGAATGCACATGCAAGTTAAAACAATTAAAGAGGTATACGATTGGACCGTTTTGTTTCATACGCAAATGGCGGCTAATTTTTATAGCGTAAAGGATTTACTCGATGAACATAACGCAATGCTGGTGGACTACTACCTAAATTACGAAAAAAAACTCGCTGAAGATTTAGTTGGCTTTAAAGCTATTACCGAAATTAATACGCTTGATACCTACAGCTACGAATATTTTGCTAAAAATCCTGAGTTAATTACTTTTGAAGACATTAGTAAAGACCAGCAGTTTGATGAGCAAGTTATACAAGCTTATTTATCAGAGCAGCATCAAAAAGTAATTGAGTTATATGAGTACCTACTTGAACGAGCTGAAACCGAAAGTGGGCAAGAAAAGCTTCAACAAATACTAGAGCTTGAAAAGCAAGGTATTAAACAAATGATGCAAAGCACTAATCGACATATGGATATGTAGCTTTATAAAAGAGCGGGGTTACTGAGTTTATCTCGCTCTTATTAGCTTTAAGGTGATTATTTAAAATAGCTGATGCTTGCATCGGCTTATTTTATGTCTGCGTTAAATAATCTGCAGAGCATTTTGATAAAATTAGTTAGAATGAGATGCGTGTCAGTTGTATGGCACGCACAAATTAAGGTTAAACTTCTTCCGTATCTACAATTAAATCACTTGTAATTGATTCCAGCGCTTCAATCACTTCGTCTTTATCCATACCATTTGGCAAAGTAACGGTAGCAACAGCGCTAAAAATAGGCACTCCCCAATTAGGTGCACTTTGCTGCCTTGAATTTAAGTGAGTAATATTAGCGCCTTTATGGCGTATTACACTTGCCAACTCTTGAACAATACCAGGACGGTCGTTGCCTGTTATAACTAGATTAATTTGCTCTAGCGTTGATGGTTCAATCTCTGTGTTTCCAGTTTCAATACGAACGTCTAACTTAGGTAACTTATTTAAAGCACTTTGTAATGATTGAAAATGCTCCTCAGCAACTTCAAGTTGAATAATACCTGCAAAATGACCTAATAAATGGCTCAAGTTACTGCTTAGCCAGTTACCATGATTTTGTAATACGACTGACGAGATGCTCTCTACTAAACCTGGGCGATCTTGCCCTAAAATAGTTATAACCAACTGCTTCATAAATGATTCTCTTTTTAAGCCCAAAGAAAGTAAATGCGTAGGCATTAAGTGTGTTGTTTGAACAAAATTGTGTGTGATTGTGCTTTATATAAATCTTTGATTTTAAATTAATAAAAATGAATATAGTTGTATTGACTATACGCAGTATTAATAGTCATTATTATTTACTAAGTACTCTTTTAGTATTGACCTCGATAAATACTTTGTCCAATTATTTTATGATTTAGTTCACTCATAAATCTTCAATTTGAAGCTTATTTAGACATTTTATCCGCTAGTTTTATTTAAAATCGTTTTAAAGTGCTTATTATTACTGCTGTAACATTACTGTCATCTTGATGAAATATAATTTATACAACGTTAAGATTTAAGGGTGTTTTGATGACTTCAAATCCGAATAAACCGACTTTTAATACGGATCGAAGCCGTCTATTTAAAGATCGGTTTGCCAAGTTTGGTATAACCGCAGGTGGGATAATGGTATTGGTAGCACTGCTATTAATATTCTTTTACCTTCTTTATGTAGTACAGCCAATTTTTGAATCAGCAAAAGTAGAAAAACGCGATAGCTTTCATGTTGCTAATTCACAGCAAATAGCAGGCTTAGGCGTAGAAGAGCAAACTGAAGTTGCTTATTTACTGAGTCAGCAAGGGCAGGTTGATTTTTATAGTGTTGAGTCAGGAAGTTTTGGTAAAAAACTCAAAACGCTTAACGCAGAGTTACCAAGTGATGCAACAAGCTTTGCGACTAGTGCGCCTTTTCAAGGGCATTATGCGTTTGGTTTAGAAGATGGCACGGTAATGGTTGTTGCACCTAAATTTTTGGTCACCTTTCCTAATAACGAGCGTAAATTAACACCTCGTTTAGGTTTTCCTCTTGGAGAAGCAGCTTTAGAAGTAGATGAGCAAGGTGCTGCCATTAAACGCTTTGCATTTAGTCACTATGAAGACAAAACAGCGGTTGTAGCACTTACAGAGGACAAGCGTGTTCTGTTTAGTAGTTTTGTTGCTGAAGAAAACATGTTTACCGGTGAAGTTGAATGGGTTATTGAACGCACCGAGCTTGATGTTGAAGGACGTGTAGACGAGTTATTAATATCGCCAGATACAACACGTACTTTTGTACGTTCTGCCAATCAAGTTTACGTATACGATACACGTGACCCAAGTGATGTAGAGCAAATTCAATTGCTTTCGGCTAACGAAGAAAATGCAAATATTGTATCTGCACAACTGCTAGCGGGCGCAAACTCACTCATGCTTGCTAATGATAACGGCGAGGTTTCGCAGTGGTTTGAAGTAAACACTGATACTGGCCGTGAATATCAAAAAATACGTTCATTTGAAACAACTAAGCAAAGTAAGCTAAATATATTTACAGAATTTTATCGTCGTACTTTTTTTACTACCAGCAGTAATGGTGAGCTAGGTGTGTACTACACAACGAGCGAAGCAAAGCTCTGGCAAGGTAGAGTAAGTGAAGGCGCTATAGAGAACTTTGCAATTGCACCGCGCTCAAACGTTGCACTTATACTTGCTGATAACAAATTAACGGTTCTTGAAATTCATAATGAGCATCCAGAAGTTACTTGGTCGGCACTTTGGCAAGAAGTATGGTACGAAGGTTACCCAGAGCCAGGTTATATTTGGCAGTCAACATCAGCTAGTGATGACTTTGAATCTAAGTTTTCATTAGTGCCAATTTCGTTTGGTACGTTAAAAGCAGCCCTTTACGCGATGTTATTTGCAGTGCCTATTGCGCTTTCAGCGGCTATTTATACGGCTTACTTTATGTCGAGCGAATTGCGTAAAGTGGTTAAACCTACAGTTGAAATAATGGAAGCATTACCAACGGTTATTTTAGGTTTTTTAGCGGGTCTTTGGTTAGCACCGTTAATAGAAGAGCACTTACCGGCCATTGTTGGATTGCTCGTACTATTACCGCTAAGTATGCTAGCGACTGGTTTCGCTTGGACTAAATTACCAGCAAAAATTCGCCACAAAATTCCTGAAGGTTCTCATTCCATTATCCTTATTCCGGTCGTTTTATTGATTGGTTGGTTTTCGTTTGCGATGAGTGGATTTGTTGAGCTTTGGATGTTTGACGGCAATGTGCGTCAGTACTTAACAAATGAGCTGGGTATGACATTCGATCAACGTAACTCACTTGTTGTAGGTATTGCGATGGGTTTTGCGGTTATTCCTACCATATTCTCTATTGCAGAAGATGCTGTATTTAGTGTACCTAAACACTTATCAAACGGCTCATTAGCATTAGGTGCAACGCAGTGGCAAACACTAATACGCGTTGTATTACTAACAGCAAGCCCAGGTATTTTCTCTGCGGTAATGATGGGACTTGGGCGCGCCGTTGGCGAAACCATGATTGTACTTATGGCCACGGGTAATACACCGATTATGGATTGGAGTATTTTCCAAGGCATGCGTACGCTTGCGGCAAATATTGCAGTTGAAATGCCAGAGTCTGAAGTGGGCAGTTCGCACTACAGAATATTGTTCTTAGCAGCCTTTGTACTATTCATATTCACATTCATTTTTAACACAGTCGCTGAGTTTGTTCGCCAGCAACTGCGTGAAAAATACAGCTCGATGTAAGCGGAGAGACACGACATGGTAAAGCAGTGGTTTAAGTCTGGTTCTCCTTGGATTTGGATGACCGGTGGTGCAGTGAGCATCAGTTTGATTTCAGTTTTAGGCTTATTAGCAATGATAGCCTGGAAGGGATTAAGTTTTTTTTGGCCTTCAGAAGTTGTGCAGTTTGAACTTGAAGGGTCAATTGCAAAGCAAACCGTTATTGGTGAAGTTTACGACCGTGAATTAGTGCCAAAATCGCGTTTAGCGGCAACAGGTATTGACGTTAGCGGGTTTGAAAAAGAAGAAATAGAGCGTTTACTTATTAAAACAGGTAACCGTGAGTACGTAGATTTAGATTTTCGTTGGATATTAGAAACCGACATAACAAATAAAACAGCACCAGCGGCGCTTGCTGTGTTTGAGCGTAGTAAAAACGGTAACTTTTATGGTTATGTTGAAAATGTTATTAAA
The DNA here is from genome assembly GCF_056470645.1 of Pseudoalteromonas sp. TP27. Lineage (NCBI taxonomy): Bacteria > Pseudomonadati > Pseudomonadota > Gammaproteobacteria > Alteromonadales > Pseudoalteromonadaceae > Pseudoalteromonas > Pseudoalteromonas sp. TP27. The sequence continues at coordinate 427,691 of NZ_JARDAK010000002.1, read as the reverse complement.
GACGGTCAACCGGTTAATGGCGATAAAATAGAAGCGCTACATGAACTTGTAGAGCGTGCTGTTGATTTGAACGACGAAGCACTTGATTTGCAAAATGGTGACATTGGGCATATTAACTACGCACTTGAACGCCTTCGTTTAAAAGAAAAGGGCTACTTACTCGATAACTCACTTACTGATGAGCGTGTTGCTGAACTAGCTCAAGAGCGTGCTGAATTACGTGCAGAATATGGTGTACTTGAAAAAGATTTATTTGCACTACGCAAACAAGCTAAGCGTGACCATGTAACTGTAAAAGATATGCGCGGCGAAATTGTAACGATTCCAATGTACCAAGTCCTTGATGTTTGGTTTCCAAACGACATGGGCTTTTTTGCAAAACTAGGTCATTACTTTGTGCAGCTAGGTAAGTTTGTATCTGATGACCCACGAGAAGCAAATACAGAGGGCGGTGTTTTCCCTGCTATATTTGGTACTGTATTTATGGTTATGTTGATGGCTGTAATAGTAACGCCGTTTGGTGTGGTTGCAGCAATTTACTTACACGAATATGCCGCTAAAAATGCAGTGACTAAAATGATTCGTATTGCAGTAATTAACTTGGCCGGTGTTCCATCAATTGTATACGGTGTATTTGGCCTCGGCTTTTTTGTATATATGCTAGGTGGCAGCTTAGACCAATTATTTTATCCTGAATCGTCGCCAACGCCAGTATTTGGTACGCCTGGTGTTATGTGGTCAGCGTTAACGCTCGCTATACTTACTCTGCCAGTTGTTATTGTATCGACTGAAGAAGGTTTATCTCGTATTCCAAGTACGGTTCGTGATGGTTCGCTAGCGCTAGGCGCAACAAAGGTTGAAACGTTATGGCGTATCATTATTCCAATGGCAAGCCCTGCAATTATGACCGGTTTAATATTGGCAGTTGCGCGTGCTGCAGGTGAAGTTGCACCATTAATGTTAGTGGGTGTTGTAAAAATGGCCCCTACATTACCACTTGATGGCAACTTTCCGTATTTTCACTTAGATAGAAAGTTTATGCACTTAGGCTTTCATATATACGATGTTGGCTTTCAAAGCCCTAATGTTGAAGCGGCACGTCCGCTGGTATACGCAACGGCCTTTTTATTGGTGTCGGTGATTATTACCTTAAACATAACGGCCATTGGTATACGTAACCATTTACGTGAAAAATTCAGATCGCTTGAACACTAATTAGTAAAGATTTTATAGGTAATAAAAATGATTACAGTCGCTCCACGAGTAAACCAAGCTAATATAGGCCAGAAGTTAGACCTAGAAAACTTAACTGATGACCAAAAAGCGCTAGAGATTAAAGACCTCGATCTTTACTACGGTGATAAGCAAGCGCTTAATAAAGTAAATATGAACATTCCTAAAGGCCAAGTAACGGCGTTTATCGGACCATCGGGTTGTGGTAAATCAACATTACTGCGTTGTATTAATCGCATGAATGATTTGGTTGATATTTGCCGAATTGAAGGCGAAATATTACTTCATGGTCAAAATATTTACGATAAGAGCGTAGATGTCGCTGCACTTCGTCGTAATGTGGGCATGGTGTTTCAGCGTCCTAACCCATTTCCTAAATCAATTTATGAAAATGTAGTTTACGGCTTGCGTTTACAAGGCATTAAAGAGAAACGTAAATTAGACGAAGTGGTAGAGCAATCACTTCGTGGTGCTGCTTTGTGGGATGAAGTAAAAGATAGATTACACGATAGCGCATTTGGCCTATCGGGTGGTCAGCAACAGCGTTTAGTAATTGCTCGTTCAATTGCAATTGAACCAGAAGTACTTTTACTTGATGAACCTACATCGGCACTCGACCCTATTTCTACTTTGGTAATTGAAGAGCTAATAAACGATTTAAAAAACAAATTTACCGTTGTTATTGTTACACATAACATGCAACAAGCAGCGCGTGTATCTGATCAAACAGCCTTTATGTACATGGGCGAATTGATTGAATACTCAGACACAAATACCTTATTTACTACACCAAAAAAGAAAAAGACCGAAGACTACATTACCGGTCGTTACGGTTAATTAGCCCGTTATAGCGTGTTGCACAAGATTAAGAGAGAAGGTAACTATGGAACATAATATAAATAAGCATATTTCTGGGCGCTTTAACCAAGAACTAGAAAATGTACGTAATCATGTATTAAGCATGGGTGGATTAGTTGAGCAGCAATTAAATAGTGCGCTTGATGCGGTGAGTCGCAATGACGCTGAGCTTGCTCAAAAAGTACGTCAAAACGATTACAAAGTAAATGCGATGGAAGTCAGCATTGATGAAGAGTGTACGCGTATCATTGCTCGTCGTCAGCCTGCAGCAAGTGATTTACGTTTGGTGATTGCGATTGCTAAAACAATCGCCGATTTAGAGCGCATTGGCGATGAAGCAAAGCGAATTGCCAAAGTTGCACTAGACTCATTTACTAAGGATCAACAAGACCTATTAGTAAATATTGAGAATATGGGCCGCCAAGTTTTAAAAATGTTACACGACGTACTCGACGCATTTGCACGTATGGATGTACAGCGCGCATTTCAAGTACACAAAGAAGATGCAAAAGTTGACCGAGAATATGAAGCCATCACACGTCAAATAATGACCTATATGATGGAAGATCCGCGCTCAATCCCGAAAATTATGGACCTAGTTTGGTCCGTTCGCTCATTAGAGCGTATAGGAGATCGCTGTCAGAATATTGCTGAATACATTATTTATTTTGTGAATGGCAAAGATATTCGTCATACATCTCAAGAAGATATAGAAAAATCGCTATGATTTTTTTACCTGTTTTTATTTTTTATTAAAGCGGCTTAGTGCCGCTTTGTGTATTGCAAGCTTGAGTGAAGTAATAAAAAGCGTTCACAATCTTGGTTAATACTGTAAAATTCATGCTGCAAAGCATATCAATTTGATTAAAGGGTCAGTTATGCCTACAAACGCGTTTTTAGGAGTATTTGCAAAATCTCCTATCAAACCAATGGAAGAACACATCAAGAAGGTTCATCAAGCAAGTAAAGCCTTGATACCTTTTTTTAATCACGTATTTAAAGAAGAGTGGGTACAAGCAGAAGAGCTTCGCATCACTATTCGCAATTTAGAACGTGAAGCTGATGATATGAAAAGAGATATACGTTTACAATTACCACGTGGTTTATTCATGCCGGTAGAGCGTACAGATCTTCTCGAATTAGTAACCCAACAAGATAAGATTGCCAATAAAGCAAAAGATATTGCAGGACGAGTGATTGGTCGTGAAATGACTATTCCTAAAGTAATGCAAACTGACTTTCTAGCTTATTTAACGCGTTGCGTGGATGCAACTAAACAAGCATCTAAAGCAATTAACGAGTTAGAAGAATTGCTAGAAACCGGCTTTAAAGGTCGTGAAGTGACCTTAGTAGAAAAAATGCTAGTTGAATTGGATGCGATAGAACAAGACACGGATGAAATGCAGATAAAAGTACGCCGCCAGCTACGTGCAGTAGAGGGTGAGTTAAATCCAATTGATGTGATGTTTTTATACAAAATCATTGAATGGGTTGGCGAGCTTGCAGATATTGCAGAGCGCGTAGGATCACGTCTTGAGCTGATGTTAGCTCGTTAATTTAAAATCAGTTCAAACACGAAAGATTAAGGTTTTACAATGGATATCATTGCATCTTACGGCACGGTATTAATTTTAATTGCCGCAGCAGTCGGCTTTTTTATGGCTTATGGTATTGGCGCGAACGACGTAGCTAACGCCATGGGTACATCTGTAGGTTCAAAAGCACTAACAATCAAACAAGCTATTTTTATAGCGATGATTTTTGAATTTGCAGGCGCTTACTTAGCAGGTGGTGAGGTTACATCAACAATTCGTAAAGGAATTATTGATGCGGCACCATTTGCAGATATTCCGGAGCTTATGGTTCTGGGTATGATTTCGTCTTTATTTGCAGCGGGTGCTTGGTTATTAATGGCCTCGTTCTTAGGTTGGCCAGTATCAACGACTCACTCAATCATTGGTGCAATCATTGGTTTTGCGTTAGTTGCAGTAGGTACTGAGGCGATTCAATGGGATAAAGTAGGTGGTATTGTTGGTAGTTGGATTATAACGCCCGCCATATCAGGCTTTATTGCATACTTAATATTTATGAGTGCACAAAAACTCATTTTCAATACAGATGCACCACTAAAAAATGCTAAACGCTATGTACCACTTTATATGGGTTTAGCAGGTTTTATAATGGCCTTGGTTACAATTAAAAAAGGCTTAAAGCATGTTGGTGTTGATTTAGGTGCAGCCGAAGGGTATGCCCTTGCAATCGGAGTTGCAGTAGTTGTTGCTATTATTGGTAAAATTGCTATTTCTCGTTTAAACATCGATCCAAAGGCAGATAAACAAATGCAGTTCAACAATGTTGAAAAAGTGTTTGCTGTTCTAATGGTGCTAACAGCATGCTGTATGGCCTTTGCACATGGTTCTAACGACGTTGCTAATGCAATCGGTCCACTAGCAGCTGTTGTAAACATTGTTGAAAACAATGGTGAAATTGCTAAGAAAGCCGCTATTGCTTGGTGGATTCTACCTTTAGGTGGTTTTGGTATTGTTGCGGGTCTTGCTATTTTAGGCAAAAAAGTAATCAAAACGATAGGTGAAGGTATTACGCATTTAACACCTAGCCGTGGTTTTGCTGCTGAACTAGCTGCTGCTTCTACCGTTGTTATTGCCTCAGGTACTGGTATGCCAATCTCTACTACTCAAACCTTAGTAGGTGCGGTATTAGGTGTAGGTATGGCACGTGGAATTGGCGCGCTTAACATGGGTGTTATCAGAAACATCGTAGTTTCTTGGGTAATTACATTGCCAGTTGGCGCTGCCCTTGCTATTGTTATTTTCTACGTACTAAGAACCGCATTTGGGGTTTAATAAAAAAGTACTAAAAGACTTTTAGCTTGAAAAGATCTCAATGCCCTAGGTGTTGGGGTCTTTTTATTTGTGGAAAGAAAAAATGACCAATCTTCCAAGTATTAAACAGCTACAGTATTTATTAGCTGTTCATCAACATCAGCATTTTGGTAGAGCCGCTAGTGCCTGCTTTATCGGACAATCTACTTTAAGTAGTGCAATTCAAAACCTTGAAGAAACGTTGGGTTGCCAGCTTATCGAGCGCGAAAATCGCAGCCTTATGTTTACCAGCATTGGTGAAGAAGTTGTTGAGCGTTCTCGTAAAATAATTAACGATACAATTAGTTTAAAAGAGCTCACTAAAAGCTTTTTAACACCGCTAAATGGTAAGTTAACCGTGGGTGTTATACCTACAATCGCGAGCTTTATAGCTGCGCCGCTTTATCATTTTTGCAAAGAAACCTTTTGTGATTTAGAGCTGGTATTAATAGAAGATACGAGTGACAAACTGCTTGATAAACTTGAGCATGGCCATATTGATTTAGCGCTACTTGCACTGCCATACGAAACAGATAAGTTTCATACGCAAGTGCTGGCAAAAGATCACTTTAGCTTAGTGCATCATAAGGACTACAGCGCTGCCAAGGGCGTAGTAGACTTTAATTTGTTGCCAGAGGCTAGCGTATTCTTACTCGAGCGTGAGCACTGTATGACAGGCCATGCGCTCAGTGCATGTCACTTAAATCGTGCGAGTTGTATTAACCCATTTGAAGCAGCAAGCTTGCATACTTTATTGAGTATGGTTGAGCATCAGCTTGGGGTGACTTTTTTACCACAAATGGCGATTAACGCCGGTATTTTAGATAATAAAAATATGGTGGCCACACCATCACAAAGTGATGCATATAGAGATATTGGCATATTGTGGCGTAAAACTACGGGACGTATCCGCGACTTTAGGTTATTTAGTCAACAGCTTGAGGTGTTTTTAAAGCGGCAATGTAGTTTAGATTTTTCTAAAGCAGAATAATACGTGAACTAATAAGTTAGCTAAAGCAGTCTATAAAGGCTGCTTTTGATTTTGAAGGTGGCTTTCAAAAGGCTCAAGTTCGGGTAAAAATAGTAAATAAATCCACACCACCAAGTTAAAGTAAGGCACGCAGCCTAATACAGTAAAAACTTTAACTGGGTAGCCTTTAATATTCGCGTAGCGATAACACTGATACGCAATTGCAAAATGTATAATCAGTAACAATATAACTAGTTGTGTCATACCTTTCTCCTTAAAACTTAAATCGCTTTTAAACCCACTATAAATATCAGTACTACATCGATAAAAGGTAATGTCATGTTTTTAAAGTGAAATGCATTAAAAGGTACGACATTTTTGTTTGATACTGAAAGTATAGGCAAGAAAGGTAATATTGGTAGTAATAAAATGATTAAAATTGTTCAATTTTGTTTATTTTGAGCTAGCATGTTGTTGGTAAAACGTTTTATTTTTTGAAATTTTTTCAAGCTCATCTTTTACTTTTTCAACCGGTATTGGGCGTGCAATAAAATAGCCTTGTCCATAATCAACACCAATTTCTTTTAGAGCAAAAAATATCTCTTCGTTTTCAACGTACTCAGCGACTGAGCGCTTATCGAGCGATTGACTAATATCATTTATTGCTTTAACCAACGCTAGGTCAATGGGGTCGTTAAGCATATCGCTTACAAATGAGCCATCAATTTTTACATGTTGTGCTGGTAGCTGTTTTAAATAGTTAAACGTACTAAAGCCTGTTCCAAAATCATCAATAGAAAAATGACAGCCTAAGCGGTTAAGCTTTTCGATCATTTTACGAGTCGCTTTTAAATTGTTAATACTTGCAGATTCAGTTATCTCAAAAATTATCCGTGAAGCGGGCACGTTATACTTTTCAAGGTTAGATTCTATTAAGGGGAGTAAACGTTCATCTAAAAATGATTGTGCTGATAAATTAATAGCAACTTGATTTAACTCAGGGTGCTTAGACACGCAAGCAACGGCATTACGTATAACGCATTGATCCATCAAAAATGTATCGTTGAGCATTTCTAAAGAGGGAATAAACTGATTTGGGTATACAAGTTCACCTTTTAGTTTTAAGCGTAAGAGCGCTTCAAAGTAAGCAACTTTACACTCTTTAAAATCCCAAATAGGTTGGTAATGCAGCTCAATATTATCTTGCTGCAATGCTTGTCGAATTTCGTGACCCCATTCAAGCCCTGTTTGAAGCGTATTGTTTTGAGCATCTTCTTTTGAGTAGCAGTGTACTAAATTACGCCCTAGGTTTTTAGCAATATACAAAGCAATATCGGCTTGTTTTAAGCACTCATTAGGGTCATTGTTTTGTGTTGTAATTTGAGTTAAACCAATAGAGCAGCTAATTGTGTATATTTGATCTTCTGATTTAAAAGCATGTTTTTCTATCGCACTACACACACCTTCAGCAATGAGGTGGGCATCCAATAAATTCATATCAGTAAGTATGACTGCAAACTCATCACCGCCTATTCTGCACACTAGGTGATCGTCGCCAATATTTGCTTTAAATAATTTTGCCACTTCTTTTAATACTATATCGCCTTGGTGATGACCTTTACTGTCGTTTATTATTTTAAAGTGATCGAGATCGATATAAATAACAGCATGTTCAATACCATCATACGTGTATTTATCTTGGCATATTTTATTAAGCTGTTGGTCAAAGTAATAACGGTTGTGTAAACCCGTGAGTGGATCATGATGGGCTAAATGACGAAGTTGAAGTTCTGCTTGCTTTCGTTCGTGTATATTGTCGATAGTTGCGGTTATGGTCGCGTTATTACGGCTATTTTTTATTAGCTGTAATCTGCATTCGACCCAAATTAAGTTGCCATTTTTATGGGTGAGTTTTACTTCTATTTGTTGCTGCTGCTCGCCACCATGTAAAATGTCGTTAATAGTATAGTTTAGTCTTCCCTTATCTTCATTATTACAATAAGTACTTAGTGGGTTTTGTAGCGACGATTTAACACCAAAGCCACTTAAGGCTTCCCATGCAGGATTAATAAAACGAATATTACCTTGTTGATCAAGCTCTAAAACAACAGTATTTAAATGTAATAAAATGCGCTGATGAGCCGAAAATAGCTCTTTATAGCGTACTTCACTCACGCTTAGCTGTTCTACCTTGTATGCAAATTCAGCGTAACTCACCATAAAGTCTTCACGTCGTGCAGCGTGGTCACACACTTTATTTAAAAATGAAGGGTCGTATGGGGCTCTAATAAAGTCGGTAACGCCAGAAAGCAAAAGCTGTTCAGCATAATCAGCATCGTCACTTTCTATAATCGTAACAATAGCTTGTTTAGAGTTATGCTGAAAAATTTCTTCAACGAGTACACTTGAGCTCTCTGCACTTGATGTAGTGGCATCGAGCAGCACAATTGAAAACTGCTGTTGGTTATAAGCGTTAAGTGCTGCTTTAGCTGAGGTAACGTGAGTAATAGCAAAGTTTAACTTTAACTGTTCACTAATTCTGTCGGCCGTATTTTGAGCTGGCTCTAATAGTAATAAATTTAGTCGGCTGCTTTTTTCTAGGTGAGTAGATAAAACATTCGCAAGTACTTGAGGGAGCATGTCTTTATGCTCAAACGGCAATACAGCATCTATCCCATAGCTTCGGGCTGTTGTTTCGGCAATACGCTCACAGTAAATTGGCGGAATAAGTAAAATAGGAGTATTTTTTGGTGTTTTTAATAACCCTGAGCGGATCATCCTAGAAAAGCGCCAGCCGTCAATTTTTCCAACATTAATGCCCGTTATTATAATATCAACAGGGTGTTGTTTTAAAAGCTTTAAAGCTTGTTGGCTATCTTGCGCATCAATAAAGGTAAATACATTTAAGCTATCTAAAGTGGCCTTAATCGCGCGACGTTCAGCACTACTTGCGTTTAATATTAGCAATCTAAGCTGGTTTGGCACGTGTTGAACACCCCTAATGAAACTTATAATAATTCAGCCGAACAAGAATAATGATATTTAACCATAAGAACAAGAAAATTTAATGACAAACACGCAAACAAGATATTATAAGTTTGGCTGAATTCTTGAGCTTAATACCCGATACATATACACTTGGCGCGATTTTAAATGATGTGGATTACTAATTATGCGCGTGGCTGACTTTAGCTTTGACTTACCTGATGAATTAATAGCTCGATTTCCTAAAGCGGATAGAACCAGCAGCCGTTTACTTACTTTAGATGGCCCTAGTGGCAACATTGAACATAAAGTGTTTAGTGACGTGCTTGATTTAGTTAATGAAGGTGACTTACTCGTATTTAATAATACCCGAGTGATCCCTGCACGTATGTTTGGTCAAAAAGCCTCTGGCGGCAAAGTTGAAGTGCTTGTAGAGCGAGTGCTTGATGAACATCGAGTGCTAGCACATGTACGCGCGAGTAAATCGCTTAAAGTCGGTAACGAAGTTATTCTTGAAGGCAAAGCCAAGGCAATAATGGTTGCGCGCCATGATACCTTATTTGAGCTTGAGTTTGATCATAGCCAAAACGTGCTAGATACACTTAATGATATTGGCCACATGCCACTGCCTCCTTATATTGACCGACCAGATACTGAAGCTGACCGTGAGCGTTATCAAACTGTTTATGGTGAAAAACCCGGTGCAGTTGCTGCGCCAACAGCGGGCTTACATTTTGACGATAAGCTAATTAATGCACTGAAAGATAAAGGTGTAAACATGGCTTTTGTTACGTTGCACGTAGGTGCAGGTACTTTTCAGCCAGTACGAGTAGATAGTGTTGATGAGCATGTAATGCATTCAGAGTACATTGAGGTGCCTGATGACGTAGTGCAAGCCGTTGCACAAACCAAAGCAAATGGCGGGCGCGTAATTGCGGTTGGTACAACTTCAGTACGTTCATTAGAATCGGCGGCTAAAGTTCATGGCGGCAAATTAGATACGTATTTTGGTGATACTGATATATTTATTTTTCCGGGCTATCAGTTTAATGTTGTGGATGCCATGGTCACTAATTTTCACTTACCAGAATCAACTCTAATAATGTTAGTCAGCGCTTTTAGCGGACAAGACAATATTATGGGTGCATATAATACGGCAATTGACCAACAGTACCGCTTTTTTAGTTACGGTGATGCGATGTTTTTAACACGCAAGTAACAGCTTATTATTTATTACTCAGTAAATAATACTGAAAATCCCAGCGACAAAGCTGGGATTTTTGTTTACGTAATAAGCAAAACTGAATTTATCGCAGCTAATAGTATTAATGAGGCAAAAAGGGTAGAATCAGGCGGTTAAATTATAGCTTGTTGGACTGTTTTTCTGACATTGAGGATGATATGAAATTTGAATTAGATTGTACTGACGGAAAAGCGCGCCGCGGCCGCTTGATTTTTGACCGTGGTGTAATAGAAACACCTGCATTTATGCCTGTTGGTACTTACGGTACTGTAAAAGGTATGACGCCAGATGAAGTAAAAGCCACTGGTGCGCAAATATGTTTAGGTAATACCTTTCATTTAATGCTTCGTCCAGGTACTGAAATCATTAAGCAACATGGTGATTTACATGACTTTATGAATTGGGATTTCCCAATTTTAACTGACTCAGGCGGTTTCCAAGTATTTAGCTTAGGCGCAATGCGTAAAATCACTGAAGAAGGCGTATTATTTCAATCTCCGGTAAATGGTGATGAAATTATGATGTCGCCTGAAAAGTCGATGGAAGTACAACGCGACTTAGGCTCAGACATCGTTATGATTTTTGACGAGTGTACGCCATACCCTGCAACTGAAAAAGAAGCTAAAGATTCTATGGAGCTATCTCTTCGTTGGGCTAAACGCTCAAAAGAAGGGCATGGCGACAATCCATCTGCTTTGTTTGGTATTATTCAAGGTGGTATGTACCCAGAATTACGTGCACAATCACAAGCAGGTTTAGAAGAAATTGGCTTTGATGGTTATGCACTAGGTGGCCTATCAGTAGGCGAGCCTAAAAATGAAATGATGAATATTCTTGATCATTGTGCGTTTAAAATGCCAGAAGATAAACCACGTTACCTTATGGGTGTAGGCAAGCCAGAGGATTTAGTTGAGTCGGTTCGCCGTGGTATTGATATGTTTGACTGTGTTATGCCAACACGTAATGCGCGTAACGGCCATTTATTTATTACCACCGGTGTCGTTAAAATACGTAACGCAGTACATAAAACAGACACAGGGCCACTTGACCCTGAGTGTGATTGCCATACGTGTAAAAACTATTCACGCGCTTACTTGCATCACCTTGATAAATGTAACGAAATTTTAGGTGCGCGACTAAACACAATTCATAACTTACGTTACTATCAACGTGTTATGGAAGGTTTACGTAATGCAATTAGCGAAGGTAAATTAGAAGAATTTGTACAAGATTTTTATGCTCGCCGAGGCCAAGATGTGCCAGAGCTAGCAGATATAAAAAATTAAACTTTAAAATTAAAGAGGAAGTATCATGAGTTTATTTATTTCAAATGCACACGCAGCAGCCGGCCAACCAGCAGCAAGCGGTGGCTGGGAAATGCTAATAATGTTAGCTATTTTCGGTTTGGTTTTTTACTTTTTAATCTACCGCCCGCAAGCTAAGCGCGTTAAAGAGCACAAAAGCTTAATGAGTATGATGGCTAAAGGCGATGAAGTACTTACCCAAGGCGGTTTAGTGGGTAAAATTGTGAAGATTTCTGAAGAGAAAGATTTCATCGTTATCTCTTTAAACGAGCAAGCAGAAGTAACAGTACAAAAATCTGCAGTATCTGCAGTATTGCCAAAAGGCACAATGAAGTCGCTATAAAAATAATAAGGACGACCCCGTGTTAAACAAGTTTCCAGTTTGGAAGTATTTACTTGTTTTAGCTGTGGTAGCCATTGGCCTTTTATATGCCTCTCCAAACTTGTATGGTCGCGATCCGGCTATACAAGTTTCAGGTGCTAAAGGCGCTGATGTCGATCTCAGTGTTGTAGACAAAGTAAACGCAATCCTTGAAAAAAATAATGTAACCGCTAAATCGACAATACTTGAAGATGGGCAAATTTTAGTTCGTTTAAAAAATGTTGAAGAACAGCTTAAAGCGCATGACTTACTGCGTGATTCGCTGAGCGATGATTATATTTCTGCTATTAATATGGCACCTGCTCAACCAGCTTGGTTAAAAGCGGTTGGTGGTGATCCTATGAAGCTAGGTCTTGATTTAAGTGGTGGCGTACATTTCACCATGGAAATCGACATGGCAACAGCGGTTGATAATCAGCTTGAGCAAATGGAACAAGATTTCAGAAGCGATTTACGCGAAGAAAAACTACGTTATCGTAGTGTTCGCCGTGTAGCAGGCTCCGATCGTATGCGTGTAGAAATGCGTACCGAAGCAGATAAAGACGCAGCAGAGAGCTTCTTAGAAACTCGCTATCCGCTGAATGTCTATATTGACGACAGCAGTAACGATAAAGCATTTTTTGCGACAATGAGTGAGCAAAAACTCAAAGAAATTCGTGACTACGCTATCAAGCAAAATGAAACGATTATTCGTAACCGTATCAACCAAATTGGTGTTGCAGAACCTAACGTACAACGCCAAGGCGCTGAGCGTATTATTGTTCAACTACCAGGTATTCAAGACACAGCACGCGCTAAAGAGATTTTAGGCGCTACAGCAACGCTTGAATTTCGTGAAGTAGACGAAAATGCTGATGCAAGTGCTGCTGCTCAAGGTCGTATCCCAGCGGGTACTGAAATGATCATGAGCCGCGACGGTTACCCTGTTGTACTTAAAAAACGCATCATCCTAGAAGGCAGCCATATTACTGGCGCGCAATCTGGTGCAGATGAATACCAACGCCCGCAAGTAAGTATTACGCTTGATAGCAAAGGTGGGGCAAAAATGAATGCCTTTACCAAACGTGCTATTGGCAAACGTATGGCAACGGTATTTATTGAGTACAAGCCATCAGGTAAAAAAGATGCAGACGGTAAAGCGCTTCCACCTATTAAGGTAGAAGAAGTAATTAACGTAGCAACGATTCAAGCACGTCTTGATCGCTCGTTCCGTATTACAGGCATCGACAACCCAGCTGAAGCACATAATTTAAGCTTACTTCTTCGTGCAGGTGCGCTAGTAGCGCCAATTCAAATTGTTGAAGAGCGCACAGTAGGTCCAAGCTTAGGCCAAGAAAACATTGAAGCGGGTATGACTGCGGTTGCACTTGGTTTTGCGTTTGTACTTGTGTTCATGCTTGTGTACTACAAAGGCTTTGGTATGGTTGCAAACCTTGCGCTTGCGGCTAACTTAGTACTAATTGTAGGTGTTATGTCTTTAATTCCAGGCGCTACACTTACTCTGCCAGGTATTGCCGGTATTGTATTAACGGTAGGTATGGCGGTTGATGCTAACGTACTTATTTTTGAGCGTATCCGTGAAGAGCTGGCCGACGGCCGCAGCCCTCAACAAGCCATTCACTTTGGTTACGATAGCGCATTTAGCACCATATTTGATGCCAACATCACTACGCTAATTGCTGCCATTATACTGTTTGCAGTAGGTACCGGCCCAATAGCTGGCTTTGCAGTAACACTTGCGATTGGTATTTTAACTTCAATGTTTACAGCCATTGTTGGTACCCGTGCGGTAATCAACTTGTTCGTTGGTGGTAAACGTATTGATAAACTTTCGATTTAAGGAGCTGACATGCAAATTTTAAGTTTGGGTAGTAGAACCCTTCGTTTCATGTCTCTTCGTAAAGTGGCTATGGGTTTTTCGACGTTATTAATTTTAGCGTCGTTTGCATCAGTTTTTGTCAAAGGTCTAAATTTTGGTTTAGATTTTACCGGCGGTACTGCGGTAGAAGTTGGTTTTTCACAGCCAGCAGACCTTAAAAAAGTACGTGCTGCGCTAGCTGATAATGGTTTTGCTGATGCATCGGTACAACTATTTGGTTCTAGCCAAGAGATTTTAGTTCGTTTAGCACCACGTGGTAGTGATGTTAAAGCTGAAGTGATTGGTAACCAAGTAATTGATGCGCTTAAAAAAGCAGACGACAGCGTAGTAATGCGCCGTATTGAGTTTGTAGGCCCAAGTGTAGGTGAAGACTTAAAAGAGCAGGGTGGCCTTGCCATGTTAACTGCACTTATTTGTATCTTAATCTACGTTGCATTTCGTTTTGAATGGCGCTTTGCTGTGGGTGCGGTAGGTGCACTACTACACGACGTTATTATTACTGTGGGCTTGTTTTCGGTATTAGGTTTGGAGTTTGATTTAACAATATTAGCGGCAATTCTTGCGGTAATAGGTTACTCACTTAACGATACTATTGTTGTATCTGACCGTATTCGTGAAAACTTCCGTAAGGTACGCATTGACGACACTATCGAAATAATCGATATTTCACTTACGCAAACACTTAACCGTACACTTGTAACTTCAATCACGACTATTTTAGTATTGATTGCTTTGTTTGCATGGGGCGGACAAACCATTCATGGTTTTGCAACTGCATTACTATTTGGTGTGTTTATTGGTACTTATTCTTCTATTTATGTTGCCAGCTCTGTTGCCATAGCAATGGGCGTAAGCAAAGAAGATTTAATACCAGAAGTAATAGAAAAAGAAGGTGCAGACCAAGACGCTATGCCGTAATTGGATTTGTACTTAATAAAAACCGCTCTTATGAGCGGTTTTTTTATATCTGTAACTTAGGGCGTGTTGATCTTTGGTGGGTGAATTTGCAGCAGTATATTTGGTTTTTAGGCAAGGCGGAGCCTATGTAGTGTGGTTATTCCCCATGAATAGGCGATAACGCAGCATAAATACCAAACATGCGCTGCCCTTTGGGTTCTTTCTAGGGACGATTAACTCTTTGTTGCCTACAGGGATGTCGGTAAGGGGCGTGAGCAGGACGCGGAAGCTTTGCTCGGTTTTTACTTAGCCCACTAGGTTACAAACCTCGCGCCGCGATTTAATCGCCCCTAGATTGAACAAATTTCAATCCACAAAGATCAACATGCCCGAGTAAACCTAATTCAATAATGTTATTTATCGTTAGGAAAATCCATTGTGGCTGCCAGTATTGCCTAATAATAACTAATTTAGCTTTGTGCTTATGCCTTACTGTTAAAGTGCTTAAGGAGCTATACAGATAGCATAACTGGCGATCTAAAGTACTTTGTACCAACGTACTTATTTGTGGGGGATTATATTAGCGCTGTAATAGGTTATTAATTTAGTGCGGTTGGTATAGATAAAGATTATTAGTTTTAAAGGTTTATTTTAGGCACAAAAAAGGAGCCTAGGCTCCTTTTTTCATCATGCTATTTATTAGCGAAGTAACGACTCAGTTAATACTGGACGAATTTCGCGAATAATTGCTTGAGTCAGTTTTGGTGAACCACAGATGATATTGCCGCTGTGGTTATAGTTATTGCCACCAGCGAAATCTACAACCATACCGCCAGCTTCTTTAACCATAAGTTCGCCTGCTGCAGAGTTCCAAGGTTTTAAACCAATTTCAAAAAATCCATCAACACGACCAGCTGCAACGTATGCCATATCTAAAGCAGAACAACCTGCACGACGAATGTCTGCAGTGTGTACAAACAATGCTTTAAACGCTTCAGTGTATGCATCCATGTGGTTTTTATTTTTGAAAGGGAAACCTGTAGCAAGTACAGTGCCCGCAAGAACCGTAGTTTTGCTAACACGTAGACGTTTGCTGTTTAATTGAGTGCCTTGACCGCGAGAAGCAGTGAAAAGCTCACCACGAATTGGATCATAAATAACAGCTTGGTCTAAACGACCTTTAACTTTAAGTGCGATAGAAACCGCGTAATGAGGGATGCCTTTGATGAAGTTAGTTGTTCCATCGATAGGATCTACAATCCATTGGTAATCATCATCCTTGCCTTTATGCTCACCTAATTCTTCACCAACAATAGAGTGAGTAGGGTAAGACTGTAAAATAGTGTCACGAATTACGGCTTCGGCTTCTTTATCAATGTTAGTTACTAAGTCGTTAGCGCCTTTTTGTTGCACTTCAACTTTTGATAAATCTTCACTTGCGCGAAGTAAAATTTTGCCTGCGTTGCGCGCAGCGCGAACCGCAATGTTTAACATTGGATGCATGGTATTACCTTTGGGTTGTAAAAGAACGTTTATATATTTCAGCCGGCGTATTTTAGCGACTTTTGACATAAAGTAAACAATAAACCCTAAATACTTATGTTTGTTTTTTATACAAGATTGAAAAGTGTATATATTTTTTCAAGATAATAATTAAGTCAATAGGCCCTAATTAAATCGAATTAATTTTAAATAACTCTTTACCTAAAGTTAGCTTGAGGTTTTATCGTGCTCCTAACTTAATTGATAGGACAACATTATGTATTTAGAGCACGTAAACTTAGTCGCGAGTGATATAGATAGTATGCTTACATTTTACCAAGCTGTATTTCCGCATTGGTCAGTCAGAAGTGAGGGTAGAGGCGATTGGCACGGAAAACCAAGACGCTGGGTACACTTTGGAGATGACACGCATTACATTGCGATAAGCGACCATGGTGAAGGTGAAAACAGAAACCTATCGGGCCATCAAGTTGGTTTTGCACACTTTGCTTATGTGACTAATAACTTAAATGAGGTAGTGATACGCTTAAATAAAGCGGGTTTTGGGATAAGTAAGCAAGGTAGTGAGAACCCGTTTAGAAAAAATGTTTACTTTATTGATCCCGCCGGGTTTGAGGTGGAATTTGTAGAGTATTTAAGTGATATACCAAGCGAGCGAAATAACGATTTATAACAGGTTAAGCACCGCAAAGAGCGGTGCTTAAGTAAGCTTTATGAACGATTATTTCCAGCGCCCAATTGTGTTTTTAGCTCATTAGCAAAACTCATAAACTTTTCTTTAATAGTCCGTTTTATTTTTATTTCGACAGAGCCCATTACTGCCTTTCCTTCAATATGAATAGTCGGGCCTTGGCGCTTGTTAAGTGATACCGATTTATTTTCAAGGCTGCTTAATATACAAAACATTTTGGACACTACGTTTACATGCTCTGGTACATATATTTCATCGCTACCAAAAATACAGTTAACGTGAATAGTTACATTTTGATGCGCAAAAATGGCATCGGTAAAATCTAGCACCACCGATCCCATAAAATTACTGAGGTAAATGTTTTTTGGCACGACCCACTGCCCGCTGCGCTCGTTAGAGCCTAAAATACTGCGTAGTGTAAAGTCATCATCACTGTTTTGTTGTGCACTATAGTGTGGAGAAAATTGCGACTGTTTTTCTGCTTTATATTGCTGGTCTGTATTAAGTGTTAAATCCTCTACTAAGGCTAAAAGAGCTTCGTTGTTAGATGCATCCATCGCGTCATCTAAACGTCTCTCAAATGCATCAACTGAAATAACCCCATGACTGTAATTATAAATTAATTGATCAATCACCTGTTCGCGTACTTGCTCTATTGGACGGTCTTCAACTTTTACAGACATGAGATATTCCTTATTATATTTACTATTGATACTTATCTTAATGTTTAATTGCAAACCGCGTACCAAATATAATTACTTTAATTATCAATTGGTTATTTTTTAATGGTGTTTTTTTCTTTGTTATATTAACGATAGATTAACCAAAAGAGCAATTATCTAGCTATTTTCACTATTTGAGAAAGTTTTACCGAGTAGCCTGTAAATAGTTACACAGCTATAGTTAAAGCTTTATCATAAAAACCACCCAAGCTATTGAATTTCAAGGATAAGTAAACTTGGCCTAAAGCTCGCATAAGTTAAAGTGTCTTTAATCAAAAGGAGAAAGATTATGAAAACATTTAACAAATCTATTATCGCAGCTTTAGTTCTTGGTACTACGGCTATGGGTGCCCAAGCAAACAGCTGGGAAAACGAAAGTAAAGATGCTTGGATTGATGGTAAGGCAGAAACAGTTCTTCTTATGAACACTAATCTAAACAACTTTGACATTAACACTGATGTAAAAAATGGCAAGGTAGTACTTACAGGTAAAGTTAATAGCGAGCTTGATAAAGAGCTAGCAGAAGAACTTGTACTTAGCCTAGATGGCGTATCTGATGTTGAAAACAGCCTTACCGTTGTTAAAAGCATGGACACAAAAGATAGAAACAAAGACATGATGGACGATGATGATAACGACCTAACGGACGCTAAAATCACCACTGTAATTACAACTCGCTTCCTGTTTGATTCAGAAGTTGGTGGTACAGACATCGATGTTGATACCGATAACGGTATAGTGACTCTTAATGGCTCAGTAGAGTCTGAAGCTGAAAAGCAGCTAGCAGTTAAAATTGCTAAAAATGCTGAAGATGTTCGTGACGTAGTTGATAAGTTATCTATTGTTGCTGAATAACACAGTTATAGTTAAGGCCCAGTAAAGCTGGGCTTTACCCCTTTCTAATGCTTAATTTAAATGGAGTTTAGTCATGGATATTATCCGTATAATATTTTCGGTTTTATTACCGCCAGTGGGTGTATTTTTGCAAGTTGGCTTAGGTATGCATTTTTGGTTAAATATTTTATTAACACTGCTAGGTTATTTCCCAGGGTTAATACATGCAATCTACATTATTGCGAAAAAATAATGACAAGATTATATATTGTGTAAGCCGACTACAGAGGTTTAGCTTAATACTTCAGTACTGATCGGCTCACAATATCAGTTTTTAAAGTAAATATTTTTTATCAAAATCTAATTTTTAATTTACTTAAACTAGGTGATTTATTTCTTGTAACTCACTCCCAACATTCCCTCAACTACACCCATTGTTTACTAACAAGCTTTCCAACTAGCTGTAGCGCTCTGGTTTTGGTTTGATGCCATTTAGGAAATATTCAACATTAGTTTGTTTATATATCTACAATACGTGATTAATTACTCTATTATTTAGTGACAATATTACCATCACTTCTAAACCAAGTTTTTACACATATTGAGGTAGTTAATTGAATATCCGACTTATAATGTCAGGTGTTGTGTCATTCGTTTTTTATTTTAGAAAAGGTCGTCAACAAGTATAAGTCAAGTTATGTAACGCTTGCGTTTGTAACTCCTATTATTTGTATGTTTCATTCTAAAACACCACAAAACGTAGCAATACGACAAAGCTTTAATAATGCAATTAACTCCAGCGCCTCATATTTAAACAACAAAAAAATAGCTGGAGTGCTTTTTGCGCCTATAATTCCGATTATTGTTCAATCGAGCTTAGTAATTCTGGTGAATGTAATTAATCAGACACCTAATTTGGCACTTACAGTAGCCCCAAGCATATTTTTTATAGCCTTGTATGCCTATACATATATGTTAGCTTTACTTAAAAAGTAGAGCGTTAAATATAAAAGACTGATGTGGGAGGAAGGTTTTTATAATTTAATGCAGTGAATATCATAGAAAATATCTTACATTTTATGTTTATATCCGCATAAAAGATTACTATTTAAGCAGTTAGCTTACTGATTGTTAAAATAAAGGTGTTTGGTAGTGACAAGCACCTAAAAAGTTTTTATACTGCAACCCGCTTTAGTCGCTCTGTGACTGAACGCTTCAAAAATTAGCTGCCTAGCAGTTATATAAAGTTGGCCCCTTAGCTCAGTTGGTTAGAGCACACGACTCATAATCGTTAGGTCCCCAGTTCGAGTCTGGGAGGGGCCACCACTTTTACACGCTTTCCAAGTAAATACCTACTAACAGAAAATACCCTGTGCTACCTCTGTGCTACTTTTTATCATAGCAGGTGAATAGCTTATCTTGAATATTAAGTTTTAGTTTATGCTGATAACTCTAATATCAGCTGTGTTGCAAGTTGTATTTAGCTATACTGATTTCCTCTAACTAGAAAAATAAGTCATGGAGGATTGATGAAAACTTTTGAAATTGATCAAATAGTTAAGCCTGATATGTCTGATTACTTGATACATATGACAAGTGAAAAAAGCTTTAATAGCATTTTAAATTCAGGGAGGCATGAATCAGAAGGCCTCATAAATGCTTTAGTGCCTCAGGGAGCTAAAAAGTCTAGTTTCAATCATAAGATTGCCTGTTTC
The DNA here is from genome assembly GCF_056470645.1 of Pseudoalteromonas sp. TP27. Taxonomy (NCBI): domain Bacteria; kingdom Pseudomonadati; phylum Pseudomonadota; class Gammaproteobacteria; order Alteromonadales; family Pseudoalteromonadaceae; genus Pseudoalteromonas; species Pseudoalteromonas sp. TP27. The sequence continues at coordinate 407,592 of NZ_JARDAK010000002.1, read as the reverse complement.
ACTGAAACACCAGTTCACGCAATCGGTGCATTTATTGAGATTTCTAAAAGAAGAAGTTCTGAGAACATGGTTTATGGCATAGGGTTCAAAAAGGCATTTATGGTAGAAGAAGGAGTAAGGCCAACTGCCTATTTAGATAATACAACCTTAGGCAAGCTGCTTCAAATTAAAAGTTCAGAGAGCCTTTCCGTTAGCTCTAGGGAATTTATTGATTTGCTTGCTCCTTTTGTTCACCCCTTAGGGGAAAAGTCACAAAGACAAGGCTTTTCTTGGGAAAGAGAGTGGCGATATGTCGATGACATTGGCTTTCGATTTAATTACGATGATATCGAAGTTATATGCTGTCCAAGTGAATCTAAGAGTATGATTAAAATGAAGTTAGGGGAGTATTCAAGTAAGGTTAAATTCTTTGATACTTCCCTACAGTATCAAGAATTGACCGACTTTCTGTCATTTTCAAAAGAGAGAGATTCTATAGAGGCAGGGATATTCGATTCAGATGATAGGGACTTGATTGATGAATTTCTAAGTGGTTTCGATTTATATATAGAGCGGCTTACCCAGCATAAAGAATTTTTACTTCAATTAACTGCTCAAGTTAATACTGTTGAGAGTGAGTTAACGAAATTAAGAGAGTGGCAGGAAGAGTTAAAAGCTCATACAGCTGAATACTGTGGTCATTACTCTAAATATTTAATAAACAATAAACTCTTTGGAACAATTTGTCCTGATTGCAATGACTCCCTTAAACATGTTTGGGATAAGCAATATAAAGATGCATAAGAGAAATTTTTCTAAATAAGTTCTTGGGAGAGAAGGGTGACGGAAAGTAAAATTCTTATAATAACAAGTAGTTATGATAAAACATGTAATTATCTTGTAGATAAATATAGAAATTTTAAATTTTTTCGTCTTGATGTAGATCGATTTTCTGAATATCAGATTACATTTACTCAGCAAGGATTTGAGATTAGGAATTCGACAGAAAATATAACTAGTTCATCCTGTCATTCTATATATTTTAGAAAACCATCAATGGAAAATTTGCATGGTATTTTTGAAAATAAATACCATGGTTACATGCATAAGGAAACTTACAGTTTCATTGAAGGAATAGCTGAGAGCTTTAGTGGACTTGTCCTTTCAAAACCATCAATTATGCGTAAGGCTAATAATAAGGTATACCAAGCATCATTGATCAGTAAAGTAGGCTTTGTTACTCCCACGCTTTCAATCACTAATTCAAGTACAGCTCTAGATCAATTTACAAGCCGAAAAGGTGTTATAAAACCTATAGCTGTAGGTGAAGTCAGCTCTGGATCAGTCAAAGAGTATGTACAAACAAATATGATTGATCCATCTATAAAGACAGATTTATTTCATTATTCACCGGTATACCTGCAAGATTACATCGATAAAGACTTTGAGGTGAGGGTTACTGTAGTAAATGAATTAGTTTTTTCTGTAAAAATAAGCTCTGTGAATAACGTTGATTGGCGCAAGCCAAACAATAAAGTTAAATATTCTATTTATCAAATCCCAGATCAGATTAAGCAGCAGTGTTTTGAGTTTATGAGGCTTTGCGGTATGAAGTTTGGTTGTTTTGATTTTATTATCAAAGATGATCTTTGGTTCTTTTTGGAAATGAATGCCAATGGTCAGTGGGCATGGTTAGAGTTTGAAACAGGTTTAAATATTTCAGGTGCTATTATTGATTTTCTCGCAGGGAATTCAGGAGATTTGAGTGGAGATTAGTAAGAGAACGATATGGCAAAAGTTAGGCTTATTTATTTGTAATATTCTAAACTTTTTGCCCGTACTTCATCTATCAAGAGATGAAGATTTTGATTCAATTAGTCAAATTAATGATTTAAGGTTTTCACTTATTGCAATACCGTTAGGTGATTCATACTGGTATTTCGCTACCTATAGCCCTTCAACAAAGTTTAGCTTATTTGAACTTCTAGAGATTCATGAAATTCAACCAAAAAAAACAAAATCTGAGTTGAGCGAATTAGTCAATTCTTTAGATCAACTACCCGACGATAATGGAAATAATGAGCTCAGATTGGAGTTTTTAAAACACAAGCATGATCAGTGTCAGGCTAGTATCAATATCCTAAATAATAAAGTAAATAACTACATAGCAATAGCACTTGTTTATACTGGTTTTATAGCTTTTTTGTTTCAATCATGCTTGAAGTTTTCAGCACATCCACTAAGTTGGTTGTTGTGGTCACTGTTGCTTCTTTCAACTTTATCTTTATCAAGTCTATTAATTTTATTGCGTAAGTATCTTAAAGTAAAAGGTGCTCATAAGAGTAAGTTTGGTGAGTTTAAAACTAAACCGAGCTGGCTCTTATTTGTAAAGGGAGTTTACCTTGATTGGCAGAGCGCTCAAGATGAGCAGTTAGCTTCTGCAACACTAGTTAAAAATATAGAAAAGCAATTTTTTAGAAGCGTTTCTGTCAGCTTTTTACTGCTCTTACTTGTAACATATTTACCATTTAGTTCAGACTTTGATTTAATACAAAATGATGGAAAAGAAAACTTAAATGAATTCACAATTTTTGATAAACAGGGTAAGTTTTCAGCTATAGAGCTATTACATTTGTCTAAAAAAATCAACTCAAATAGTGATGTTTTATTCATCCTCTCAAAGTCAAACCAAGTTGGAAAGAACTCAATAAAGTTCATTATTAAAGCATTAGAGTTATCTAATAGGTACTCAGTAGTTGAAGTAAATAATGATTTGTTTGACAAAAATATATTACTAGTAAAAATTAAGGAAAATGATGAAACCATACATCATGAACTACAGTGAAGAGCTTCGCTTAATTACTAAATCAAAGCTTAAAGATGATGGCTCAACAGTATTAACATTTACAGTTGAAAATCAAGATCAAGATGAGCTTCATTTAGATTGGACATTACAAACAAATACTACAGAACCAACTGACAATGATTCTATCTTCCTCATTGATGATACTACTATTACGAAAACGTTAGAACCATCAGACAGGGATGAACTTTACTTAGATTCAACACTCCAGACTAGGATTATTGAACCATCTGATCAAGATGAGATGTATCTTAATGATAATTTAGAGTCTAAGCATTAATAGAGAAATGTGGAATGAATAGGGCAAATGTGGCCTGATAGGTTAATATTAACGATAAGTAGAAGCTATGTACCAACAGAAATACTGGAACCAATTAAAAGAATTAAAAGTACATGTTTATTACGTACAGCATTATGCTGTTAAGCAAAGTAAAAATGATCAATATATAAATATGTTTTTGGCGGTGACTTCTTCTTCAAGCATTGCAGCTTGGGCTTTGTGGAAAGAATATCAGTTCATTTGGGCTTTGATTATAGCAATATCTCAAGTTGTGACAGCTATAAAGCCACTATTACCTTATAAAAAAAGACTTATGGCCTTGAACAAGTTGGGGGATACACTATCTTTAATAGCTCTTAGGGCTGAACGTGATTGGTATTTTGTCGCTGAAGGTAAGTGGACAGAAGAGCAAATACATACGAAATGGTCTGAGCTTAAAGAAGACTCATTGGCATCTGAAAATAAATTTTTAGGTGGACTAACTCTTCCAAAAGATACAAGTTCTTTGTCATTAGCTGAAAGAGATGCAGATGCATATTTGAAATCAACTTATTTTAATTAAGGATATTAATGTCTAACTCAAAAGAAAATAATCAACATCAGCCGTATCAGCCAAGCCAAACGAACAAACAATTACCACCATCTAGCACATCTACTCCAATGCCAAAAGTTAAGCCGCCACAACCTTCTTCTGGAAATCAATAAGCTAATTAACCTTATACGAGAAGCTCGTATAAGGTTAATTAGCTTTCAAGAGATTGTTTTTATTTTATATTGATAATTTTTACATAAGATGTGTTATTAGTTTAAGTTATAAATGAACAATTAATTTTTAAATGGATGGCAAGTATGGATACTACTTTGGTCAAAGACATTTTAATGTTTACAGTTGCGCTGTATGGAGCAACCCTCGCAACTTTTACTTACAGGCGAGGTAAGCCTAAATTTGAAATTGACTATAGTGTTGTTTTAATGGCTTTAGAGGATGGCCCTGCAGATGCATTAAAGCTTACTATTTTAAATACGGGACAGACCAGTTGTTTTGTGGAGGGTCTTGGTGTAGTTGGTGAAGATGGAAAATTTTTAGATTTGGAACTGATTTCTCAAGTGAATCGAAGACTGCAAGCTGATTTTAAAGGTAATACGTTGAGTGGTTTTACAGCCACAAACCAAAAATTTAATCTCTTGCACGAAGATAGAGAAGTAAAGCCTAATTCTACATCAGTTGCTTTTCTCAGTTTGAAGGGGAAAAAGGAACTCCTTGATAGTAATAAATCCAAAAAACTATTTATTTTCTTTGAGTCAGCAAAAGTAATGAAAAAAAAAGAAATAGATTTTAAAGACTTAAAATTCTGCAAAACTTAACGAATCAAGAGTGCATTAAATAGTCTGAACTTCTATCTCAAGTAAACCTCAGTAATTTCAGCCCTGAAATGACCTAATTCTTGCGATACAGTTTCGAGAGCAATAGCTCTCGCTAAACCTAAGCTTTTTAGCTCAGCCATTCTCTCTTGCGCGTAGCTATGCCTAAGACCATGCCCGCCATTAGAAAAAAAGAGTGTACGGCTAGATGCTTTTGAGAATGAGCATGACCATTTATGACCACCACCAATATCATAACGTTGCAAATAGTTAATTTCCCTATCACGAACCGTTATAGGCTGTGCTAAGCGCCTTTGCTCTAGCTGTGTAGCTAATGCGTTAGGTATTAATACATCACGGATTAGACCGCCTTTGCCTTTCACTGTATAAACACTACCTTCTCGACCAAGCCATTTGCTGTCTAGCGCTGGACGGCTATCTGCTTTACGATCTGATACTCTGGCAATTGTTAAAAGTTCATGGGCTCTTAATCCTGCTGCGTAGGCTATTTGTGTAGATAAATTATAATTTCTAGTTTGATGTTCACTGATTGCGAGAGCTTGGGCTGGAGTGTAGGCGCGAGACTTTTCGATTATCTCTTTCTCGGATTTTATTACAGTCAGCGTTTCTTTTGGGCTTAGTTTGCCGTTGAGTTTAAACATAGCTTGGATTGCTTGCCGTTCCATATCTAACGTTTTTTGGCCTGCAAACTCACTGCGATAATCAAGGTATTTATAAGCATCCTGAATGCTCATTCCTTGCAGACCATTAATGCCAATATCTTTTGACCATCTAGCTATTTTTATAAGTGCAGTTTTATAATTACGAGCAGTGCCAAGCGATTTAATAATTTTGTGTTGGTATAAGTTTTTAGCTAGCTTTTCTGCTTGCGCTTCAGGCTTTGCGAACTTAGGCATTTTTATCAATCCATCGTTTTACAGTACTCCAGTGTGTTTTTACTCCTTTGCGCAAAAGCCATCGTTGCAAACAAGCAATGCTTGTTGCTTCTTTATGAAGCGCTAGTAGTTTGTGTTTATGAATATCGAGCTTGGATGGCTTAAATCGTTTTTTACTGATTAGCTTTTTTTCATTTTTTAGGCGCAATGCTTCAGCCTTAGCATTAAAGGTCATAGTAACTCTCCAAGGGATTTGTAAGATAGACTGGCTATTAAAGCTCAGCGGCTAATGCCTATTCGCCCCTGTCCAACGCATAGCGTTTGGCTCGGACTGATCTCGCCATTAATTATTTTTGATACGTAAAAGCATCAATATGATCTTCACAGTGAAGTGAAACTTGTAAACCTCGTTACTACGTTTTGAAGGCAGCTGAACAGCGCCTGTATTTTTCTTTGCTCGTTAAGAGCTAAACTAGTTTCTAGATTAGCACTTTTTCAAACCATTTCAATCTGCAAATAAAAGTATGCGTATAACGCCTTATATCCCCAGACCCCGCTATGTGTAAGCCGATTTTAGGCTTCTACATAGCGGGGTCTGGGCAAAGCCCAGTAAAAAGGAGGCGAATTGCTCATGATGCCTCATTTTGAAATGGTTTGAATTACAGGGGAGGGAAGTTTGTCATGCCAAACTTTAATACCTACTTGCTACAGAAATATAAAATTTTTTCTGCGAGTTCATCTTCTATGCAATACAAAAATGCAGTAGGCACCTCTAAAATATGAGCTAATGCTTTAACTGTTTTGAAGTCAGGAGCATGAACACCCTTTTCATATTGGTTCATTCTGGCCGATGCTGCGAACTCATCCATACCAGCTAAGATCCCTAGTTTTTTTTGAGATAGCCCTTTTGCTTTTCTTGCTTCTTTTAATCGTTTTGGGAAAGGGGAGTCATCATTAGTTTTCATTTATATTTATTCTTAACTTGAAAACTAAGAGTTTCTTAGCTTTAATGTGCTTTAGATACTAAGTAATACTTAGCTTTTGAGGTGGTATATGATTTGGAAAGCATTAAAGGTTATTGGTTCGGTAGCCGTGGCTGTTATCTTAGACGTTGACGATAAGTCAGAGGAGGATCGCTTTATTGATGAGTACAGTGATGGCATGGGAAGCGTAAATCATTGTGGGGACGACTATGCTGAACAGGAGGCCAGAGATGCACATGCCCGTGGAGAGCTCTATAAGTGAAAAGTAATATGATTAAGCCTGAAAATAAACCATATCAGCCTGTGCTTGCAGTATTATCAGTACAGCTTTATGGTTGCGAGAAAAGCTATCAACAATTAGCGCTATTAAGTAGCCAATTAAATAACATATCGGAATCTCAGTTAATTAGTTCATTGCTTACCTTAGATTTTATGCTTCATCATTATATAAATGATGAAGGTGAGATTTGGGAGATTCAAAAAGAAAGTTATCAAATGTTTTGTAATCGCTCGGAGTCTTTAAAGATTGTGAATAGTGGTTATTCTGAAAAAGACGTTCAGCATTTTTTTCAATGGATTGTTATGCTTTCCAATTGGGATCATGATTTAAACTTGCCAATCACCTACAGTTTTCATTAAATTTTTAGCTTGAGTTTGGCATGCCAAACTTTAAGCACTCTGTTTTGAGCAAAAATTTAGCCTTATATTATTCGATAAAGTGCTAATTTCCTTCTAAGACCCTTACTTATATCTAACTTTAGATCATCAGACTTACTTTGTATTACCATCTTTTACTATTTTAAAAAAAAGCATCGAAAAATTGACCCCCCCCTTTTTGAGAGTCAGGTTAAGAAATATGTGGAGAATAGGTTATTCCAATAACTAATAGGAATAATAATGAAGATCAAACAACAATTTTATACGCTAGAAGAAGTCGCTGATGCAATGCGTATTTCAAAACAGACTTTATACAATAAGCTTTGCGATAATCGAAAAGGTAAATCAGAGCACCTGCTACCACCATATATTAAACAAGGTGGGAAAACTTTATTCCCAATAAGTGAGTTTCATAACTGGATAAAAGAGCAACCACTGATAAAAAGTGAATCGGTGATGCACCAATGAGTACTGATGATCAGATTGAAGAGATTGTAAAATATTGTCCTTATAAGATGAAAACAGTTGGTTTTTATCCTGCATTTTTAATTGACCCGTGTGTTTTACCTCTTAAAGAAACAGATTTATCTGAGGTTAAGAGCTTCGGAAAATACGCAACAGTCATATTGAAAAGTTCGAAGCCTTTGCCGCATGGGCACTATGCGAGATTGATTATTGCTTACCTAACAACTGAAATTGTCAGAAGACCAGAACTCCCATCTTATGTAATTGCTAACTCGGTAAGTGATCTGTTTAAACGAGTTACTGGGCAAAAGGTAATCTCGGGCGGTACATACGCAAACTTTATGCTTGCTCTTAAGAGAGTATTTGATATTACCTTTACAATTGAACCAACTGAAAAGTCTAAAGATAAATTGAGAAGAAGAGGCTTTTTTGCAGAAGCTGATAACTTACTGGGTGATCAGCATCTAGGCATTTACAACGCAAAATACAAGGAAGTTCTCTATATCCCCTCCAATAGCTTTAAAGCACTTGTAGCCTATAAAAAGGGTATTATTTCAATCGACTTACGTTTTCTTAAGTTTGCTAGGAGTAAAGACATTGTGCTTGCTCATGATTTATACATCTACTTAGTTCGCCGAGGTTATGAAAAAAGTGGAGTTAGTTTCGTGCCGTGGTCCACTCTTCATAAAGATATATTTCCATATCTCAGAAGGCTTGAACTTAGCCGATTCAAACGACGGTTTATACGTGCTTTAGATCTTATTCTTACATGCCATCCAAATGCGGGGGTTTCAATTGACAGTTCAGATCTAGGTATTCTAATAGCTCCCAGCAATAATTTTCTTCGTGGAAAAAATTATACATATCATGAGTAATGAACAGTCTCATTGTATATTGAATAAATTATGTATAAGTAATAATTAGTAACGTCACTCATGAAAAAAAGTTTGTCACTGGTGAACCGCTTTATGTTACTGACGACTAAAAGTTTGTTACTGACGTACAGATGTTTGTCACTTGCGAATAGTAACACCTTTGTAGCCCTTTATTATCAGTGGATGCAGCGTGCTACTTAATAGCTTTAATAACTAAAAAACAAAAAAACTTAATTTAATAGGCACGAATTGTGAATAAAAATTATGTGTATGAAAAGAGCCGCCTTACATAAAAGACGTTTCATCTTCTATAGACTTACTCTGAGTTTGATCACTTGCGAATAACTACTTAAGTGACATAATGAATAGAGATAATTAAGGTTTTATATGACACCAGAAGAACTAGAGCGGCAGGCGATAAGCTATGCTAAAAGTAATAGGACTCGTATAGCTCGCGAGTTAACAGACAAAAACCAGTTTCCTCCCGAAGCAAGACCAGTTTCTGTTTTTATGGCTGGTTCGCCTGGTGCAGGTAAAACTGAAGCTTCAAAAGCCTTTTTGGAAGAAATTGGAGCTGATAATGTACTTAGGCTTGATCCTGATGAACTGAGAGAGCTTATACCTGGTTATACAGGTGATAACTCGTATTTATTTCATCGCGCAGTTTCTTTTATTGTAGAGCGAACACTTGACCATGCGTTTAAAAACAAGCAATCTTTTTTGTTAGATGGGACTTTGGCAAGTTACGATGTTGCAAAAAAGAATATTGAACGCTCTATCCGTAAGGAAAGGCAAGTACTAATTCTGTTTGTATATCAAAAACCAGACCTCGCTTGGGAGTTCGTTGAGGCAAGAGAAAAGCTAGAAGGACGTAGAATTCTACCTGAGACCTTTATTGATCAGTTCTTTGCTTCTCAGGAGGCTATAAGGGAACTTAAGCTCAAGTTTGGTAGTCAAATTCAAGTGGATTTATTAGTTAAAAATAATAAGGGCAAAACACGTTTTTATCACGATAACGTTCAGGCAATAGAGCATCATTTAGATGAAAAATTCACTAGAGAAGATCTGGAGAGCCTGATAGAATCACCATCCAGCTCAAAAAACGAGCTTTAGGAGTGTTTATGTTTTCAAATTTAATTAAGCCAAAGCCAACGCAAAACTCTAAGCTTTCAGATTTTGTGTTAGATTCTAGTTCAAGCGAGAAGAAGCGAGTTTATAGTCAAGTTATTGAGCGCGCTATTACCTCTCAAGTGCAGCTTGTCAATAAAGCGTCTGCAACTCAAAGGTAATTAATGAAAAGTCCCACTAAGGGACTTTTTTAGATTTAAAGTAAACTGATTCAGCATAAATTTTAACTTAGCAAAGCACTCATCAACTCAATCTTTTGTACCTTAGTTAAGTTTGCTAATAAACTTTTCATTTCGGTCATTTTATTTTCTGGCTCTTGCTCAATCAAGCCTGCATATTTTGCGATTGTTTCGGTTACCTTTTCCGCTGGCTCTTTAAGCTCCTCAGCAGTTAAAATTAAATAGCCAGCAGTTACGTCGCTTTTATCTGTAATATGGTTTAGAAGGCGTTTCAGGAGGTAACCTGACACTCCGCTACTCTCAGCCATAGATGTAAATGTTCTGCGTAAATCATGCGAAGTAATTTTTACTCCTGCAATTTGGCATACATGTTTCAACGTTTTTTTAGGATCAGTTAGGTAGCCCTTTTTACTGTTTGTCCCAAAAACATAGTCAGATATCTTATATTCTTTTCGTCGATTAAATATCTCAGTTAATCGATCTGTAATAGGAAACTCGACGTCTAAGCCATTTTTTGTATCCTTGAGGATGAATATCCTATCTTCAAGGTGTACCTGTGACCACTTGAGTTGCAGTAACTCAGATCTTCTCAAGCCTGAAAAGGTCAAAAATTCTAGGTAGTCACAAAAACCTACACGGCTATTTTTACGATATTTAGCAGCTTCATTTCTGACTTCATATAATGCATCTATAAATGGTTTTAGTTGTGATCGGCGCAGACGTGTTGTTTTACGCTTTATATTATTCCAGTTTCGTTTTTCAGAAAGTACACTTACAGGGTTTTCTGGAAATAATGTTCGGCCTTCTGAAGACTTATATTCAGCTTTAGCAAAGTTAAATAAAGCACGCATTAGGCGCATGGTATAATTTGCTTGAGCAGGGCTTCTTGAGGTTATTTCTCGCTGGCGCTTTAAAATCATTGTTTGATTTATATCGGCTAGGCGCTTGTTATGCCAATCAGGTAGGTAGCAATCTATTTTTTGTTGATAACCTCTTACAGTTATAGGCTTAAGATCTCTAGATTCAATATATGACTCAAAGGCTTCTTTCAGAGTAATAGAAGCGGCTCTAAATTGGCGCTTAAGATCGTTTGGGTTTATACCCTCAGCAATATCTGCCATTACTTTTTTAGCCATTCGCCTTGCATCATCAAGTGTAATTGATGGAAAGTACCCAAGGGTGACATTAATAGGGGTTTCTCTTCCTGGTATCTTTTTATAAACTCTAAATGACTTCTTACCTGCTACGCTCACATCTAAAATGAGTCCTGACAATAGATTGTCATAATAGCGAGTGCGTTTACCGTTTGATTCTATCTTTTCAAGCGACAATTCTGTGAAGCGAAATTTTGTGTCTGACATATGGTGCTACCTCTGTGCTACTTTGAACGTAAAATTTAACGTTTTGAAATACATAATGATTTATGCATCAGAGGTGAGTTTTATTCAATAACCCTATGATATAGCTATGAAAATTAGTAAATAGTTATATCAAAAAGTAACTCGTAGTAAGTCCTTGTTTTGCAACTCATAATCGTTAGGTCCCCAGTTCGAGTCTGGGAGGGGCCACCACTTTTCAAAGCTTTCTATTTTTTATTTCCCCCTATTTTTATTAAATTTCAACTTCAAAAATTAAAATGATAAGTTTCAGTCATGGCCATTGTTATAAATTAATTGGTTTGCGTACTTTTGTGTTTGTATTTTAGTATTCGAGAGGGGTAGCTGTATTTGCATATGAAGGTTTAAAGAGGCTGATAATTAGCCTCTAGCAATAGCTGCCAGAGGCGTTAGGTATTTATACCAATCCGCAATAATACTTAATCATTTTGCGGGGGCTGAACGTGTCGCTACCTGCGTTAAAAAATTCTCATTTACGACTGCATGGATGCAGAAGGTAGAGCAATGCAGGAGCAATTGCCGAGAGCAACTAAATAGCGATTTTTCCTAGCTATCAACACGTTTTTCAGTCTCAAAATAGATCACTTAATTAAGCGAATTGGTATTAATTAACTTGGTACTTACTGTTAGTACGAATGTAGATAGTTGCAGGCTTGTCGTTATTCATTTGGCTTTCAATAACAATACGGCGATAAGTAATACTGTAAATGTGCGGTGGAAATTTAAACCCCTTTTTAAAGCTAACTAGCATACCTGTACTGCATCTGCTGTGTGGTTACCCAAAATAACGGCTGCACCTGAACTCTTATCGTTACCGAGCGGGTTGAGGCTGTCGCATCAATATCGTTAACGTCAACTTCTTTTGATGTGCTTTGCTGTACGAAGAATGGTGATGGTCTAGAGGCGACTACAAGTATAATTGCTGATACACGAAGAGCAGCAGTCAATTAGCGGCGAAGTGCGTATGGCGATATTTTCAGAAATAGTCCGTGGTTTAATGCGTGTTTTACTTAATAACATTATGGATAAATACTGTTAGGTTTCACTGCGCTTGCAAGTCAGTAATAGCCGTACTGATAGTGCTGATGGGCAATTACTAAAGAAGCAGCAAAAGAGCTAAATTTACACGGGTTTAAAATTTACAACATCCCTTATATCTTATGCGCTTACCCAAGTTACATTGCTAAGCATGATAAGCCGTTAACTATGGTGATATAGCCTGGTGTTGGTGTGCTGATTGAGTGGGCATTGTAAAAAATCAGTAATTGATGTAGCTTAATATTTATTAACCGGCAGACTAGGAAGGTTAATGTAGAGTATAAATTTTCATTCACTGAAATGTTGTTAGCACTGCCTAGTAAGCAACTTATTACGCCTAATTTTGTCCCTCTATATTAGCTTTTAATGCAAGAACCCCTCTTTTTTCTCTAATTTTTCTAATTTTTTTAATTATTAGGTTTATTGAATGGTAAAGCCTATATTTATTATTAGCGAGTGTTGATTTGATCTTCTAATAATTTTATAGGTATAGCATGTTATTAAAACAAAAAGTCTATTTAAGTCTCATATTGGCAATTGTAGCGCCGTTGGCCGTTTCTACCTTTTTATTTTCTAATAGTATACAAAGTCACACCGATGAAAAGCTTGCAAATGTTGATTTACCAACCGCTCTAAGTGAAGTAAAAAGTAAAATTGAGCTTGAGTTGTCCACTCCTATCATTGTTGCTAAAGAAATAGCGCAAAACTTATTTGTAAAGCAGTGGCTAGAAAATGGTGAAAATGAGAAGGTAAGAGACAATTATATTGACTATTTAGCCAGCATTAAAAAAGATAATAAAGCTGTGATTGCCTATATTATTTCAAAAAATACCAATAACTATTACACCGATACTGGAATATCTAGGAAAATAGTAAGAAGTGAAGATGTATGGTTTGATCAATTTTTGTCATCGAGCAAAAAGTTTGAAATAGCTTTAGATATTGATAAAGCCACTAACACCATGGTGGTATTTATCAATTATGCATTAGAAATTAACGGCGAGCGGCTTGCTATTACAGGCGTAGGGCGCTCGCTCGATTCGATGATCAGCTTAATTAATGAATATCGTATTGGTAAAGCCGGTGTGGTGTATTTAGTCTCTAACGAAGGTGAAGTAATGCTTCACAGCGATAGAGATAAAATGGGGCAAAAAGTTAATATTAACGACATTAAAAATGGAGCTATCGTTAATAAAAAAATGGGTGATGACGATTATATTGTTTCAAGCACACCAATTGAATCACTCGGCTGGCATTTAGTAGCTGAAATTCCAGAAGAGCAATTATATGGACCTATAAATAGTGCTATTAATAGTAATTTATTATTTGGTGTAATTATTGCCATAATTGGCTTTGTATTAGCGCGGCTATTGGTAGGGCAAATATTTAGGCCAATTAAAAATATAAATAATGCCGTTAATGCGTTAACTAAAAAAGATGGCGATTTAACAGCGCGCCTGCCTACCGAGGATAGCAATGAGATATCAGAACTTGCAGCAAATTTTAACTTATTCTTAGAGCAACTTCATAGCATGTTCAAACAGGTTTCTGATTCGGCAAATCATGTTAAAAGTATTTCTGGAAGCGTACTTGTGCAGGTCCAAGGAGCTGCTAATTTAGCTGAAGTACAGTCGTCAAGTACGCAAACAGTTGCTGCTGCGGTTAATGAAATGGAAGTGACTGTGCAGGACATTTCAAACAGTGCAGATAACGCGTCAAGTATAGCTTCGCTAACCGAGGAAACTACTCTCAAAGGCGTTGATTTTGTAAATAGCACCATTAAGCAAATGGAGCAGTTAGAGTCAGCAATGGCAAGCTCTGTAGCTTCGGTTTTAGAGTTGTCTGGCGAAATAAAATCGATTTCACAGGTACTTGATGTTATCAAAGCGATATCAGAGCAAACTAATCTGCTGGCTTTAAATGCAGCGATTGAAGCGGCAAGGGCGGGTGAGCATGGTCGGGGCTTTGCTGTAGTTGCTGACGAAGTGAGAACGCTTGCGATGCGTACAGCTGAATCAACTGAGAAAATTAATGAAATGATAGAGTCTTTAAACTCTAAAGCCTCGGGGACTGTATCTGCTATAGATCTTGGCAGTAAAAACACCTTAGAAAATGCAGAACGATTAAAATTGACTGGCAGTACTTTAACGGAGATTTCGAAGGAAATTGTCACTCTTAGTGAGTTAAATAGCTCAGTGGCTACAGCAACCAGAGAGCAAACATTAGCCACATCAGAAATTAGTCAAAATGTAGTGATGATTTCTGACTCAGCCGAGCAAACAAAACAAAATATGAAAAACTCAGAAGAGCTGTGCAATGGTTTAAATAAAGAGTCGAACAAGCTCAAAGATTTACTAGGTAAGTTTACGCTTTAGTATAAATTGCAATGAACAAGATGAAGCGCGTTATAAAAATTTATAACGCGCTTTTTAATTAGTTTTTACGGTATATCTCATGCTCAATATCGTAAATGTTTACGCTTAAGCTATCTGAATCGCGACAATACGTTTTTAAGCACGAAAGTAATAGTTCGCTTAGCATTTGCTTTTGCTCAATTGAGCGCCCAGCCAATATATGTACCGCAATATGTATAAACCCTGATTTTCCTGCGCCTAGTTGATATTGCTGATAAGCAATAGCGCGCGTTTTTATGGTTTCTAATTCAAATAAGTTACTTTGGAAGGCGGTGTTGTGGATTTTTTCTACGAGAACTTGTGGTAATACAGGGAGATCTTCTGAGTGTTCAATAATAATATGCGGCATTACAGCGTTTCCTATTATGAGTTACTACTTGCGACGAGAGCCTTATTGTACCAAATACGTCGATACTCGCTAACCCCTCACGACATTAAAATGTTTACTTTAAACTAATTTAGTCGTATTTATTTTTGATGTTAGTATAAAAACAAACAGGTGAACCTTCGCTTAGTAACTTAGCTACTAAGTTACCTATATATTGATTAAGGATAAGTATGAAATTACCACAAAAATTTAAACGTTTAGCGTTACTTGCAGGTGCAGTTGTTACGTTAAGTGCTTGCTCTGATGATGTTGCGTCGGTAAGCCTTGGGTTATTTACAACTAAAGATGTTGTGGTTAATTCGCAGCAAGATCCAATCCTCGAAGGCGTTACTTGTCATATTAGTCATATAGAGGCTAATTTGGACTTTTCAGATCCCTCTGATATGTCTATAGCATGTCGTCAAACGGGGCCTATTACAGCGCAGCAGCTACAAAAAATAGACCGCAGTAAATCAGGTGAAGTGATATTTAAATCATCTAAAAGTATATTATTTAAATCACTAAAAGTGCGCCGTATTTACGATGCTGAAAACCGTACTTTATTGTATTTATCGTATTCAACTAAAGAATCTAGTGGTAGCCACCACCATGCACTATCAACAGTGCCGCTATACAATACTCAAGCGTGGGATTGGGCGCTTACACAAAAAAACTAAAGCAGCACCTAAAGTAACACTTAAACTGAAACCTAAAAGAGCACACTATGTTAGCTTTATTTAAATCAAAGCCATTATTAGAGCAGCAAGAACAGCAATGGCTTATTGATACATTTATTTGGGCCGTAGAAAATTTTGAGGCTGATTTTTTTACTAAGCACACCCAAATAATACTGCCAACAGCCACGTTTTTTCCTGATTCGGTGTCGAGCATTGAAGAGATGGCGACCAACGTTTTTACCCGCGTTACTAATTACGCGGGTATGAATGGATGGCCTATTCAGTTAGTTGCACCTCAGCAATTACAACCGCAGGTTTTTCCGCATTTTGAATTTAGTGAAAAAATACGTGGCGAAGGTAGTCATTTAATTGTGCCGCCAAGCCATACGATTAATATTTCTTTTAATCCAAATCAGATTAATCAACCACAAGATTTAGTAGCAAGTTATGCAGGTACACTGGCAACCATACTTATTCATCATGTTGGTGTATTACCACCTGGAGGTAAAGATTATTTACCACAAGCTGCCGATGCGCTTGCCTGCTTTTTAGGGTTTGGTGTAATGATGAGCAACACGGTGTATCAGTTTAAAGGGGGTTGTGGCTCTTGTTATAACCCATACGCTAATCGTGAAGCTAAGTTAAGTGAAACGCACACGGTATTTATGCATGCTCTTATTAGTTACTTTAAAAATGATAAAGACTCTAAAAAGCACCTAAAGCCGCATTTGCGCGGTCAGTTTAAAAAAGCGCAAAAAGAAATTAAAGCATTGGTAAATAACTCGGCTAACCCGCTGTTATTAGCTTATTCGCCAAACTAGCAAGGATCTGCGTGGAATACTTAGATGAATTTTTACTGATTGTTATTGCTCATTTTTTTGCAGTAGCAAGCCCAGGGCCTGACTTTGCCGTAGTACTTAAGCAAAGTGTGCAACAAGGTAGACGCAATGCATTGTGGACAAGCGCCGGTGTTGGCGCTGCTATTTTACTGCACGTTGCCTATTGCGTTTTAGGTGTTGCGCTTATTTTAACGCAGTCACCTAGTTTGTTTATGGCGCTTAAATATGTTGCTGGTGCGTATTTAGCTTATTTAGGCGTACAAGCGCTTAGAGCGGCAAAACCACCAACAAGTAATCAAGACAATATAGAAACAAAAACGGTAGCCGAAGAATCTGTTTGGCTGGCCTTTAGACGCGGCTTTTTCACCAATGCATTAAACCCAAAGGCCACATTGTTTTTTATGTCGTTATTTACACTCGTGATTAGCCCAACAACACCTACTAGCATACAGGTCGGCTACGGCGTGTACATGGCATTGGCTACTTGGGCGTGGTTTTCAATGTTATCGTTAGTGCTTTGTAAACCGAGTGTGCGCGGCTTTTTTCAAAAAAGTGGTTACTGGTTTGATAGAGGTATAGGTGTAATTTTAATTGCTTTGGCTATTCGCGTTGTTATTTAAGTTATATTTTTAATTAGAGAGTAGGAGATAAAATGCCGTTATATAATTTTTCGTTTGGCTCTAATATGTCATCTAATCGTTTGCTAGCGCGCTTACCCAATGTAAAGCGTGTAGGAACTGCGGTACTTAAAGGCTACGAACTTACTTTTGATATGCTATTTAAAGATGGCTCAGGTAAATGCAGTATTTGCCCAAGCGATAAAGAAGACGCGCTGGTTTACGGCGTTATTTACGAGCTTAATGAAGATGAAAAAGCTATTTTAGATGGTATAGAAGGCGTGGGTTACGATTGCGTAGATATAACCCCAACGCTTTTAAGCGGTGAGACTGTAGCCGCACATTGTTATATAGCTAATACGCACGACAGCGATGTACTCCCATACGATTGGTACATAAAACACGTTCATCGCGGATCACTTGAAGCGGGCGTACCAAAAGAATACAGTGATGCCATTTTAAATCGCGCACAAAAAAGCGATACCAATCAAGAACGCGCAGCCATTGAGTTTGCAGTTCATCAAAAATAATAAAATAGGATTGATATGAAATTAACCAAACTTGCCGCAATTGTATTATTAGCTAGCACTACGTTTAGTAGCTGGGCACAAGTCGATACCAACAAAATTGACGATGCTATTAAAGCGTCAATGGCACGTTTTGACGTACCCGGTATGGCAGTCGCTATTGTTGAAAACGATAAAGTGATATTTGCTAAAGGCTTTGGTGTAACTAACCTTGATACCAATAAAAAAGTAAACAAAGACACCCTATTTGGTATTGCGTCAAACACCAAGGCGTTTACAACAGCAGCGCTAGCTAAGTTGGTTGATGAAGGTAAATTAAGCTGGGATGACCGCGTAATTGATCATTTGCCAGAGTTTAGATTATACGACTCATACGTAACACGCGAAATGCGTATTCGTGATTTATTAAGCCACCGCAGTGGGCTCGGACTTGGGCAAGGCGATTTAATGATTTGGCCAAGTACCGATAAATCAGTTGATGAAATTTTAGCGGGATTACAGTACTTAAAACCGGCTAGCAGTTTTCGCAGCAAGTACGCTTATAACAACTTAATGTTTGTTAACGCTGGCGAAGTGGTTGCCCGTGTATCAGGTATGAGCTGGAACGATTATATCGAAAAAAACATATTACAGCCGCTGCACATGGATAATTCACGCGCGGGCTTTTCACGTATTCCTAAAAGTAATAAAAACTGGGCTACCGGTCATATTCCTATGGATGGCACGCTTCATCCATTTTTTGTTAATTACTTAGAAGATTTTAGAGGCGCAGGTGCCATTGCTTCAAGTGTAAGTGATATGAGCCAATGGCTTCGTACGCAGTTAGCGGGCGGAAAAATGCCAAATGGCGAGCAGCTGTTTAGCGAAAAGCAACAAGCGCAAATGTGGCACCCACATATTACGTCTATGGCGTCTAAAAGCGCGTTTGAGTCGTATCATCAGCAGTTTAGAGGTTATGGATTAGGTTGGAGTATTGAGGACTATCACGGCTTTAAAAAGTTAGGTCACGGTGGTGGTATTTTAGGAATGGTATCGCAAGTTACTTTATTGCCTGAGAAAAAGCTCGGTATTGTTATTTTATCTAATCAACAAGCTTTTGGTGCGCTTTCGGCAGTAACACATGAAGTGCTTGAAGGTGCGCTTGAGCTTGAAGATAAAGACTGGGTAGAGGATTTAGCTAAAAGCCATTTCGAAGGCAAACAGCAAGCATACGCTAATGCAAAACCAGAAGCCCCCGCTGACTACCAACCGCAATTACCAAACATTAATTACACTGGTACATTGCACGATGATTGGTACGGCGATGTAATTATTGAGCAGCTTGATAGTAAATTGCATATTGATTTTACGCACACTAAGCGCTTAAAAGGCACACTTGAGCATTACACCGGTAATACATTTATTGTTAAGTGGGACGAAAAGCTACTTGAAGCGGATGCGTTCATTACTTTTGATATGAGTACTAAAAATAGAGTGAACAGCGCTAAAATGCGCGCAGTATCAACACAAGTAACCGACTTTAGCTTTGACTTTAGAAACCTACATTTAAAAGCAAAATAGCTAATATTGATATTTAAAGTACCGATATTTAAAGTATCAATATTTAAAGTATCGATATAAACCAAAGTCGCAAAGCCACCTGTCGGTGGCTTTGTTATATTAAACACTCAATTTACTTTGGCTAGGAGCATTTTATGCGTACTGCAGTTATTTCACACCCTCATTGCCGTAAGCATAAAATGATAGACGATCATCCCGAGTGCCCAGAGCGCCTAGATGCAATTACCGACCGATTACTTGCAAGTGGTGTAGATGTTGGCTTAACACACCTACAAGCGCCTAAGGCTGAGCGTGATCATTATTTATTAGCCCATGATGAAGCGCTCATTAAACACGTAGAAAACACGCTACCAACCGAAGGGCTCGCTAATTTAGACGGCGATACGTGGTTGTGCCCCGATTCGTTTAAAGCGATTGAGCGTGCAGTAGGTGCCGGGTTGTTAGCGGTTGATGAAATACTTGCCGATAAACTCGATGCTGCTTTTTGCTCAGTACGCCCACCAGGGCATCATGCTAATAAAGATTCATCATCTGGGTTTTGTGTGTTTAATAACTTAGCTATTGCCGTTAAGTACGCTAAAAGCAAAGGGATTAAGCGCATTGCGATTGCTGACTTTGATGTACACCATGGGAATGGCACTCAAGACATTTTTATTGATGACGAAAATGTACTGCTTTGTTCGTTATTTCAGTATCCGTTTTATCCAAATACAGCGGTTAAAAATAATAGCCATATCGTTAATTCACCTCTGCCAATTGCCAGTAATGGCGATGACCTAAAAGAGGTGTTTACTGGGCAATGGTTACCAAAATTAAAAGCGTTTAAGCCTGAATTACTTTTTATAAGCGCAGGGTTTGATGCCCACCTAGAGGACGACATGGCAAGCTTAAAGTTTGTAGAGGATGACTACATTTGGCTGACCGAGCAGCTATGTAAAGTAACAAAAGAGGGCGGATGCAAAGGTGTTATCTCGTATTTAGAAGGTGGCTATGCGCTATCAGCGTTGGGTCGCAGTGCTGTAGCGCATATAAAAGTGCTTACTGAGCTTTAAAGAGGGCTTTATAACCCTAGTAAATCAAACGCCTGGGTTGTGCTTAGGGTTTTAATTTTACCAAGGCAACATTGCCCTTCATTTAAT
Source organism: Pseudoalteromonas sp. TP27 (assembly GCF_056470645.1). Classification (NCBI taxonomy): domain Bacteria; kingdom Pseudomonadati; phylum Pseudomonadota; class Gammaproteobacteria; order Alteromonadales; family Pseudoalteromonadaceae; genus Pseudoalteromonas; species Pseudoalteromonas sp. TP27. The sequence goes on along the minus strand of NZ_JARDAK010000002.1, from coordinate 387,350 downwards.
AAGTAAGCTGTAACCAGCAGTGCTAGCTGCTCGCCACTCAGAGCAGGGCAAGCAATACCTTGTAAATTAAGATAGTCACCTTGCTTATTAAGTACTCGCACATCACTTAGTTCACTTTGCATGACACTGTGTAAGCACTCTTGTTGCTCTTCTTGGTTATGGGCTATTTCAAGCTCATTATAAATAACCAATAACTGTGGGTAGCTGTTTAACATAGCACTTTAGCCTACCGTTACTTCGTAAGACGTAAATTTACGAATATTAATAACGCCTTTTTCAAAAATTAAGTATTGGCCTTTAATGCCTTGTAAAACACCGCTTACAACAGGGTCTTTATCAAAGTTAAATGAGCTGATTTTTGTTGGGTACTCGGTTACTGGGAAATCTAAATCAACCACATCTTCATCAAGTTGTTCTATTGCTGTTGCGCCAAATAACTCACTTAACTCGTTTAGCTTTTCACTAATTTGTGGGATCAGTTCGGCTGCAGCGGCTTTTAAGTCAATTGCTTCGTTTTGACCTTTTAGCATATTGCGCCAATTAGTTTTGTCGGCAATAAATTCAGCCAATGCAACTTCCACTAAACCTGATTGCAGGCGAGTTTGCACTTTAAAAATAGGCAATGCTTGAGTCGCACCCTGATCAACCCAACGAGTCGGTATTTGTGTGTGGCGAGTAATGCCCACTTTTAACCCTGAGGTATTAGCGAGATATACATAGTGTGGGATCATGCAGTTCGCTTCGCCCCATTTTGGCTCTCGACAGGTGCCTTGGTCGTAGTGACAGGTTTCTGGTTTCATAATACACATATCGCAACTAGCGAGCTTGCGCATACATACAAAACAGTGACCTTGAGAATAGCTTTTTTTAGTTTTTTTACCGCAGTTAGAGCATAAAATAGTGCCGCTAAAGGTAAGTGTAAGTTCTCTACCTATAAATGCATTTAAGTCTACTAGGTGTTCACCTACAGGTAAGTGGTATTGTACTGGCTCGGTTAAGCTCGATTTTAGTTTACGCAATGTGCCTTGCATCTTTACTTGGCCCCTAAAGATGTTAAAAAGAGGAGTCTAACATTTTTAAGCTATATTGGCTTTTTAAGAAGTATAAATAGTCGGTGTAAGGCAGTGCTTTTGCGTATAAATAACCTTGGGCGTTATCAGCGTTCATATCTTTGAGTAAGTGATGAATCTCTTGGGTTTCTACTCCTTCAATTGTTATTGATAAATTAAGGTTATGCGCCATATCAATCGCTGTTTGTACAATAACTTGGTGAGTTGGGTTATTAGGTAAATCAAAAACAAACGACTTATCTATTTTAAGCTCACTAAAGTGATAGTTAACTAAGTAGCTAAGTGACGCATAGCCGGTCCCAAAGTCATCCAATACCACTTTAATACCTAATGCTGTTAACTCATCGACTAATTTTATAAGTGCATCTTGGCTGTCTACAAAGGCAGATTCGGTTAGCTCAAATTTAAGTAAGTAAGCTGGCACTTGGTATTTAATTAAAATGTTTTCTACTTTTTCGGCTAAGTTATTTATAGTTAGATTTTTAGCACTCAAATTTACACTAATTGTATGCTCGTTATAGCCATTTTTTATAAGCTCAACTATGTCTTTACAGGCTTGCTCTATTACCCACAGTGTTAGCTCGTTAATAATACCAGTGTGCTCAGCAAGTGTTATCAACTCTTCTATTGATAAGTTACTGTAAGTTGGGTCTGGCCAACGTAATAAAGCCTCAGCACCACTGACTTGGTTACTCAATAAATTAATTTGAGGTTGGTAGTAAAGCGCTAGTTGATTTGTTTTGATAGCTTGTTGCAACTTAGCCGCTAAAGTAACATCCATCATCAGGTTGTTTTTGCTTGATGATGAGCCCACTTGGTTAAGTTTACTTTTAGCCTCTTTAAGCGCTAAATAACCACGCTTTAGCCAGTATTCAAAATCGTTACTCTTACCTGCATTACTAATTCCTATGCTGTAACTAAGCTGTAAGTTCAGCCCTTTAATTTCATATTGTTTTGGTAGGCTACTAATTATTTTAGTCAGTAGTGTTTCTAGCATTTCTTGGTTTTGTGTTTTAGTAGAAATGCAGGCAAATACGCCACTGCTTAAATCGGCTAAACGTGGACTGGTGTTTAAATCTGTTTCGAGGTTTGTAAATTCGCGTTCATGGCTCAGTTCTAATTCAAGCTCTTTGGCCACATGCTTTATAAGTGTGTAGCCTTGAGATGAGGTAATAATAGTATTGAGCGAATTAAAGTGACGTATTTTTATTAAACACAAAGTTGTTGAGCGATTTTGGCTTTGTAGGGCCATAAATGCTTGTTTTAGCTTTGAGCTATTAAGTAATCTTGTTTGTTGTGTGTGCGTGGCATGGTAAAGCGCACGTTCGCGCTGATACCTTACTCGGTCTGCTAGTGCCATGGCCATTAAAATAACTTCGCACAAAATAGCGACTAAAAACGCATGGCGTGTAGTAAAGGTATACGGTAAAAAACCGGTGAGTTCCATAGGTTGAATTAACGCACCAATTATTAGCGGTATCCATGAAAAAACATAAAACTTAGCCCATCTAAAGCCACTGCGTAACTTGTTATATATTAAAATAATACAGGTAATATAAAGCAGTGCCATCACACCAAAAAATATAGGCGCCGCTATGTTTTCAGAAATAAACAAGCTACACACAGCAAGAATAAACATAAGCCAAAGTAAGGTTATGCTCATTTTATAGCGCCAGCATTTATCTTTATGATAGCGTAAAAACATGGTGCAAAAGGCAAGGGTAAAAAAGGCGACTCCGTAATTACTAAACACGACTTGCTCGTGAATAAATAGCTGCCATTGCTTAGGCCATAAATAAAAGCCAAAGCCTAATACGGCTCCCATTAGCGTTATAGCGCTAACTATGTAACCAATATAAATTAAATAAACACGGTCCTTTATACCAAAGTAAAGCACCAAATTATAAAGCGCAGCCATTAATAGGACACCTACAAAAATCCCCCAGATCCCCGTTTGAGAGCGAACTAAATCAATAAACTCTTTATCACGATATAAGTTTACAGGTGTTTTACTTATGCCAATGGTGTCTATTTTCATTACCAAACGCTGTGAAGATCTTCTCTCTACCAAAAAACGAATATGCGGCACGCTATATTCAAATAAAGAGAGGCCTTCCTCTTTATCGCCTAACTTGTATGTTTCAATTAGTTTATTGTTTTTATCAAGGCGATAAACCGTAAGATGGTCCACCATAGGGTTATCAAAGTGTGCTACAACATTTTGCTTATTAAGGCTTTTATTTTCTAAATCAAGAAATAACCAATAGTTTTGCTGGCTAAAACTCCATGGAACATCTGAAAATGGTTGATGGGTAAGTAGTTCAGGTTGGTTAATAATAGTGTTGAATGTTTTAGTTTTGGTTTCGTCAATATAGTAGGCGTAATCGAGGTACATTGGAGCCGTTTTATCAATTGTATATCGTGTAGGCACGACTAAGTTTGATGCCAATGTACTGATTATAAAAAATATAAATATCAGTATGGCAACAGCAATTGAATGATAGCGTAAAGTTCTTAGTTCCAACGTTTGTGTACTTTTAAAAAACCTTTTAATTAGTGTAGCACTAAAAAAGCGCAGGTAAACTGCGCTTTTTTAGTTAAATTAACTGGTTATACCAATGAATAGGTATTATAGACTATTGCTCGCGTGCAATAGCACGGTAAGCTATATCTGTACGATATTCCATACCATCCCAGCTAATCTCTTTAACAAGCTCATAGGCACGCTGCTGCGCTTGCGTAACAGTGTTACCTAGTGCTGTTGCGCATAATACGCGACCGCCTGCGGTTACAACGTCATTGCCACTTTGCTTAGTACCTGCATGAAACACTTTTTCACCTGCAGGGTAATCAACTTTTAGTCCCGAAATTGCATCACCTTTAGGGTAATCACCAGGGTAACCTTTAGCTGCAAGTACAACACCCACAGCTGCGCGTGGGTCAAACTTAATCGTTGTTTTATCAAGTTCTACACGGTTAGCAGCCTCAATCAATTCAACTAGGTCTGATTGCAAACGTAGCATCATTGGTTGAGTTTCAGGGTCGCCAAAACGACAGTTGTACTCGATTACTTTAGGGGTACCTGTTTCGTCAATCATCAAACCTGCGTATAAAAAGCCGGTGTACGGATGGCCTTCGCTTGCCATGCCTTCTACCGTAGGGTAGATCACTTCATTCATAATACGCTGGTGGATTTCATCAGTAACGACTGGCGCTGGTGAGTATGCACCCATGCCGCCTGTGTTAGGGCCTTCATCGCCATTGTAAGCGCGTTTATGATCCTGACTGGTTGCAAAGGGTAATACATTTTTGCCATCAACCATTACAATGAAAGACGCTTCTTCACCGTCTAAAAACTCTTCGATAACAACACGACTTCCCGCATCGCCAAACGCATTACCCGCAAGCATATCGCGAATAGCATCTTCAGCTTCACGCTCGGTCATGGCGACAATTACGCCTTTACCCGCAGCTAAACCATCTGCTTTTACAACAATTGGCGCGCCTTTTTCTTTTAAATAAGCAAGGGCAGGGTCAATTTGTTCAAACGTTTGGTAATCGCCTGACGGAATATTGTGGCGTGCTAAAAAGTCTTTAGTAAACGATTTAGAGCCTTCAAGCTGGGCTGCACCCGCTGTAGGGCCAAAAATAGCCATGTTATGTTCACGAAACTTATCAACAACACCCAGTACTAACGGTATTTCTGGACCTACAATAGTAAGCTCTACATTGTTTTGTTGTGCAAAACTAAGTAGACCCTCTAAGTCGTCAACGTTTATTGCTACGTTTTCAAGTTTTGGTTCAAGTGCAGTACCTGCATTACCAGGGGCTACAAATACAGTATTTACTTTGGTGTTTTGAGCGGCTTTAAACGCAAGAGCGTGTTCGCGGCCGCCGCTGCCAATGACTAAAACATTCATGGCGAAAATTCCTATTTAAAGCGGTTTCTTAAATTTCAGCGTCATGCGGTCGCTTTCACCAATGGCTTTATATTTGTCGGCATCTTGTTCGCCGAGTCTTAAGCTTGGTGGTAGCGTCCATACACCCTTAGGGTGATCGGCTGTATCTTTTGGATTTGCATTTATTTCACTGCTTGCTACTAATTCAAACCCAGCTTGTTTAGCTAGGTCGACTACGTAGCTCTGCTTCATGTAACCTGTTGTTTTTTGATCTTCGTCAGCACGTTCTTCAGCTAAACGGTGTTCAACTAAACCTAATGTACCACCTGGTTTAAGGGCTTTATAAAAAGCTTGGAATGCACTTAATGCACCGCTTTTATCTTTGCCCATATACCAGTTATGTACATTACGGAAAGTTAAAACCATATCGGCGCTGCCAGCTGGCGCAATATCTAAATGTGTTACAGGTGCAAACTCAGTAATTTTAACGCTACTAAAGCGCTCATCTTCAGCTACTTTTTGTTTAAAGCCTGCAAGAGAGCGTTGGTAGTAGCCAACTGATGAATCAGCAGGAAAGTGCGCGGCATAATAAGTGCCTTGCTCTTTTAGTGCTGGCGCTAAAATTTCACTATACCAACCACCGCCTGGCGCAATTTCAACAACTGTCATAGTTGGTTTAAAGCCAAAAAATGCCAATGTTTGAGCCGGGTGACGATATTCGTCACGAACGCTGTTTTTAGCGCTACGTTCACTTGATTGAAGTGCATGCTCAAGGCTCGATTCGTGGTTATGGCTTAGAGCCATCGTCGATGTCATCGTTAGTGTGGCTACAAGTAGCGATTTTAGCGCAAATTTCATTGTTTGTTCCTTCACATTATAATTTTAAATAGGTTATTGAATAATCAGAATACGTGAATTTATAGCAAACAAAAAGGGTTAAACCAACGTTTAACCCTTTGTGTGATTAGTGGCGGAAATGGCGCATACCAGTAAGTACCATTGCCATACCGGCTTCATCAGCGGCTGCAATCACTTCTTCGTCGCGCATTGAGCCACCAGGCTGAATTACCGCAGTAATACCAGCGGCTGCGGCTGCGTCAATTCCATCACGGAATGGGAAGAATGCGTCAGATGCCATTACTGAACCTTTAACTTCAAGGTTTTCGTCAGCTGCTTTAATGCCTGCAATTTTAGCTGAGTATACGCGGCTCATTTGGCCCGCGCCTACACCAATAGTCATGCCGTCACGGGCATAAACAATCGCGTTTGATTTAACAAACTTAGCTACTTTCCAGCAAAACAGTAAATCTTTAAGTTCTTGCTCTGTAGGCTGGCGCTTAGAAACAACTTTTAAGTCGCCTTGCGTTACCATGCCTAAGTCGCGATCTTGAACTAAAATACCGCCATTAACGCGTTTAATATCTTGACCAGCGGCTTTACCTGTCCACTGTCCACATTCTAATAAACGAACGTTCTTTTTAGCTTCAATAATTTTTGCAGCGTCGCTCGAAATACTGGGTGCAATAATTACTTCAACAAACTGACGGTCAACAATAGCTTGTGCAGTTGCTGCATCTAGTTCTCGGTTAAAGGCAATAATGCCACCAAATGCTGATGTAGGGTCTGTTTTAAATGCACGGTCGTATGCTTCAAGGATGTTGTCCCCAATTGAAACACCACACGGGTTTGCGTGTTTAACAATAACACACGCAGGTACATCAAATTCTTTAACACACTCAAGGGCTGCATCGGTATCAGCAATGTTGTTAAACGAAAGGGCTTTACCTTGTAGTTGAGTGGCCGTTGCAACTGATGCTTCAACAATGTCACTTTCAACATAAAAAGCAGCATCTTGGTGCGAGTTTTCACCGTAACGCATATCTTGCTTTTTAGTAAACTGCATATTAATAGTACGTGGGAATTTAGTCTCTTCAGCAGCTTCCTCTGTGTAATCAGGAACCATTTTACCAAAGTAGTTAGCAATCATGCCATCGTATGCGGCTGTATGCTCGTAAGCAGCAATCGCTAAATCAAAACGTGTTTTGTACGTTGTTGAGCCATTGTTGCTTTGCATTTCACTAATAACACGGTCGTAGTCGCTCGCGTTTACCACAATAGTTACGTCTTTGTGGTTTTTAGCTGCTGCACGAACCATTGTAGGGCCGCCAATATCAATATTTTCAATGGCATCTTCAAGGCTGCAGTTTTCTTGAGCGACAGTATTCGCAAAGGGGTATAAGTTAACTACAACTATGTCGATAGCAGAAATGTTGTTATCTGCCATTACGTTTTCATCTTGTCCGCGACGGGCTAAGATACCGCCGTGAATTTTTGGGTGAAGTGTTTTTACACGACCATCCATAATTTCTGGATGACCTGTGTGATCTGACACTTCAGTCACTTTTATGTTGTTTTCAGCAAGAAGTTTGCATGTGCCGCCAGTTGATAATATATCAACACCTTGCGCTTCTAGTGCGCGGGCAAATTTAACAATACCGGTTTTATCAGACACACTTAATAGTGCGCGACGAATGGGACGATGAGTATCCATTGTAGTTTGATTTCCTCAGTTAATGAGCTAGCTTAGAAGCGGGCATTTTAACTGATTACTACTCAAAAAACGACTTATAAAGCGCCAATGAGGGTGAGCATTTTGCAATTTGGCTATTAAATTACGGGCATAAAAAAAGCACCCTAAGGTGCTTTTTTTGCATAATACCAGTTGTATTGGATTAGTAAGTAATTATAACGATAGAAAAATAAGTCTATAACAAGGCAAAAATTTTGCAGTGTAGTTATTCTACATAAGAAATTTTTAACGACGTTATGGGCTTGTTTAGCTCGTTAGAATACTTACGCTTTCAATATAATTGGTATTAGTTCATGCCGTATTTTTTAAGCTTTTTACGTAAAGTACCACGGTTGATACCTAGTAAAATAGCTGCACGAGTTTGGTTACCGCGTGTATATGTCATTACTTCTTCAAGTAATGGCGCTTCTAGCTCTGAAAGAACAAGGTCGTAAACGTCTTGCACATCTTGACCGTTAAGCTGCTTTAAATAGTGGTGAACAGCTTTTTTTACTGCATCACGCAATGGCTGCGGTTTCTCGTGTGACTGAACATGAGGGTTAGTGATAAATGGAGAAGTCACGTTTTGTTCGAACATTATTAAGTCTCTTTCTTTCTTAGTTAGCTGCTAGTGTTTTAAAGTATTGCTCTAATGCGACGACCTGTGCCTGTGGGTTGTCGAGCGCATTAAATACTCGCCTAAACTGACCATCACTGTCATGGGTTTGCAAATACCAAGATACATGTTTGCGAGCAATTCGCGCTCCCATTGGCTCACCGTAAAACATATGGAGGTTTGTTAAATGCTCCATTAAAATACTGCGTACCTCTGCAATAGCAGGTGGCTGTAAATGTTCTCCAGTTCGCAAATAGTGGTCTATCTCCCTAAATATCCAAGGGCGACCTTGGGCGGCTCGGCCAATCATAATGGCATCTGCACCCGTATAGTCTAAAACCTGTTTTGCTTTTTCTGGTGATGTAATATCACCATTGGCAACAACAGGAATCGACACTGAACGTTTTATATCCCTAATCGTGTCATATTCTGCTTCACCTTTGTACATACATGCGCGCGTACGCCCATGTACAGCAAGTGATGCAATGCCATAACGTTCAGCTATTCTCGCAATCTCTACACCATTACGGTTATCCGGATCCCATCCTGTACGGATTTTAAGTGTCACAGGTATATCAACAGCATTAACGACTGCATCAATAATCTCTTCCACAAGTTCAGGAAACTGTAATAAGGCAGAGCCTGCGAGTTTCTTGTTCACTTTTTTTGCTGGGCACCCCATATTGATATCTATGATCTGTGCACCGTTAGCAACATTGAATTGTGCGGCCTGCGCCATAAGCTCAGGGTCTGCTCCTGCAATTTGCACCGCGCGTATACCCGATTCACCGCTGTGATCCATACGGTTCATCGACTTTTCCGTTTTCCAAACCTTAGGATTAGACGATAGCATTTCAGAAACAGCTAGCCCTGCGCCTAAACGACGGCAAAGTTGTCTAAATGGTCTGTCTGTAATGCCAGCCATTGGCGCGACAATTACATTATTCTCAAGTTGGTATTTACCGATACGCACTATATTCAATAGGCCTCTTTTCAAGGGGCGCTAAGTTTACGGTTTTTTTCACAAAAATCAAAGGCTATAAATTGAACAAAAGTAACTTTTTTTTGCCCTTTTCGTATTGACATTTGATAACCATATGACAATTGGGTTTATTTGTTTGAAATTCGTACAGTCTTTATTTTTTATACAATAATCAGAAAATATTTTGATATGTAAAAAAATAGTAAAGCCTGTTAAATACAGGCTTTACGTAGATGTTTTGAGTTAATGCTCTAAATATGATTATACGATTTATTAGGCTTTTTTGGTGCCACTTACTCGAGTCCAATCACCTTCAACGGCAATATCATCTAGCTCAATAAAGGGTGCATAAATATCAGCAACTGATTGCGCTTGTTCTTCTAAAATACCCGACATGGCAATTTTACCGTCAGGCTTTAATAAACCTAAAATTACACTGTGCAATTCGCGAAGTGGCTGGGCTAAAATATTTGCCACTACTATATCGGCAGTAAATTCAGGTTGGTTTTCTGGAAGGTACACTTCAAGTTTGTCTGCAACACCATTTCGGTTAGCGTTATCTAGGCTTGCTTCGAGTGCTTGAGGGTCAATATCAATCCCAATCATGCGCTCTGCACCTAATTTTATCGCTGCAATACCTAAAATGCCTGAGCCACAACCAAAATCAACAACCGTTTTACCTGTTAGGTCTTGGCTTTCTAACCACTTAAGGCATAAGGCCGTTGTTGCATGTGTGCCGGTGCCAAAAGCAAGGCCAGGGTCAAGTAGTACATTTACTGCAGTAGGGTCTGGAATATCGCGCCAGCTTGGACAAATCCATAGCCTTTCACCAAACTGAATCGGGTGGAAGTTATCCATCCATTCACGTTCCCAGTCCTTATCCTCAAGTTGCTCTATTTTGTATACTAAATTGTCTTTTAGTTCATCATGGCGTTTCAATAACGCAACGACTGCATTCATATCGTGATTAGCTTCGAACAAGCCAATTACGGTTGTATCAGCCCAGAATACAACGGTGCCAATTTTAGGTTCGTAAATAGGGGTGTCTTTTGCGTCAATAAAGGTTACTGAAGCACTACCCGCTTCCATTAATAGGTCACTTACTGCATCTGCTGTTGCAGCATTGGCGTTAATGCGAATTTGGATCCAAGCCATGATTATTTCCTTCAAATAGAAAAAAGGCCGCTATAGCGGCCTTTTTAGTTTATATAGTAGCGCTAAATTATTTAGCGTCTAAAAAGCTTTTCAGTAAATCTGAGCGAGAAGGGTGGCGTAATTTACGCAGCGCTTTCGCTTCTATTTGACGAATACGTTCACGTGTTACGTCAAACTGTTTACCTACTTCTTCTAAGGTGTGGTCGGTATTCATATCAATACCAAAACGCATACGTAGTACTTTAGCTTCACGGGCTGTTAGGCCAGCTAGTACATCGTTAGTTGCGCCACGAAGAGACTCCATTGTTGCCGAATCGATTGGCGAATCAATTGTTGTATCTTCGATAAAGTCACCTAAGTGAGAATCTTCATCATCACCGATTGGTGTTTCCATTGAAATTGGCTCTTTAGCAATCTTGAGTACCTTACGGATTTTATCCTCAGGCATCATCATGCGTTCTGCTAATTCTTCTGGATTTGGCTCACGACCCATTTCTTGTAACATTTGACGAGAAATACGGTTAAGTTTATTAATCGTTTCAATCATATGTACCGGAATACGGATTGTTCTTGCTTGGTCAGCAATAGAGCGAGTGATTGCTTGACGTATCCACCACGTAGCATAAGTAGAGAACTTATAACCACGGCGATATTCAAACTTATCAACCGCTTTCATCAGACCAATGTTACCTTCTTGAATTAAATCCAAGAATTGTAAGCCACGGTTTGTGTATTTTTTAGCAATTGAGATTACAAGACGTAAGTTAGCTTCAACCATTTCTTTTTTCGCACGGCGTGCTTTCGCTTCACCAATGCTCATTCGACGGTTAATGTCTTTAATACGCTCAATGCTTAAACCTGTTGTTTGTTCAATAACAGATAATTTATTAATGCTACGAATGATTTCTGGCTTAACTTCTTCAAGTTTAGCTGAATACTTTTCGTTACCTGAAATTTCTAAATCAACCCAAGAAGCATCAGTTTCGTTGTTAGCAAAGTGCTTAACGAATGTTTTCTTCGGTAATTTAGCAATTTGTACAGCTTGTTTCATGATTAGACGTTCTTGAATACGAACACGGTCCATCATTTCACGCATGTTATTTACCATGCGGTCAAACTGTTTAGGTATTAATTTAAAGGTTCTGAAAAGCTCACCAATTTCAAAAATGGCGGCTTGTGATTCAGGATGCGAACGACCTTTAGCTTCAAACGTATCACGTGCTTTATTGTATAAATCACGTAAGTTTTCAAAGTGAATACGCGCTTCTTCAGGATCTGGACCTGTGTCTACTTCTTCTTCATCTTCGTCATCATCGTCATCATCTTTGTCGTCTTTATCATCGTCATCAAGTTGTTTAGCACTCAATTCTGAACCAATGTTGGTCGCTGAAATAGGCGCAGTGTCTTCATTAGGATCGATAAAACCAACGATGATATCGCTTAAACGCATTTCTTCAGCTTCAAACTTGTCCCACTGCTCTAGTAGGTAAGTAATTGCTTCAGGGTACTCTGCAACAGAAATCTGTACTTGATTAATGCCTTCTTCAATACGTTTAGCGATTACAATTTCGCCTTCACGTGTAAGAAGTTCAACAGTACCCATTTCGCGCATGTACATGCGAACCGGGTCCGTTGTACGGCCGATTTCTTTTTCTACAGTCGCAAGGGCTGCAGCGGCAGCTTCAGCTGCGTCTTCGTCTGTCGTTGTTTCTTGCATCATTAATTCATCAGCATCAGGCGCGTTTTCGCTAACCTTGATACCCATATCATTAATCATGCTTATGATATCTTCTACTTGATCTGAGTCTATAATGTCTTGTGGAAGGTGATCATTTACTTCTGCAAAAGTTAAGTAGCCTTGCTCTTTACCCTTTTGAATCAGAAGTTTTAATTGTGACTGAGGAGTTGGATCCATAGAGATTGTTTCTTCCACTCTGATAAGTTGATACAACAGGCGCCATCATGTAGTTTGCATTAAAGCCAACTAGAATAATGTGACGCAGTGAATAGCACAGTATAACAGTTCAAATCAATTTTGACTAGGGTCTGTTGGCCTTTCAGGATTAAAGTTTGTTCTATCCAAGGGTGGTTTAATCGCGGCGCCAGGTTTGTAACCTAGTGGGCTAAGTAAAAACCGGGCAACAAAGAGTAAACCTCTCTTGGGACGAACCCAAAGGGCAGCGCGTGTTTGGCATTTATGCTGCGTTATCGCCTATTTATGTGGAATAACCACACTACATAGGCTCTGCCTTGTCTAAATACCAAACACACTGCTGTAAACTTAACCTCGAAAGATAAACAAACCCTAACTGTTAGTGGCTTTTAACGCTGTCATTAACAAATGACACTCAAGTCTTTCGTCGCTACTAAGGCCTTGAGTCTTGTCCTTTATTAATAGGGTCTCGAGTCGATAATTTAAACACTGATCTTCAATAAACTTGAAAGTATTTTTAAAAACCGTCTCTAAACGTTCTTCATTTATTTCGTGTTGCCACGTTGCAAGCTTTATTAATGGCTCATAATCTTCTGTTCCTCTGAAAAATTCGAGCAATTGCGCGGTGGTAACATTTTCTTTTTCTAGGGCTTGTTCTTGTAAGCGTAATAACAGGCCTATGCCAGCAATATTCATTTGTGCGAGTTCAGGTAGGTACGGCACACTTTTAGCTAAATTAGGGTGCTGAATTAAAATACCAATCGCTTGGCGCATCGGTGTTATTTTAAATTTACGTTCAATTGAATGCTGCTGCTTAGGTGTTTTTAAACGATTATTAAGTTGCTCTCGTGTTCTGCCGATTAAACGACCTAATTGTTCAAGAATGTTTTCTTGGTAAAATTCACTAGGAATTTTCTCAATTAGTGGTAGCGCTGCACTAAGCAATTTAGCTTTTCCTGAGTCGAGTGTTAAATCAACTTCTTGGCTTAATTTATTAAACAGTACTTTGGTAAAGTCATCTGCTTGGCCTAGGCGCAGTTCAAATTGTTCTTTACCTTCTTTTTGCACTAACGTATCTGGATCTTCACCATCGGGTAAAAATGCAAATTGCAGTGCTTTACCATCATTTAAATAAGGAAGTGCGTTTTCAAGCGCTCTCCAAGCTGCATCGCGACCAGCTCTGTCACCATCGTAACAACAAATTACTTTATCAGTAGTTCTAAACAATGTGTGCATGTGCTCGCTTGTTGTTGCAGTCCCCAGTGATGCTACAGCGTATTCAATTCCTTGCTCTGCTAGGGCAACAACATCCATATAACCTTCAACAATCATGACATGGTCAAGCTTTTTATGGGCTTGCTTTGCTTCATAAAGTCCATAAAGTTCAAAGCCTTTATGGAAAATTCGGGTCTCTGGCGAGTTTAGATATTTTGGGCCTTGGTCGGCTTGCATTACACGTCCACCAAAGGCAATAACGCGCCCGCGCTTATCGCGAATAGGGAACATTAAACGATCGCGGAAAAAATCAAACTGCCTACCAGGTGTTTTTTCTGAGGCTAGTTTTAATTCAACTAATTGCTCTTTTTGTTCTTTGTTGCGGCCAAGTTGTAGGCATAACCCGTCCCACTCGCTGGGAGCATAGCCAATCATAAACTTTTTAACTGTTTCGCCACTTAAACCACGGCCTTTTACATATTCAATAACGGCGGCTGAATTGCTGTGGTGTTTTAATTGATGCTGATAAAAGCGTGCAGTATGAAGCATTAAGTCGTAATCAGAGCGCTTTTGCGCAGCTGTACGTTCTGGTGCTGAGTTTGTGCCCTGCTCTCGAGGTACTTCTAAGTTGAGCATGCTGGCTATTTCTTCAATAGCATCTACAAACTCTAGCTTTTCGTACTCCATTACAAACGAAATAGCATTACCATTAGCGCCACAACCAAAGCAGTGGTAAAACTGTTTGTCTTGCGATACGGTAAATGAGGGGGATTTTTCGTTATGGAAAGGGCAGCAAGCTTGATAATCTTTACCTGCTTTTTTTAGACCTACTTTTGAGTCTATCAGGTCGACAATATCGGTTCTGGCAAGTAAATCATCTATAAAGTTACGTGGGATCTTTCCAGCCATTAGTAAAATACAGTCCTGAAATAATAAGAAGAATAACAAATATGAAATTTACTTTTTATACTTGCGTGGTGCAAAGTATAGCGTGCTTTAACTTACCAAAATGATAGCAAAATAAATAGGGAAGCTATAAAAAATTTCATTTTAAAGTAACCTAATAGGTATACTTTTTATTAAAGTTAAAAACAAAGAAACCGAGCGCAAGGCTCGGTTTACTTCAATCATACTTTAATGTATGTGGGAGTATTAGGCAGTTAATCGTTGCTTAATTAAACCAGAAATCTTGCCCATATCGGCACGACCTTCGGCTTTGCTTTTGATTATACCCATTACTTTACCCATGTCTTGCATACCTGCTGCGTTAGTATCAGCAATAGCCGCATCAATGAGAGCAATAATTTCTTCTTCACTCAATTGTTGAGGTAAAAAAGTTTCAAGTGCTACTATTTCATTGGCTTCAATATCAGCTAAATCATCACGCCCAGCATCTTTGTACTGAGTGTAAGAGTCACGACGTTGTTTAACAAGCTTCACTATAACGGAGGTAATACCTGCGTCGTCTAGTTCTATGCGCTCGTCAATTTCACGTTGCTTGATTGCAGCAAGTACCATACGAATAGGGTTAAGACGTTGTTTGTCTTTAGCTCGCATCGCATCTTTTTGCGCATCTTTTAGCGTTATTAAAAGGCTCATTTATACAAGACCTAATATATTAGTATAATTTAACGCGACGTGCGTTATCACGAGAAAGTTTTTTCATGTGACGTTTTACTGCAGCAGCTTTTTTACGCTTACGCTCAGCTGTTGGTTTTTCATAGTGCTCGCGACGACGAACTTCTGAAAGGATTCCTGCTTTTTCACATGAACGCTTGAAGCGACGAAGTGCTACGTCAAACGGTTCGTTCTCTCTTACTTTAATTACTGGCATTAAAAATTCACCTACCTAAATTATGAGCGTTGCTCAAGTTGATCAAACATTGATCAAGTGGTTCAAAAATGGTGCGGTATTGTAATCCGAAGCAACACCACATGTAAAGGACAATATTAACAGAAACGTATCATGTAAAACAGTATTAATTTGCTTGGCGCTGGTAGAGCTTACAAAACACTTGTCCTGCCTTTTTTTCTTTAATTAACAACCAGTTGCTTGGGTTGTTGAAGGTGGTTAATTCGGTTTCTACTTCAACATAAATTAATGCATTGTCGCTTAACCATTGGTTTTTTTCTAATAAATCGCAGGTTGTTTGTGCTAAATCTTTACGAAATGGTGGGTCAACAAATACAAGATTAAACGCTTCACTTGTGTTTTTTTGCTCTAAAAAGGAGATCGAATTAGTATGTTTAACGTGTGCATTGTCGAGTTTTAAAGTGCTGATGTTTTGCTCTAATTGCTTAGCTGCTGATGAGTCTAGCTCGATAAATATAGCACTTTTAGCAAAACGAGATAGCGCTTCAAACCCTAATCCACCAGAACCGGCAAAACAATCAAGTACATTTGCGTCACGCGTATCTTGCATTAACCAATTAAATACAGTTTCTTTAATTCGGTCGGTAGTAGGCCTTAAGCCATCTACATTTTTAACGGGAAGTTTTCGGCCTCGAAATTGTCCGCTAATTACTCTAATAAAGCCATCACTGGGCTTGTTAGTAGCTTTATTTTGCGTTGTTTTTTTTCTCATTTAGCTCACTAAAAAATGGTATATGGTATCTAGCTCAGATAATATTATTGGCGATTACGTGTAGCTTCATTTTTCAACCGTATTAAAAGTGTTACTATTGAACACTTACGTTTTGAATGGTTGTATTTATTTGCAACTATTGCTGGGCATTGCCAAGCTATTTCAAATTTTAGTTTATCAGATTTTTATAAGTGGTTATTAGCAAGTATGACAAAAAAAAGTAAATTCATGTCGTGGCTCGGTTTTGGCAAGTCAGATAAAAAAGAAGCAGAGCAAAAAGCAGCAGCTGATAAACAACAAGCATTAGCGCAAGAAGAGGCGCAGAAGCTAGAGCAAGAAAAGCTTGCGCAGCAGGCTGAAGCAGAACGTTTAGAACAAGAGCGTATTGCAGCAGAGCAAGCTGAGGCCGAACGTTTACACGCTGAGGCTGAAACAAAGCGTTTAGAACAAGAGCGTGCTGAAAACGCAGAAAAGATTGCAATTGAGCAGGCCAATGCTGAATTACTTGCAAAACAACAAATTGATGCAGAAGCACAAAGACAAGAACATGCACAACGTTTAGCTGAACAAGAATCACAGATGCTCTTAGAGCAAGAGCGATTGGCTACAGAAAAAGTAGAGGCTGAACGATTAGAGCGAATTCGCCTTGAAGAAAAGAATGAGGCAATAAAGGCTGAAAAGCTTGCAATAGAGCAAGCTAATGCTGAGCTATTAGTAAAAGAACAAGCGGACGCTGAAGCTCAAAGACAAGAGCAAGTAAAACGTTTAGCAGAACAAGAAGCGCAGATGCTTTTAGAGCAAGAGCGCATTGCTGCTGAAAAAGCACAGAGCGAGCGTTTAGAGCAAGAACGGATTGCTGCGGAACAAGCAGAAAACGAGCGCTTAAAGCAAGAACGCATTGCTGCGGAACAAGCAGAAAACGAGCGCTTAGAGCAAGAACGTATTGCTGCGGTACAAGCAGAAAGTGAGCGCTTAGAGCAAGAATGCCTTGCTGCTGAAAAAGCAGAAAATGAGCGTTTAGAGCAAGAACGTATTGCGGCTGAAAAAGCAGAAAACGAGCGCTTAGAGCAAGAGCGTATTGCGGCGGAACAAGCAGAGAACGAGCGCTTAGAGCAAGAGCGCATTGCAGCTGAAGAAGCAGAAAACGAGCGTTTAGAGCAAGAACGACTTACTGCTGAGCTTGCAAAAGATGAAGCTAAAAAAGCCGAAAAGCCGAAAAAAGAAGGTTTTTTCTCGCGTCTTAAAAAAGGCTTATTAAAAACTCGTGTAAATATAGGCTCGGGTTTTTCATCTATTTTTAGTGGTAAAAAAATAGATGATGAATTATTTGAAGATCTTGAAACACAACTTCTTACCGCCGATTTAGGCGTTGATACCACCATGAAGTTGATTGATAGCTTAACTGATGCTGCAAACCGTAAACAGCTAAAAGATGGCGATGCGCTTTATGAACTAATGAAACAAGAAATGGCTGCGATGCTTAAAACGGCAGAACAGCCTTTAGTCATAAGCGAAGATAAAAAGCCGTTTGTTATTTTAATGGTTGGCGTTAACGGTGTTGGTAAAACAACGACTATTGGTAAGATGGCTAAGCAATTTCAAAATGAAGGTAAGTCGGTAATGCTTGCTGCTGGTGATACATTTAGAGCCGCAGCTGTAGAGCAATTACAGGTTTGGGGAGAGCGTAACAGCATCCCTGTTATTGCCCAGCATACAGGTGCAGATAGTGCATCGGTTGTCTTTGATGCATTCCAAGCTGCAAAAGCACGTAATGTAGATGTATTAATTGCTGATACAGCTGGACGCTTGCAAAATAAAGATAATTTAATGCAAGAGCTTGAAAAGATTGCTCGCGTAATGAAAAAGATCGATCCTGATGCGCCGCATGAGGTGATGTTAACCATCGATGCTGGTACAGGTCAAAATGCAATTAGCCAAGTAAACTTGTTTAATCAGTGTGTTGGTTTAACGGGTATTACGCTTTCAAAACTTGATGGAACTGCAAAAGGTGGTGTTATTTTTGCGGTCGCAGATAAGTTTAATATTCCAATTCGTTACATTGGTGTTGGTGAAGGTATTGATGATTTACGCGCTTTTAAAAGCGATGACTTTATTGATGCGTTATTTAGCCAAGATGAGGACGACGTTTAATTTACCAAAAGAGGGAGCTTGCTCCCTTTTTAATTGCGAGGATTACCAGCGTTACTAATAAACTAATGGCGTTGGCATAATAAAAAGATGATAAATTTTCAGCAAGTAAGTAAAACCTACCCAGGTGGGCACCGTGCCCTCGAAAAAGTGAATTTTCATATTAAGCCTGGCGAACTCGCTTTTTTAACGGGCCATAGTGGCGCCGGTAAAAGTACACTGCTTAAGCTAATTAGCTTAATGGAGCGTCCATCGGCGGGTAGTGTGTCTATTAATGGAGTTGATTTAAACAAAGTTAACTCGCGTCAAATTCCCTATGCTCGTCGTGATATTGGTATTATTTTTCAAAATCACCGTTTATTAGAGCGTTATACTATTTTTGATAATGTGGCATTACCACTAATTATCGAAGGTACTCATCATAAGCATATTGCTAAACGGGTCCATGGCGCACTTGATAAAGTAGGCCTGATAGAAAAAATAAAATGTCATCCGTCTATGCTCTCAGGTGGTGAACAGCAACGTGTTGGTATTGCCAGAGCAATAGTGAACTCCCCGCCAATTTTATTAGCCGATGAACCTACAGGTAACCTCGACCCTGAGCTTTCAATGGAAATACTAAAACTGTTTGAAGACTTTAATAAACACGGTACAACTGTATTGATAGCAACGCACGATCTTGGTTTGGTAGCGCGTATGAAGTATCGCAGCTTAACTTTAAAAGATGGCAGAATGCTTCAAGATCCGCTTGCTGAGGGCGCACTATGAGTTTACTTTTTAAGGGTCGACAAAATAGTAACGACAAGCAAAAAAAATCAGTATTAGCTGGCGGTTATTTTTTCATTATTAATATTTTTCGCCAGGGTGTGCATAGTTTAGGTGAAATGTGGCGCACCCCACTGGCCTCATTAATGACTATTGCAGTACTTGGCTTGAGCTTAACGCTTCCTGCAACACTTTATTTAGTTGTTAAAAATGTACAGCAGGTAAGCAGTGGTTTTGAAGAAGCGAGTGAAATATCGTTATTCGTAAAAGAAAGTATGAACGAGCAAGAAACGCAAACCTTAGTAAAGCGTTTAGCACTTTACCCAGAAGTGGAGAGTGTTGAGTTTATTTCAAAGCAAAAAGCACTCACCGAGTTTAAAGATGTTTCTGGTTTTGGGCAGGCTTTAGAGTATTTGGATAAAAATCCATTACCTGATGTAGTACTTGTTACGCCAACAAAGCGTAATAGGCAGCCAAACGCCGCTAAGGCGCTTCTAACTAAACTTGAGAGTGAACGTGAAGTTGATTTTGGTAAGCTTGATATAGCGTGGTTAGAGCGTTTAAATGCTTTGCTAGATTTACTTAAAGAAAGTGTAATAACCATTGCCTTACTATTGCTTACCTCTGTGACGCTTATTATTGGTAACACAATTCGTTTGTCGATCATGGATAAAAAAGAAGAAATACAAGTAATGAAGCTAGTCGGCGCAACTAACACCTTTATACATGCCCCATTTTTGTGGACCGGTATTTGGTATGGTGTAATAGGTGGTTTATTTGCCTTTATATCTGTTGCTTTAATGATGTGGTGGTTATCTTCTGCGGTTAGCAGTGTGGCAGGGGTTTACCAAGCAAGCTTTTCTTTAATTGGCTTAACATTGAAAGAATTCGGCTTTTTAGTGTTACTTGCAACAAGCTTAGGTTTTGTAGGTTCTTATCTTTCTGTAAATCGTTATATTAAAGAAATAGAACCCGATAAAGTATAAATGAACCAACCCAGCTTGATATACGTAATATATCAATCTGGGTTGTACCTCTCGTTATTAAAACTGTCATATTTGTGTACTATCCTCCAATGAAGTAATGAGTTGTAAATAAGGTGATGCGATGAGGTTAACCTGCTGCAAACCCTTAATTCATCACTTATTCAGTCGCTTGTAGTAGACTAAATACATACCAAAAAACTACTTGATTTATACTTTAAAAAAGTTTTAAATTGGGGTTAGCACTCACAGAGAAAGAGTGCTAAGATGGTTTCAAATGTTTATCACCGAGGTGAAAAATGAGTAAAGATTTATACGCAATGGCACTTACAGTCGGACAACAAAGCGCAAGCATGGACGGTTACCTTCAAGCGGTAAGCACTATCCCTATGCTTAAGGTTGAACAAGAGCAAGAACTTGCTAAAAAGCTTCAGGAAGAAGGCGATCTTAGTGCTGCCAAGCAACTCATTATGTCGCATTTACGCTTTGTAGCACATATTGCTAAAGGCTACTCGGGATACGGCTTACCACAAGCTGACCTTATTCAAGAAGGTAATATAGGCCTGATGAAAGCGGTTAAACGTTTTGACCCTTCAGTGGGTGTACGTTTGGTATCGTTTGCAGTGCATTGGATTAAAGCCGAAATTCACGAGTTTGTGCTTAAAAACTGGCGCATAGTTAAAGTTGCAACCACTAAAGCGCAACGTAAATTGTTTTTTAATCTTCGTAAAAACAAAAAGCGTTTAGGTTGGTTTAATCAAGCTGAGGTTAGCACTGTTGCTAGTGAGCTAGGTGTGAGTGAGAAAGAAGTTCGTGAAATGGAATCGCGCATGAGCGGCCAAGACATGGGCTTTGACCTAACGGGCGACGATAACGACGACGCACCAACAAGCACGTATTCTCCAGTACAGTACTTAACAGATGGCGCAGCTGATTTAGCTGACGACGTTGAACAAGAACAGTGGAAAGAGCAAGCGCATACTCGTTTATTTAGCGCACTTAAAACACTAGACGAACGTTCACAAGATATTGTTAGCGCACGTTGGTTGTCGGATGATAAAGCGACTCTTCAAGAGCTTGCACAAAAGTACAGTGTATCTGCTGAACGTGTTCGCCAGCTTGAAAAAACAGCGATGAAAAAGTTACAAAGCGCTATGAGCTAATACTGCTCAAGCAGAAAATTTAAAAGCCCTACATGAAAATGCGGGGCTTTTTGCTTTTACGTAGGTTGGTTTGAGCGAAGCGAAACCCAACGATAAAATATTCTATCAAGTCATACCGATACTCTTCATTATCGAATGGTTAGTTTATCATTCGATAATAGTATTATTTAAAGCTTATATCATCGAGCACTAATCTCTTTTCCCTCAGCTTGCGCCAACTGAATATATTTACGTTCAACCAGCTGCGAAACCGGCACGAGCTCAAAACCTTGCTTAGTTAGCTCGGGTAAGGCATGGCGTAAAAATTCGATTGTTTCAGGGTAGGGGTGAGCAATCGCAATAGCAGAATTATGGATGGTGGCTAGTTGTTTTAATTCTTCAAGCCTTAGCTGCAGCTGTTCTGGTGTAGTTATATTGTCTAAAAACACTTGGCGGCCAATATTAGCAACACCTAAAAAGTTCGCGGCATTTTGTGCTTGGCTTAAATCGGTTGTACGGCTATCTAAAAAATACAAATGGCGCTTTTTAAGCACTTCCATTGTCCACTTCATAGCTTGGCTTTGCTGCGTAAGTGCTGAGCCCATGTGGTTATTAACGCCTTTAACTTGCGGCAAACTAGCGAGAGCTGTTCCGAGAGTTTGCTGAAGCTGCTCTTTATTCATATTTAAAGTAAGCGCGCCAGGTCCTAGTTCTTTACCGTTAAGTGCCTGCATAGGTACATGGAGTAATAGTTCTTTATTTGATTGACTGGCAAGCGTTGCAAAAATTTGCGAATAAGGGGTATGGGGCAAAATTGAATACGACAATTGCCCTGGTAAGGAAAGGAACTCTAAGTCCCGTTGATGATAGCCTATGTCGTCTATCACTATTGCTATTTGCTTAGCGCTAATTGTTGCTGAGCTAAAACAAATAGCTAATATTAGCCATTTTATTATTTTCACGTTTATAGTTTTTATTATCTTTTTAGCTTTATTTATACAGCTTATACAAGCTATTGCATGCTGAGTAATTGTTTTGCTTTACCTAACTGTAAATCGGCTAAGTTACTCGTGAGTAATTGCGCGTTACTGTTAGCGTGTTCATTTTTTATTATAACGGCTTTATTACTTTGTGAAAGGGTTGTTTGATTAACAGCCACATCAGGGGTTATTCCTATCCCATCAATCGACTTTCCTAGCGGCGTAAAATATTTAGCAGTAGTGAGCTTTAATGCAGTATTGCCATCACCGAGTGGGATTAGCGATTGCACCGATCCTTTCCCAAAAGATTGCCTGCCAACAACGGTTGCCCGTTTATTATCTTTAAGGGCTGCGGCTAGTATTTCTGCTGCAGAGGCTGAATTTTCGTTTATAAGTACAACAATGGGGGCATTTTTTAGAATGTCGCCACGTTTAGCGTAAAAAGCTTGGTTTGCATCGTAAAAGCGTCCTTTGGTCGTCACTATAGTGCCGCTTTGTAAAAATAGATCTGATACCGCTACTGCACTTTGTAATGTACCGCCAGGGTTGTCGCGTAAATCAATGACTAAGCCTTTAAGTGGGTAACCAAAGTGGCTTTGTAAAGCTGCCACTTGCAGAGCAACCTCATGTAAGGTGTGGTTAGAAAAGCTATTAATAGCTATATAACCCGTACCAAAATCTAACAGTTCGCTTGTTACGCTTTCGAGGTTTATTTGGCGGCGTGCAACATTAAGCGTAATTGCATTTTTATTGTTTCCGCGATTTATAATTAGGTCTATATTCGCAAATTTACTTTCTCGTATTAATGTTGCTACTTCATCTATTGTACGGTTTTGAGCTGTGTGGTTGTTTACACTTACAATAATATCGCCTGGCAGAATACCCGCTGCTTTTGCGGGAGAATTATCAACCACATTAACAATAGTCATATATTTATCGATATTTTTAACCTCAATACCAATGCCTGTATAGCGCCCGTTTGTGTTATCAAATAATGAGGTTAATTCGTGTTCATTTAAGTACTTAGAGTAAGAATCGAGCTTTGAATATAAGCGCTCAAACTGTTGGTTATTATATTTAATGTGGTGGCTATTTTGTAAGGTGAGATCTTCAACGTAGTAGGCGTGAATATTAAAGAGTATTTCGTCGATTTGTTGTCTTTTAAGGTCTTTAATCGAGCTTGCTAATACACTGCTAGTAAAGGTGATTAAGATTAGTAATACAAGTAAATACAGGCTTATATATAAGCCTGTATTTTTTTGATTGATGGTATTTATTACGTTTTTTTTAGTTGTCATCAGCTGCTCCTAATGCGGTGCAGCGGTTTATTCAATTAAATGCGTCTGCACCATTTTACAGGATTTACTGCGCGTCCTTTGTGGCGTATTTCAAAGTATAGACCAGAAGTAGCTTGTCCGCCGCTTTGGCCAACTAGGGCTAACGTTTCACCTTCACGTACCATATCGCCTACATCTCTTAGTAGTGTTTGAGCGTGGCCATATAGGCTCATAAAACCTTCACCATGATCTACAACAATTACCCAACCATAACCTTTTAGCCAATCGGCAAATACAACTTGACCGTTATGGACGCTATTAATATTAGTGCCTTCTTTTGCACCAATTAATACGCCTTTCCAATCAATACCACCATGTTTACGTTGGCCGAATGTGTGCTCTAACTTGCCTTTGCTCGGCCAGTCTAATTTGCCCTTGCTTTTATTTAGGCCGAGTAATTCAATTTTTTGTGTTTTTTCTTTTTCGAGTTCTTCAATCGTTGTTACTAACGTTTGTTGGTTTTCTTTTAAATAATTTATTGAGCTTTTGGTGCTGTTGAGCTGAGCTTGTAAGTTTTTAAGATTAGCCTGGCGTTCACTTTGTGCATTAAGCAATGCAGTTTGGCGCCTTTTTTGCTCATTATACAAAAGCTCTAGCTTTTCTTGAGTTTTAACAAGTTCTTCTTGGTTTTGTACTATTTGTTGTTGAAGGTTTTTTAGATCTTCAATTTGTTCAATACGGGCTTTATTTAAGTAGTTGTAATAACTTAGTGTGCGCTCAAATTTTGCGGTGTCTTCTTGGTTTAACAGCATTTTAGAATAGTCGTCGCCACCCGCCATATAGGCACTTTTGAGTTGCGCGGCTAAGACTTTTTGAAACTGAGTATGCTTTTTATCGAGCTCGTAGGCTTTATTTTGTAACTGCTTTTGCTGTGTTTTTGTTTCTTTTACTGATTGCTCTGCCATGTTAAGTGCTTTAGCATTTTTAGCTATATCGAGTTCATGACTTTTAAGGTTTTTTTGGAGTTTAGCTATTTTTTTTCTTTGCGCGTTATATTCAGCTTGGCTTTGCTCAAGTGCATTTTGAACTTCTGATAAGTCTTTTTTAGTACGATCTTCATTAGCAACTGCAGATGCAGTCACTAATGAAGTGAGTATTAAACCGCACTTAATTAACCGGTTAATACGTCTATTCATATGTTATTTCAACATCATGATAGGCGTACCAGTCATTTCGTTTGGCTGCTCCATGCCCATTAAATGAAGCATGGTAGGGGCTACATCGCTTAATGCTTTACCTTGCATTGGTTCTGCATCGCGACCCACATAAATAAAATGTACCGGTTCGCTAGTGTGAGCTGTATGGGCTTGGCCTGTTTTAAGGTCTGCCATTTGCTCTGCATTACCATGATCAGCTGTTATTAGTGCTTCACCACCAAACTCTTCAAGTGCATCAACAACGCGGCCAATACAGCTATCTACCGCTTCACAGGCTTTAACTGCAGCGTCAAACACGCCAGAGTGACCTACCATGTCGCCATTAGGATAGTTACAAATAATAGCATCGTATTTTCCACTTTTAATTGCTTCTACTAACTTGTCGGTTAACATTTCTGAGTTCATTTCAGGTTGTAAGTCGTAAGTTGCAACTTGCGGCGAAGGAATTAGTTCGCGTGTTTCGCCTTCAAATTCGCTTTCGCGCCCGCCACTAAAGAAAAATGTAACGTGTGCGTATTTTTCGGTTTCTGAAATACGAAGCTGTGTTTTGTTATTTTTTTCAAACCACTCACCAAGTACATTTACTAACGGTGTTGAACCAAAGGCAATAGGTGCATCTATATCAGCTGCGTACTCTGTCATCATTACAAATGCGCTAAGCTTTGGTGTTCTTTTTCTTGCGAATCCATCAAAATCAGGCTCAACAAAAGCGCGAGTAATTTCGCGGGCTCTATCTGCTCTAAAGTTGGCAAAAATTAGAGTGTCGCCATCGTTAATTACGGCTGGCTCTGCACCTGTTGGTGTAATAGTTGTAGCAGCTACGAACTCATCGTTTTCGTCGCGCTCGTATGCTGCATTAAGTGCCTCTATGGCGTTATTAAAATTAAAGTCGCCTTCGGCTAGCGCTATTACATTGTAAGCTTTTTCTACTCTGTTCCAGCGGTTGTCTCTGTCCATTGCGTAGTAACGGCCAATAAGTGATGCTAAACGACCGCATTTAAGTTCGCTAAACAATGCTTCAATACGTTCGATTGATGCTTTAGCGCTACGTGGAGGTGTGTCGCGGCCATCTAAAAAGCCATGAAAGTAAACTTCTTTAGCGCCACGTTTTGCTGCAAGTTCAATGCTTGCCACAATATGATCTTCATGACTATGTACGCCACCTGGGCTTAAAAGTCCCATTATGTGAACGGCTTTGCCTGCTTTTACTGCTTTATCTATGTTTTCAACTAAGGCTGGTGTTGAATCAAATTCGCCATCGTTAATTGCTTTGGTGATACGAGTAAAATCTTGATAAACAATGCGACCAGCACCTAAGTTTACATGGCCAACTTCAGAGTTACCCATTTGGCCATCAGGAAGACCCACATCTAAACCCGAAGCTGATATTAATGTGTGAGGGCGTGTTGCCCATAAATTGTCTAATACCGGTGTGTTAGCTGCAAGAATGGCATTGCTCTGCGTATCTTCGCGGTATCCCCAACCGTCTAAAATCATTAATACCAGTGGTTTTTTATGCTCTGTCATAATAGCTCCTGAAAATTAGTATCTGTTGATGGATACTGTGCACCTAAAAAGGTTTATTAGCGTGGTTTTAGCATACCGTGTTTTTAAGCTAGGATCAGCATTGAAAACAAGATATTAATTTTTTTCAATTACTTTATATATGGGGGGCTTTATCGTTTTTTAAACGCTTCTAAGTACTCCTAAACTCGCATTTTAGGTTGGTTTGGGTATACTTGCGTGGCTAAAGTACAAAATCCTTAAAATATTAGGGCGTGTTGCACTTTGGTGGTTGAATTTACAGCAGTATGTTTGGTTTTTAGGCAAGGCAGAGCCTATGAAGTGTGGTTACTCCCCATAAATAGGCGATAACGTAGCATAAATACCAAACATGCGCTGCCCGTTGGGTTCTTTCTAGGGACTATTACCTCTTTGTTGCTCGGTTTTTACTTAGCCCACTAGGTTACAAATCTCGCGCCGCGATTTAATCGCCCCTAGATTGAACAAATTTCAATCCACAAAGGCCAACATGCCCTAGGTTTAAAACATAATTTCATAGTGGAAGTAGAATGGATCAATATATTGAATTTATTACAAATCATCCCATTTTAAGCCTTGCTTGGGTTGGTATTGTTTTCCTTATTGTTAGTGGCTGGATAAA
The DNA here is from genome assembly GCF_056470645.1 of Pseudoalteromonas sp. TP27. Taxonomy (NCBI): domain Bacteria; kingdom Pseudomonadati; phylum Pseudomonadota; class Gammaproteobacteria; order Alteromonadales; family Pseudoalteromonadaceae; genus Pseudoalteromonas; species Pseudoalteromonas sp. TP27. Next base: position 360,650 of record NZ_JARDAK010000002.1, on the reverse strand, counting down.
AAGTAAGTTTTCAGCTGTTCGTCAAATAAATCCTCAGCAGCTTACGTTACTTATAAACCGTGATGACGGCCAAGTAATCGATATACGCGCGCAAAAAGAGTTTAATGCAGGGCGTATTTCTGGCGCTGAGCACTTAAGCCCAGAGAATGCGAAAAAATCTGACTTTTCAAGCCTTGAAAAGTACAAGACTAAACCCATTATAGTTGTATGTACTACAGGTATGACTGCCCAAGGTACTGCAGCCGCTATGAGTAAAGCTGGTTTTGAACGAGTTTACTTATTGGCAGGTGGCATGGGTGCGTGGCAATCTGCCAGCTTACCAACTACAACAGGTCGCTAATCCGTTTAGCTAGGCCGATAGAGGATTTATTATGAGTAATGTTGTTTTATACACCAAGGCGTATTGTCCATTTTGTCAGCGTGCTCTTTCGCTTTTAAATAGCAAAGGCGTTGAATACACTAATTATGATATTGGTGTACAACCAGAGCTACGTGCTGAAATGATTGCTAAAGCCGGTGGCGCAAGCACAGTACCGCAAATCTTTATTAATGATGAACATATCGGTGGCTGCGACGAGATGATGGCTATTGAAGCGCAAGGTAAACTTGACGCTAAGTTAAACGCTTAATTTAATTATAATAACGAACAAATTAGGAATAACAATGAACGAAGAAAATCAAAACGTAGCCGCTGCAGAAGCCGGTGCACAATTTACTATTCAACGTATTTACACTAAAGATGTATCGTTTGAAACGCCAAACTCTCCGGCCATTTTTCAAAAAGAATGGACGCCAGAAGTTAAGCTAGACCTAGATACACGCTCTAACAAACTAGACGAAGGTGTATTTGAAGTTGTTTTAGCACTAACTGTAACTGCTTCTCTTGGTGAAGAAACTGCGTTCTTATGTGAAATTCAACAAGCAGGTATTTTTACTATTGCTGAAGTTGAAGAAGTGCAACTTGCGCACATGCTAGGTGCATTTTGTCCTAACGTGTTGTTCCCATATGCACGTGAAGCTGTTTCAAATCTTGTTAACCGTGGTACTTTTCCACAGCTTAACCTTGCGCCAGTTAACTTTGACGCACTGTTTGCACAATACATGCAACAACGTACTGCGCAAGCTGACCAGGTTACAGCAGACGCATAACCTATGAGTACAGCAACTACAGCTGTTACTGTATTAGGGGCGGGGTCTTACGGCACCGCCCTTGCTATTTGTTTAGCCCGAAATGGTCACAACGTGACACTTTGGGGAAGAAATAGCGACGACGTTGCCACGCTTGCAGCTGAGCGGAAAAATCAACGTTACTTACCTGATGCTCCTTTCCCAGACACTCTTACTCTTGAAGCTAACTTACTAAATGCCGTTGCTAGCAGCGCTATTGTACTTGTTGTTGTGCCAAGCCATGCATTTGGCGATACGCTTGCGCAAATTAAACCAGCATTACAAAAGGGTGCTAAAGTTGCCTGGGCCACTAAAGGTCTTGAGCCAAATACTGGACGTTTGTTACAAGAAGTGGCTTTGCAAGAATTGGGTGATGATATTCCGCTTGCGGTACTTTCGGGCCCTACATTTGCAAAAGAAATGGCGATGGGTTCACCTACAGCTATTTCAGTGTCTTCTACGTCACCAGAGTTTGCTCAGCAGCTCGCTGATTTACTTCATTGTGGTCGCTCATTCCGTGTTTATAACAATGATGATTTTATTGGTATACAGCTTGGTGGCGCGGTTAAGAATGTAATTGCCATTGGTGCCGGTATTTCGGACGGTGTTGGTTTTGGTGCTAATGCGCGTACTGCGCTTATAACCCGAGGCCTTGCAGAGCTTACTCGTTTAGGCTGTGCTTTGGGCGCAAAACCAGAAACCTTTATGGGAATGGCGGGTCTTGGTGATTTAATACTCACCTGTACCGACAACCAATCTCGTAATCGTCGATTTGGTTTAGCGCTGGGTAAAGGCGAAAGCGTCGATGCTGCAATTGAGTCAATTGGCCAAGTAGTTGAAGGCTTTAGAAATACCAAAGAAGTGTATTTATTAGCGCAGCGTAGCGGTGTAGAAATGCCGATTACTGAGCAAATTTATAAAGTGCTTTATGAAAATAAAGATATGAAAGAAGCAGCAATGGCGCTATTAGGCCGAGAGCAGCGTTCTGAATAAATTTATACAAAGTATACTAAAACTAAAAAACCGACGTTATGTCGGTTTTTTGTTATTTGGTACAAGGTGTTTATTGCGCGTTAGGAAAACCCAACTGGCGCCACGACTCGTAAACAAACACGGCTACTGCGTTTGATAAGTTCATGCTGCGGCTATTGGCTTGCATAGGAATGCGCACACGCTGCTCTTTTGGTAATGCTTGGATCATATCATCAGGCAGGCCGCGAGTCTCTGGGCCAAATACTAAGCAGTCTCCCGCTTCGTAACTTGCTTCATGGTGAAACTGACTACCTTTAGTTGTACATGCATATATTTTTTTAGGTTTACATTTTTCAAGGTAATCTTCAAATGAGGCATGGCGTTGAACATGACTAAATTCATGATAATCAAGTCCTGCACGTTTCACGCGCTTATCGTCCCACTCAAAACCTAGCGGCTCAATTAAATGTAATGCATAGCCGGTATTGGCACATAGGCGAATAATATTACCAGTGTTAGGCGGTATTTCAGGTTGGTATAAAACAATATCCAGCATAGTGAGCCTTTTAAATAATCTGTAGTTTAACGATTTTCAGTATACACGAAACCCTTCAAAAAAATGATATACTCACACTATTGAGTACTCCTAATTATCGGATTAAAACGTGCATAACCGTAGCTACGAATTTTGGGTTAAAACTTCCAGCATTGTTACCATGGTAATGGTTAGTTTAATGATTGGCGCAAAAACATGGGCGTGGCTTGCTTCGGGTTCGGCCTCAATGCTTGGCTCGTTAACGGATTCGTTAATGGATATAACAGCCACTGCTATGAGCTTTTTAGTTTTAGGTTATGCACTGCGCCCAGCAGATGACGATCACCGGTTTGGACACGGTAAAGCCGAAGCACTTGCAGGGCTTGGACAAGCCGCGTTTATTGCAGGCTCAGGTTGCCTACTTGCTTTTCATGGTATTGAGCGTTTATTTAATCCTATACAGTTAAGCCATTCTTTATTAGGTGTATGGGTAAGTATTTTTGCTATTGCGTGTACGTTGGTCATTGTATTTGTACAAAACAAGGTGGTTAAGTATACCGATTCAATTGCTATAAAAGCCGACTCAGTACATTACAAAGGCGACTTAATATTAAATGCCGCTGTGCTATTAGCTATTTTGTTAGCTTATTATGGTGTGTTGTATGCCGATCCGGTTTTTGCGATAGGTGTAGCGGGTTACTTACTTTATAACAGCTGGGATATAGCTCGCGATAGTGCCGATCATTTAATGGATAAAGAACTGCCAGATGATGAAAAGCAAAGCATATTTGATATAGCCAGAGCCCATGCAGATGTACACGGTGTACATGATATTCGTACTCGCCAAGGCGGAAAAGTTAAGTTTATCCAAATGCACTTAGAGCTTGATGATCATTTAAGTTTAATACGTGCTCATAACGTAGCTGATGAAGTGGAGTCAATGCTTAAAGAACGTTTTGAATCTGAGGTAGATATACTGATCCACCTCGACCCTTTGTCGGTACTTACTAAGCCGTCACCGACTCACAAAACTGATACAAACTTTTAAGCAATGGCTGGCGTATTTCATCACGTTCAAAAAACAGCTCGTGTTTAGCGCCTTCAAAGCTTTTAAGTACTGTATTTGCGTGTCTGTTTGCTAATTTATATTGGGCATTGTTATCGACTACTTCGTCGTTTTGCGCACTGGCAATATAAAGTGGAATAGTCACGCTTAAGCTATCCATCGAAGTTATAAATGCAAATGTCGCATTTAGCCAGCCGTAAGTAACACCGCCGAGCTGTAGTAATGGCTCTTCTTTATATGTTTGCCTAAATAGCTCGTAACGCACTGGACTGCTGGTTAATACATTTGTAGCAAACTCATCAGGTATATAATCGGTTTGCCCTAGCGCGTAGTTGTCTTTTTGACCCAGAAGGATAGCGGTACTGGCTATTAATTTAGCTAAAGGTTTTGGTGTGTTTTTTGTATAAATATCAAGCATAGGCGCTGATAAAAACGCGCCACTAAAATTGTGTTCAAAATGCGCAAGGTAATCAAATGCAATAGCGCCGCCCATTGAATGACTCACTAATACTTTTTTACCCTGCCAATAAGTATCCACTATTTGTGTATTAAATAAGTTTAGGTCTGCGCTGTAATCTTTAAATTGATTAACATGGCCTTTGTGCTTATTTAGTAGGTGGCGATAAGAGCGGCCTTGTCCTTGGTGATCAGCTATGAATATGGCAAAATTATTGTTATACAGCTCCCATAACAACTCTTTATATTTATCTAACCCCTCAAGGCGCCCAGAGCTTATTACAATGGCATTTTTGGCTTTATCAGGTATGGCGTAAGCATAAAATAATTGCCCGTTAGGCGTATCTAAATAAGCTTTAATTAGCGTCTTTTTATAAAAGTTATTAATTTTTATTTGGTTACTTTTAAGCTCACGCTCACTACTATAAAACATGCTTTACTCTTTTATTAATGGCAGCGTGATATTAGCACAAAGTCCACCCTCTGTTTTATTAGATAACACTAATTCACCGCCATGCGCAGTAATAGCATTTTTAGCAATAGCGAGCCCTAAACCCGTGCCACCACTTACGCGGTCGCGCGCATCAGACTGCCTAAAAAAGGGTTCGCAAAGCTTGCTTAGTTGCTCATTTGGCACACCACAGCCATCATCACATATTTCTATATAAATGGCATCAGTATGCTTTAGAGTAATGCTAATCGTATTATTTGCGTATTTTATAGCGTTGCGAAGTAGGTTTTCAAGCGCACTGGCAATAAGGCTTTCGTCGCAATTAATGTTTACGTCTACAGCGCCCACTATATTTAGCTGCTTATTATTTTGCTTTGCTTCAAACTGCGCATCGTTAATAACGTGATCTACAATTATTTGTAATGATTGTTTTTGCAGTGAAAGCGCTTGGCTTTTGGCCTCTAAGCGAGACACTTGCAGCACGTCGGCAATCATTTTATCAAGCTGATTTGCTTCTTTTTCTATGCGTAATAAATACGATTGGCTGGCATCGTTAGCTTGCATTTGTGCAAGGCCGGTAGCCATTTTTAAACGTGTAAGAGGCGATCGTAACTCATGCGATATGTCGGCTAACAAGCGCTTTTGCGAGCTAATTAAAAGCTCTAACTGATTAGCCATGCTGTTAAAATCTCGCCCTAGTATTCCTAGCTCATCTTTTCGGTTTACAGAAATATCGGCTCTTGCGCTTAGGTTACCCGCTGATAGTTTAATTGCCGCTTTTTTAAGGCTATTTATAGGGGCTATTAAGTTACGGCTAAATACAAAGCTTAAAATGAGAGATGCAACAATTGCGATGACTATTTTCATCCAATTAGGCATAAGCTTAAAGCGCATTATCAGCGGCGGTTGATGGTTAATATCTATTTCATAAAGATAAAAACTCCCTTCAGGCACGTTTATATTAACAGGGCCGAAGGCTTGATATTTTTCAGTGAAAATAATTTGCGGTGACATATTTTGCGTGAAATTTAATAAACTTAAATCGATGCTCTCTGGCACCTCTTTACTACTAAGAGAGTCCTCGCTTTGAGCTGCGCTTAAATATAAAAGTTTACGCTTTGATCTACGGGGGTGTACTAATACATCGCTTAGGCTGCGCTTATGTTTAATAGCAGTCCGCTCAATACTTTTGGCGGTATATATTAGGTTTTTTTTCATAGGGCCATAAAGCGGCTCGTTAGTTACCGCGTTAATAGCGGTAATGTTACTTAAAAATATAAGCGCTGCAACGGTGCCGATTATAGTTAACCAAAACCAAATAAATATTTTAAAAAACAGGTAGTGCCCAGGGTGTTTTAACCAAGTAAAGTAATTGCTTTTATTCGCCTTGGATAAAGACATAGCCCGTACCTCTCATTGTTTTAATTCGCTCACCTGGAATATGCTCTGCTATTTTTTTGCGGATATTACTTACATGCATATCGATAGAGCGATCAAAAGAAGCTAAACGCCTACCTAGTACTTCTTCACTAATTTGCTCTTTACTAACCACTTCACCTGCATTTTTACACAATAGCGTGAGTATTTCGTACTCTGTACCAGTAAGGGTTAATGTAGAGCCGTCTATTGAGGCCTCTCGCGCAGCTAGGTTAACGGTAATACCATTAACGAGTAACTTACTCGTTGCAGCAGCATTTAAACTATTAATGTGTTCTATACGGCGTGTTATTGCTTTAACGCGGGCTAGTAATTCACGATGATTAAAAGGCTTTGGAATATAATCGTCAGCGCCGAGCTCTAGGCCAAAAATACGGTCAAAGTCTTCACCTTTCGCTGTAAGCATTATTACAGGGGTGAGTTTTGTTTGCCTAAGCTGTTTAAGTACTTCAAAGCCATCTAGCGTTGGTAGCATTACATCTAGCAGTATAAGTGCGTAATCGTTCGCTTGTGCTAGTTTAAGACCTTGCTCACCGTCGTGTACGCTTTGTATTTCAAAGCCTTGGGCAGTTAAATATTCACTTAATAGCTCACAAAGGCCCGTATCGTCATCAATCATTAATAGTTTCATTTACAAACCCTTAGAGTTGTTTATAGCGTTATTTTACCCGCTAAATAGTGCAAAGGTGAATCTTTACACAACCTTTACACTGCTTTGCGTTACTTTGCGTTGAGTTAGGTATAGTTAACTCACTGGCTTAGCAGCCACAATCGCTCAACCAACCAATTCAATATTAAGGTAATGATTATGACTAAATTAAACACACTTTCAAAATTAGTACTTATCTGTGGCTTAGCAACAGCAACGCTTGGTGCTGGTAGCGTATTAGCTAAAGGCGACGGGCATAAGCAAGGCCATTCTCAAGCTCGTTTTTTACTTTCTGATCGCGGCGTTGAAAAATTAAACCTAACAGATGAGCAGCAAACTAAGCTAAAGGCTATTTTTGAAGCGCAAAAAACACAAATGAAAGCATTACGTGGCGACAATAAAGAAGCCCGTAAAGCGATGCGTGAAGCGCATAAAGCAAAAATGGATACATTACTTTCGGCGGCAACATTTGACGAAAATGCAGCAAAAGAATTGTTAAACGAACGCCATGAAAAAGGTGAGCAATTCGGTTTAATTAAACTTAAAACTCAGCACCAAGTAATGCAAGTACTTAATGCGGAGCAAAAAGAGAAATTTGCTAAAATGCAAAAACGCATGGGCAAAAAGAAACAGCGTAAGCAAAAAGACTAATCGTTTAATTATAGGTTAAACACTAAAAAACCAGCTACATGCTGGTTTTTGCTTTTAGGGCATAATGAAGATAAATTACTTAAAAAAGTCATCTTCATTTTTAGCCAGCATAGCTTCAATATCTTCAATCATGTCTTGGCTAAACTCTTCAGCTGAGGTGATTGGCGCAGAAATTTTATTATTTTCAAACGACCATTCACCTAAATCAATTAGCTGACAGCGCTTTGAGCAAAAAGGGCGAAATGGGCTTTGCTCTGACCATTCAACTTTAGTTTTACAGGTCGGGCAGTTTACAACAGTAGGCATAATTTACTCTCTACAATTTTTCTTTATAGCTCCAAGAACAATAGCCCAGAGCCATATACTTACATATTAGTGACACGGTTTATTTCAGCGAGTGACGTTAAACCATCGGCGGCTTTGCGTAAACCCGATAGGCGTAAATTATTAAACCCGGCTTTAAGAGATACGTCAGCTATTTCAAGCGAGTTACCACCGCGCATAATAATTTGGGCAATTTCAGGGGTAATTTGCATTACTTCGTAAATACCCACTCGGCCTTTATAACCATCGGTACAGCTATCGCACCCTTTAGGCGTATACAATGTCATTTCTTCAATTTGCTTTGTACTGAATCCTTGGCGAGCTAGTTCTTCGCTCGGCAGTTGTTCTGGCGTTTTACATTTAGGGCACAAACGACGTGCTAAACGCTGGGCTATAATTAAGCTGATCGAACTTGCTACGTTATAAGCTGGCACACCCATATTTAATAAACGGGTGATTGTTTCCGGCGCTGAGTTTGTATGCAATGTTGATAAAACCAAGTGACCTGTTTGCGCCGCTTTTATTGATATTTCTGCGGTCTCAAGGTCACGTATTTCACCTACCATAACTACATCAGGATCTTGACGTAAAAATGCACGCAGTGCGTTGGCAAAAGTCATATCGGCTTTAATATTAATTTGTACTTGGTTTACACCTTCAAGGTTAATCTCAACCGGATCTTCCGCAGTACTAATATTTCGCTCTGGCTGGTTTAATATATTTAAACCTGTGTATAGCGATACCGTTTTACCAGACCCCGTTGGCCCTGTTACCAATATCATCCCTTGAGGCTGGGCAAGCGCATCCATATAGAGCTTTTTCTGCTCAGGCTCGTAACCTAATACATCAATACCTAACATAGCGCTTGATGAATCAAGGATACGCATTACTATTTTTTCGCCCCACAAGGTAGGCATAGTACTTACACGAAAGTCGATACTTTTGCGTTCAGTAATTTTTAGTTTTATACGACCATCTTGTGGTTTGCGTTTTTCGGCAATATCGAGTCGTGACATAACCTTAATACGCGCAGAAAGCTTGGTCGCTAATGTATTAGGTGGGCTTGCCACTTCATGCAAAATACCATCAATTCGAAAGCGAATACGGTACTTGTGCTCATACGGTTCAAAGTGTAAATCAGAGGCGCCTTTTTTAATGGCATCCATTAAAATTTTATTGATGTAAACGATGATAGGTGCATCATCTTTATCGTCATCTTGCTGGGCTGTATCTCTTTGGCTTTCTGTATCTAAATCAGCAAATTCCTGAAACTCGTCATCAGTTAAATTTAGGCTGCCAGTGGCATCTAGTAATTGCTCAATTTTGGCATCGAGTTGAACATAATCAACAACAACAACTTCGCATGAGAGACCAGTACTAAACTCAAAATTTTCGAATGCGCCGTAATCTGTAGGATCGGATGCTGCTATATAAACTTTTCGATCTTTTTGAACAAGCGGCAAAATGTGATGCTTGCGAATAAGTTTTTCTTTTACAAGATCGGCCGGGATTTTTGTAGGATCAAAATCTTTTAAATCAAAATAGGGTACGCGAAACAAATCGATACATTGTTCAGCTAAATCATTACTATCGATTTTTCCACATTTAGAAATAAGCTCAGCTGTTGAGGCAAATTCATTTTGTTTGTTTTTAACCGTGTCGGCATCAATGCGGCCAAGGGTTATAAATTTTCTCAATAACGGTGAGTTAATATTCATTGCGCACCTGTTTTATTCCTTCAATAGTAAGCAATTTATCAGAAAAAAGAAGGGGATTACATCACCTTTCATTCTTTGTTGTGATTTTACTAACTAAAATACGAGTTTGTGTGAGTTAGGACAGTGTTAATGTGAGTTAGTTTTGTTGTGTAATGCATATTGTAGATACTTTTTATGAAGATCAACAAGTTCTATATGCACTAAGTCTAAACTGCGGTCATTATTTAAAATATCATCCGCTTTTTGCTGTTTATTGGCTCGTGACATTTGTGAGGCAATAATACTTTTAACTTGCTCACTACTTGTGTTGTCACGTTTTGCTGTACGCGCTATTTGTACAGAGGTTGGCACGTCAATAAGTAAGGTATGGTCGCAATACTTATCAAGATTATTCTCAAACAATAAAGGCGCGACTAAAACAACATAAGGGCTAGTTGCATTATTTAAATCGTTTAGTATTCTTGCGCGAATCAGAGGGTGCAGTAACGCATTAAGCCATTCTTTGTCATTGTTGTTAGTAAATATTTTTGCGCGAAGCTCTGCTCTATTTAATGTGCCATCAGGCAATAAAATATGCTCACCAAAGTGTTGGGCAATCGCTTTAAGCCCTTTGCTATTTGGCTCTACTACTTGACGCGCAATTATATCGGCATCAACTATTGTAATACCAAGCTCTTCAAACATATTACTAACGGCTGTTTTTCCACAGCCAATACCGCCAGTTAAACCTAATACCCAGCTGTTTACTTTAGTAATTTGCTCACTCATTTTAATAACCAATTAAATTAAAGTAAGCGCCTTGAATTTGGTTACCCCAAAGCATTGCAATCCAGCCCGCTATTGCTAAATAAGGCCCAAAAGGGATAGGGGTCGCTTTGTCTTTACCTTGTATGCTCAACAGTGCAATACCTATAATGGCACCTACTACGCTCGAAAGCAGAATAATAGTGAGTAATGACTGCCAGCCAAGCAAAGCACCAAATACAGCGAGTAGTTTAAAATCGCCATAACCCATGCCTTCTTTACCGGTTAATAACTTAAATAACCAAAACACACTCCATAAGCTTAAATAACCGCAAGCCGCGCCAATAATGGCATCGGTTGGTGTAATTGTGTAACCCATTACAGAGGCAATAAGTGCAAGCCATACAAGCGGTAATGTAAGTTGGTCTGGCAGTAACATGTGATCAATATCAATAAAGGTCAGCGCGACTAAAATCCACGTTACAAAAATATATAATAAAGCTTGCTCGGTTGCACCAAAGCCATAGGCAACAATTAAACTTAATACGGCAGTAATTAGCTCTACAGCAGGGTAGCGAGCAGAAATAGGGTTACTGCAACTTGCACATTTACCTTTAAGTATTAACCAACTAATAATAGGAATATTTTGCCAAGGCTTAATGGCAGTTTCACATTTAGGGCAGGTAGAGTTGGGTTTTACTAAGTTAAAAGGCTCATTGATGTTTGAGTTAGAACTATCAGGCTTCGAGTTACCTGGTTTAGAGCTATCCGAGTTCGAGTTGTTTTTTTTAAGCTCGTCATCTAGCAATATACGGCATTCACTTTGCCACTCGCGCTGCATCATTAATGGTAAACGATAGATAACCACATTTAAAAAGCTACCAATACATAAACTAATTAAGCCAATAGTGGTTAAATAAAACCACAACTGGCTTTGCATCACTTCAATAATACTTTGCATTTGTTTACCTAAAAACTAAAGTTTTTTAATAATACCAATTAACAGCGCGATGTAAAATCGTAATTAAAAACGCGATATAAAATCGTAATTAACAGCGCGATGTAAAATCGCGACTACGTGGTTAATGCCACGGCACCGTAGCAGCGGGTTTACCCCGCGACTGTTACTGCGAGATTGTTACCATTATTGCGCGATGTAAAATCGTAATTAAAAACGCGACTACGCGGTTTATGCCACGTCACAGTAGCAGCGGGTTTACCCCGCGACGGTTACAATTACTGCGCGATATAAAATCGTAATTAAAAACGCGATATAAAATCGCGATATAAAATCGCGACTACGCGGTTTATGCCACGGTAACGTAGCAGCGGGTTTACCCCGCGACGGTTACTGCAAGATTGTTACAATTACTGCGCGATATAAAATCGTAATTAACAGCGCGATGTAAAATCGCGACTACGTGGTTTATGCCACGGTAGCGTAGCAGCGGGTTTACCCCGCGACTGTTACTGCGAGATTGTTACTATTGCTGCGCGATGTAAAATCGTAATTAACAGCGCGATATAAAATCGCGACTACGCGGTTTATGCCACGGTAACGTAGCAGCGGGTTTATCCCGCGACTGTTACTGCGAGATTGTTACAATTACTGCGCGATGTAAAATCGTAATTAAAAACGCGATATAAAATCGCGACTACGCGGTTTATGCCATGGCACCGTAGCAGCGGGTTTATCCCGCGACGGTTACTGCGAGATTGTTACCATTATGGCGCGATTTAAAATCGTAATTAACAGCGCGATGTAAAATCGCGACTACGTGTGTTTTTAAATAGGTGTTTATATTTTTCTCAATGGTATTAAATTACAGAACCTAATTGGAAAATAGGTAAATACATTGCGATAATTAAACCACCAACAAGTACACCTAGTACGGCCATAATAAGTGGCTCAAGCAAGCTTGAAAGACCATCTACAGCATCATCCACTTCTTGCTCGTAAATGTTGGCTACCTTTTCAAGCATGCCATCTAGTGAGCCAGACTCCTCACCAATTGCGACCATTTGTATTACCATATCAGGGAATATTTTTGAGTTACGCATTGCCCAGTTCATTTGATTACCAGAGCTAACCTCTGCTTTTATATCTAAAATAGCATAACGATAAACAGCATTACCTGAAGCGCCTGCAGCAGAATCAAGTGCATCAACAAGCGGCACACCGGCGGCAAACGTGGTCGAAAGAGTTCGTGCATAACGAGCAACGGCCGCTTTATTTAAAATCATGCCAATAACAGGGAGTTTAAGTATAGCCCTGTCTGTAGCATCTCTGAGTCTTAAGCTTCTTAATTTTGCTTCTTTGAATATCCAACCACTAGCAACTACAGTAATTAATGCAACCCACCAATACTCCTGCATAAATTCCGATATACCTATTACAAATAAGGTGAAAGCGGGAAGTTCTGCACCAAAGCCAGCAAAAATATCTTGAAACTGAGGTACTACAAATATTAAAAGGATAGAGGTAACAATTAAAGCTACAACTAAAACTGCAATTGGATAAAACATTGCCTTTTTAATTTTTGATTTGAGTGCTTCAGATTTTTCTTTATAAATAGCGACACGATCAAATATTTTATCAAGCGCACCCGATTGCTCGCCCGATGCTACTAAGTCGCAATATAAATCATCGAAGTAACGAGGGTGCTTTCTAAGTGATGAAGATAAGGTCTGCCCAGCTTTAACTTCATCACCAATAGTCATCATCAACTTGGCAACACTTTTGTTAGTAGATCCTGAACCAATCATTTCGATTGATTGGATTAATGGTACGCCCGCCATCAACATAGTTGCAATTTGGCGAGTTACAAGCGCAATATCTTTTGGGGTTATTTTTTGAACACTTTGAATGCCAAATAATGGTTTTGCTTTACGCTTTACTTTTGAAGGCGTAATACCTTGCTTTCGAAGTTGAGCTTTAACTAATGCAATACTATTACCGGTAAGCTCACCTTCGAGGCGTTTACCTCGTGCACTTACACCTATCCACTCAAAGGTATCAAGCCCTTTTTTATCTGGTTTCTTTGCCATTATTAATCCTCGGAGTAAGTAAGCTTACAATTTGCAAAAGATAGCTGTCCATTTGACCAAAAGCTTGGGCCGTATGGCTTTGGGGATAAGCAGTTGTAGCTTAGCGTAACCAGTACTGTGTAGCATAAAGAAAGTATCAATATGATAGTGAGTGCTATTTTTTTATGAGTGTTGCCTTTCTTTTTTAATAAATTATAGCCTAAGTGCCTTAGTAAAACCCCAACTAAAACAAACAAAAAAGTTTGTGGTATAGGCATAACTATCACACCACTTACCGATGAGTAAATTAATAAACCTATAAATGAAGTGAAGTAAATTAAAAACTCATTTTTATATTTGTTTTTTTTAATAAAAGCCAGTGAATGATGAATTAACTTATATATAAAAAAAACTAAAATAGATAAAACAATTCCTCCCCAGCTATTCAGTATTTGAAGGATGCTATTGTGAGGGTGACTAAAGTTGAAAGTCTCAGATTCATATCCTCCAGGGCCATTACCAATAAGTAGTGTTTTAAAATTTATATTACTAATGACTTCTAGCCATAACTCATATCTTTTTGAGCTGCCAGTTCTTAATATATATTCAGCTGAGTAGTAAGAGCTAAGGTAAGCATAGTGAATTGAAAAAAATAAAACAGCAACTAATAGACAAAAAAGTATTTCTTTTATCATATTTCTATTCGTGAAATAGCAATAAATTAACAGTGCGATGAAAAGTGCTGCAGAAGCCCCCCGTGCACTGCTGAAAAGTAATAAAAAGAAATTTAAAGTCAGGGCTATTCTGGCGATTCTTTGCAGCTTTGGGTGTGAAATAAAATAAATAACAAAAGGGACACTCAGAACCTGAAACTGGTTAAAAAATCGAATGTTATAGAAGCCATGCAGAACACCATCTGGAGATGGTTTATCATCTGAAAATATAAAAAAACAATAATTTAATAACGAAAAAGATAAAATAAATATGTTAGAAAATAGTATTGTATAAAATAAAATAGAATTATTATCTTTTATTTTGTAACCTAAAAAAACAAGGCCTATCAACATTATGCTGTGTAGGTAATTTAGCCCTGAGTTTAGTAAGTTGTTACCTAAAATTGAGCTAATAAAACCAAGTGAAAAGATTAAAAATAATAATAGCTTTGCTCTTTTTTCTAAATCAAGTGGTTTAAAATAAAGTAAAGCACATAAAATAAGTAAGGCTGATTGAAAAACCCTTTTCTCATTATATAAACCAAGCAAATATTCATCAATAAATGGGGTCAAGCAAAGGATTAAGAATAGAGACAGTGTTGATGGGGGAAAGTGTTGTTTAATAATATTCATAATATAAGAAGCTCTCTTTATAAAAAGAGCTTCTTTAATTTTTTAATTAGCTTGCACGGCAGTTTTGCGGTACGTACTTGTTTAAAGCACTTGAGCTAATTGTACATACCCAGCTAACACTACCAGTAGTTGCTGTTGGTGTGAACTTTAAGGTTCCTAAATCCAAGTCGCTAACTGAGGTATCTTTGATTCCGGCTGTTATCTCACCACCTGCACTAACAGTTACTGATTCAACATAGGTTGATGAAATATTCGTATCTAGGCCTACTTTTGCATTAGTTCCACAATCAGTAGTTGCACCAGTCGAAATTATGCATTCACTAACAGCAGTTTTTGCCGACCCTGCAAATGTTATAACTTCACTCATTTTTGCTCGAGTCGTGTAATCTTGATACGCAGGTAGTGCTACTGCGGCTAAAATACCGATGATTGCTACTACAATCATTAATTCAATTAGGGTGAAACCCTGTTGTTTTTGAGTCATTGTTTTCATGTTTCCTCTCCTAAAGGATAGATTTTGTAAGTTGAATCATTTAAGTAGCAAAGTGCTTAACTTAATTTAACCGATTAACTTTACATTTTTACTTAAAATTAATTTTATTGCGCTTTAGCTTTAGAGTATGAAACACAAAAGCTAGGCATGAATTCATTATATTTAGTGCTAACTATAAAAGTTTACTAAAAGCACCACACGTTGTAGCAATAAATAGTATAGGCATAAAGTAGGTAATTTAGTTGTTTTAGTTTTTAAATTTATTTTTTAAAAACTAAAGATAAACTAAAGCTCTAGTTATTTATGACTAGCGTTTAAAATAAGATAGTACAACATAATTAGTTTACCATTTTATTTTAGTATTTAGCACCTACCTTTTTAAAAAAAGCAATTTTTGTTTAATAAAATGTTAAAACTAAGTCTTTCGGGTTATTTAATGCTTTTTTATTCCATATGTCAATCAATTGCGGGTGTTAATTGGTGTTTTTTTGTTTTAAAGCTTCTCAAAACGCATCGATAAATCGATTGATTGTAAATTTTTTGTTAGCGCCCCGCTCGATATAAAATCGACGCCTGCTTGTGAATAGGTTTTGAGTGTTTCTAGAGTCATGTTGCCCGAAACTTCTAATTTTGCACGTTTATTGGTCAAAACCACAGCTTGTTTAATTTGCTCTACACTAAAGTTGTCGAGCATTATTATATCGGCGCCGGCATCAATAGCTTGCTTAAGTTCTGGGAGTGATTCTACTTCTACTTCGACAGGTTTGTTTGGATGGTTTTGTTTAGCTTGAGCTACTGCTTTGTTTATTGTGCCACAAGCCGCTATGTGATTCTCTTTAATTAAAAAGGCGTCAAACAGCCCAATACGATGGTTTGCACCACCACCACATTTTACTGCGTATTTTTGTAATGCGCGCAGACCGGGGATTGTTTTACGTGTATCAAGTAGTTGCGTTGTTGTACCACTTAACTCTTTTACATAATGTGCTGTAGTAGTTGCAGTGCCTGATAAAGTTTGCACAAAGTTAAGTGCAGTACGTTCGGCGGTTAATATTGAACGAGCCGAGCCAATAGCGGTAAATAATGTGCTGTTTGCTTTAACTGAGTCGCCATCATTTATGAGTACATTAACTTCAACACTTGGGTCTACTTGTTCAAATACTTCAAGGATGATGTCTTTTCCGCAAAAAATACAGTCTTCTCGAGTGATTACTTTGGCGCTTGCTTGCTCGTTTTGTGGGATTAGTTGCGCAGTAATATCACCTTCTTGCGCGGTTTGATAATTTAAATCTTCGTCAAGTGCAAGAGTAACAAGCTGAGTAATAAGGGAGTGCGAAATAGACATAGAATGCTCATAAGCGTTAATAAATTAAACAAATTTTACTATGTTTATAAAAGAAAGAGAAGCGATTGCCTTTTCGCCAATCTAAATATAAGCGCAAAGTAAATTAGCACCTACGCGTTGGGCTAAATTATTTGTAGGAGAGGCTTTATACTTCGCTTGTTACTATCATTTTTTTAATAAATCCTTTAGCATCAGCGCTATGTATATCTTGGTATTTATATAATAAACGTATCATGAAAATAGATTTAAGTGGCGTTTTAAGTGCTGTAACGCAGCGGCCTTGTTCGCATTTTGATGAGCGCCCTGTTGAGGCTGAAATTTCTTTATTGGTAATTCATAATATATCTTTGCCAGCCGGGCAGTTTGGAACGCCTTTCGTTGATGAGTTATTTATGGGGAATGTCGATTGTAGCGCACACCCGAGCTTTAGCGACTTAAAGGGGTTACGTGTATCGGCCCATTGCTTTGTAAAGCGCACCGGTGAGGTTATACAATATGTACCTTTTGAAAAGCGTGCTTGGCATGCTGGGCAATCTGAGTTTGAGGGCGTGCCTGCTTGTAATGACTTTAGTATTGGCATTGAGCTTGAAGGTACCGACACCACACCATATTCTTTAGCGCAGTACAAAACATTAACTACACTTAGTAAATCTATAATGCAACGCTACCCAAAAATTACCCCTTCGCGTATTGTGGGGCATTGCGATATTGCCCCAGGGCGTAAAACTGATCCTGGCAGTAGCTTTAATTGGCCATTGTTTTTTAATATGCTTGAACAACTAAGTTAAGAGAGTTATTCCCATGATTTTAGTTTCTATAATAATTGCATTAATACTGGAGCGCTTAGGGGCTCGGTCTAATTACTGGCAGATAAGTTATTACGCAAATGGTTATTTAAATCGCTCTAATAAATTACTTGGTGATAAGGGCTTATTTAGCTCTGCACCGGGCTTTTTAATTTGGCTACTACTCCCGGTAATAGCTATGGCACTAATTTATTGTTTATCTGATTTTGTTTTGTGGCAGTTGGGCATTAATATTGCGGTGCTTTTGGTTTGCTTTGGTTGTGCTAAGCAGCGTGCTTTGTATAAGTCGTACTTAAATGCATTAACGCGAGATGATGGTACTGCTGCGTCATTATATGCATTGCAAATAGGACAAAAACGTACTGAAGGCGAAGAAAATGGCGAAACCTTTGGGCAAACATTGGCATGGGTAAACTTTAGATTTTACTGTGCGGTTATTTTTTGGTTTGTTGTTTTAGGCGCACCAGGTGCGGTTTTATATGCACTGGTACGTACTTTAGCTGATTTAGTACGAGAAGATCATAAAGTAATATTTGCTAAGCGTTTTAAACTTATACATAAACTCCTATTTTGGCTCGATTGGTTACCTGCGCGTATTACAAGCTTTGGTTATTTAGTAATAGGTAACTTTAATAAAGGCACGAGCTGTTGGTTACGTTACGTACTTAACTTTAAATCTCCAAATCGCGAAGTAGTAACATGTACTGCACTTGCTGCAGAGCAAGTTGAAAAGCGTTATTACGGCTGTACCTACGAAGCCACGTGTATGATTAAGCTGGTTAAGCGTAATGTGCTTTTTTACTTAGTACTTATAGCGTTGCTGACATTATTTGGCGGGCTATCGTAGTCGCGATTTTATATTGCGCATTGTGTTTGATGTTTAGTTGATTGCTTGGCTAATGGTCGCGGGGTAAACCCGCTGCTACGATATTGCGTAGTCGCGATTTTATATCGCGCATGTGTTTATGTTTAGTTGATTGCTTGGCTAATGGTCGCGGGGTAAACCCGCTGCTACGGTATTTGCGTAGTCGCGATTTTATATCGCGCATGTGTTTTATATTTAGTTGATTGCTCGCATAAGAGTCGCGGGGTAAACCCGCTGCTACGGTATTTGCGTAGTCGCGATTTTATATCGCGCATTGTGTTTTATGTTTAGTTGATTGCTCGCATAAGAGTCGCGGGGTAAACCCGCTGCTACGGTATTTGCGTAGTCGCGATTTTATATCGCGCGTGTATTTTATATTTAGTTAATTGCTCGCATAAGAGTCGTGGGGTAAACCCGCTGCTACGATATTTGCGTAGTCGCGATTTTATATCGCGCATTGTGTTTTATATTTAGTTGATTGCTCGCATAAGAGTCGCGGGGTAAACCCGCTGCTACGGTATTTGCGTAGTCGCGATTTTATATCGCGCATTATGTTTTATGTGTAGTTGATTGCTCGGCTAATGGTCGCGGGGTAAACCCGCTGCTACGAGTCTAGGTAAATACTGTCCCAATATGGGTAGTCTGCAATGTTTTCTATTAAATTTGCACGTAAAGGGTTTGCTACTATGTACCTAGCACAGCTATTTAAATCTTCGGTATTTCTTATTAAGTGATCATAAAACCCTTTTTGCCAAAGCTTTTGCCTGCCAAATTGTCTATACACTGTGGCTGAGCGTCCTTTGAAGCTTCTAATTACCTCACTTAATGTTGCGCTATCAGATAATTGTAATAACCAATGAATATGGTTTGGCATTATCACGAAAGTATTTGATTTAATCAGTTGCTCTCTTTCTAATCCCCTCATTTCATTGATAATAGCTCTATTAATTATTAAGCTTGTGAATAGGTTGTTTCGCTCATGACAAACTAGTGTAATAGCATAATAGTGGTTTGCTTTTGATACTCTTCCCTTTCGTAATAAATATGAACGATGCATAACATACTCGTATTTTAGCAATCACAGACCCACGAATTTAAAGCATATGCAATTTCTATAAATTTGCGTAGTCGCGATTTTATATCGCGTATTGTGTTTTATGTGTAGGTAATTGGTTGGTAAATAATCGTGGGGTAAACCCGCTGCTACGGTATTTACGTAGTCGCGATTTTATATCGCGTATTGTATTTTATGTTTAGTTGATTGCTTGACTAATGGTCGCGGGGTAAACCCGCTGCTACGATATTTGCGTAGTCGCGATTTCATATCGCGCATTGTATTTTATGTTTAGTTGATTGCTTGACTAATGGTCGCGGGGTAAACCCGCTGCTACGATATTTGCGTAGTCGCGATTTCATATCGCACATTGTGTTTTATATTTAGTTGGTTGCTCGCATAAGAGTCGCGGGGTAAACCCGCTGCTACGATCTTTGCGTAGTCGCGATTTTATATCGCGCATTGTGTTTTATATTTAGTTGATTGCTCGCATAAGAGTCGCGGGGTAAACCCGCTGCTACGGTATTTGCGTAATCGCGATTTTATATCGCGTATTGTGGTTTACTTTTATCCTGATGTTAATTTCTTTAATAAATTCAACTAGAGTTAACACTCTATTTTTCTGGTCAGACCATTTGTTTTCATCTCATTAACTTTGTAATTATTTTTGCAAATTGTGCTTTGTTTAATCTTCGTTCAAAATGCGTTACGCTACGTTACCCGTATAAGTAGACTGTAAATTGACAGCTATTAGGGTTTTTGATACCTTATTGAAAATTTTTGGTATGACCAATTTACCTTTTGGGTAAATCATACTGCTTAAAGCCCCGTTTTGTGGGCTCTTGGTATTTATACAACGCGGACGTTGATTCATGTCTTTAAAGATTAAAGCGGCAAAGTTATCTGATGTTATTTTACAGCAACTTGAGAACATGATTCTTGAAGGCTCGTTAGCACCAGGTGAAAAGTTGCCACCAGAGCGTGAACTAGCAAAGCAATTTGAAGTGTCTCGCCCGTCACTGCGTGAGGCAATTCAAAAATTAGAAGCAAAAGGTTTAGTTACTCGTCGCCAAGGTGGCGGCACGTTTGTAAAAAATCAGCTCGAAGAAGGGCTTACTGATCCACTTTTTGATTTGATTAGTAAACACCCTGAGTCGCAGTTTGATTTACTTGAATTTCGTCATGCATTAGAAGGGATTGCTGCTTACTACGCGGCACTGCGCGGGACCAGTAACGATTTTAGCAAAGTGAAAGAAAGCTTTGATAAAATTGCCCTAGTTAATGATGATTTACAGCAAAAAGCAAAAGCAATTAATGCATTTCACTTTAGCGTGGCAGAAGCCTCGCATAATGTGGTTTTACTGCATTTAGTTAGAGGTATGAAAGCGCTGCTTGAGCAAAATGTATTGCAAAATTTAACTGTTTTATTAAAAAAGTCAGATATTAGCAGTCAGTTAGCCCAGCATAGGCGTTTATTAATGGATGCCGTTATTGACGGTAATCCAGAACAAGCCCGTTTAGCAAGTAATGCGCACTTAGCATTTATAGAAGAAGCACTACTTGAAGCAGGCAAAGAACATTCGCGAATTGAACGTAGTTTAAGACGCACTAAACAAAATTAAGTTAGTACATAACTACTTTGAACACACAAATTAAGTAGCTGTGATATTAAATTAACAATATTCGTATTTTAAACATAAGGAAACCTCCATATGTCTGAAGTCAATAAAATTGACGTAGACGCGCTAGAAACACAAGAGTGGTTACAAGCTCTTGAATCAGTTGTGCGCGAAGAAGGTGTTGAACGAGCTCAGTTTTTACTTGAGCAAGTATTAGAGCAAGCCCGTTTAGACGGCGTTGATATGCCAACGGGTATTACCACGAACTACGTTAATACTATTCCTGTAGATCAAGAACCTGCTTACCCAGGTGATGTAAACCTTGAGCGTCGTATTCGTTCAATTATACGTTGGAACGCGATTATGATCGTTTTACGTGCATCTAAAAAAGATCTCGACTTAGGCGGCCATATGGCGTCTTACCAATCATCTGCTGCATTTTATGAAGTGTGTTTTAACCACTTCTTTAAAGCGCCAAATGACGTAGACGGTGGTGACTTAGTTTATTACCAAGGTCATATTTCTCCGGGTATATATGCACGTGCATTTGTTGAAGGTCGTTTATCGGCTGCGCAACTAGATAACTTCCGCCAAGAAGTTGATGGCGAAGGCTTACCATCGTACCCACACCCTAAGTTAATGCCTGAATTTTGGCAGTTCCCTACGGTATCAATGGGCCTGGGTCCTATTTCGTCTATTTACCAAGCGCGCTTCTTAAAATACTTAGATGGTCGTGGCTTAAAAGATACTAAAAACCAACGTGTATACGCGTTTTTAGGTGACGGTGAAATGGATGAGCCAGAATCACGTGGCGCTATCTCTTTTGCTGCACGTGAAAAACTAGATAACCTTTGTTACTTAGTTAACTGTAACTTACAGCGTTTAGACGGCCCAGTTATGGGTAACGGTAAAATTATTCAAGAGCTAGAAGGCTTGTTTAAAGGCGCTGGCTGGAACGTAATTAAACTAGTATGGGGCAGCGGCTGGGATATTCTTCTAGCTAAAGACACGACTGGTAAATTACTACAGTTAATGAACGAAACTGTGGATGGCGATTACCAAACATATAAAGCTAAAGATGGCGCGTACGTACGCGAAAACTTCTTTGGTCGTTACCCAGAAACAGCAGCACTTGTTGCTGACATGACAGATGACGAAATTTTCGCGCTTAAGCGTGGTGGTCATGAGTCATCAAAATTATTTGCTGCATTTAAAAAAGCAGAAGACACTAAAGGCCGTCCAACTGTAATTCTTGCTAAAACTGTAAAAGGTTACGGCATGGGTGAAGCAGCTGAAGGTAAAAACATTGCGCACCAAGTGAAAAAAATGGACATGTCGCATGTTGCACATTTACGTTCACGACTTGGTCTTGATGATTTAGTATCTGAAGAACAGTTAAAAGAGCTTCCTTACCTAGAGCTTGAAGAAGGTTCCCCTGAGTATAAATACCTACATGCTCGTCGTGATGAACTTAAAGGTTATACACCTAAGCGTATTCCACGTTTTAGCGAAAAATTAGCGTTGCCAGAAGTAGAGGCATTTAAGCCGCTACTTGAAGAGCAAAAGCGTGATATTTCTACGACTATGGGTTTTGTTCGTGCACTTAATATCTTATTAAAAGACAAAGGCATTGGTAAAAACATCGTACCAATTATTGCCGATGAAGCGCGTACGTTTGGTATGGAAGGTTTATTCCGTCAAATCGGTATTTATAACCCGCATGGCCAAAACTATACGCCACAGGATCGTGATATCGTTTCTTACTATAAAGAAGCAACATCTGGTCAAGTGCTTCAAGAAGGTATTAATGAGTTAGGTGCAATGTCGTCATGGGTTGCTGCTGCAACTTCATACAGCACTAACGATTTACCAATGATCCCATTCTACATTTACTACTCTATGTTTGGTTTCCAACGCGTTGGCGACATGGCATGGATGGCGGGCGATCAACAAGCACGTGGTTTCTTATTAGGTGCTACTGCGGGTCGTACAACGCTAAATGGTGAAGGCTTGCAACACGAAGATGGTCACAGTCATATTCTTGCTAATACGGTTCCTAACTGTATTTCATATGACCCAACTTACGCTTTTGAAGTCGCTGTTATTGTACAAGACGGTATTCGTCGTATGTACGGTGATGACCAAGAAAATATTTACTATTACCTAACGCTTATGAACGAAAACTACCATCAGCCAGCTATGCCAGAAGGCGCTGAAGAAGGCATTCGTAAAGGTATTTACAAGCTTGAAAGTTACGAAGGTAAAAAAGCCAACGTACAGCTACTAAGCTCAGGTACTATTATGACTGAAGTACGCAAAGCTGCTTCAATCTTAAGCGAAGAATATGGTATTGCATCAGATGTTTACTCAGTAACATCTTTCAACGAATTAACGCGTGATGGTCAAGATGTTGAGCGTTTCAACATGCTTAATCCTGAAGGCGAGCAAAAAACAGCATTCATCACAAGCGTATTAAACGACTCTGTGACTGTTGCAGCAACGGATTACATGAAAAACTACGCAGAGCAAGCGCGTTCATTCATTCCAAGCAGCAACTACAAAGTGTTAGGTACAGATGGTTACGGTCGTTCTGATAGCCGTGAAAACCTACGTCGTCACTTTGAAGTTAACGCGAGCTACGTTGTTGTTGCTACGTTATCTGAACTTGCTAAACGCGGTGAAGTTGAGAAGTCAGTAGTTGTTGAAGCACTTAAAAAGTTCAACATCGACACTAACAAACTTAACCCACTGTACGCATAAGAGGTTTGCAATGAGTATTGAAATTAAAGTACCAGATATTGGTGACGATGAAGTAGAAGTAACCGAAATACTAGTAAGCGTTGGCGACAAAGTAGATGTAGACCAATCATTACTAAATGTTGAAGGCGACAAAGCATCAATGGAAATACCGGCTTCGCAAGCGGGTACAGTTAAAGAGATTAAAGTAAACGTTGGCGATACCGTTACAACGGGCTCTTTAGTATTTTTGTTTGAAGGCGAGAGTGAAAGCACTGATGAAGAAAATACATCAGCCGCTGCTCCAGCTAAATCTGAAGAGGCAGCACCTGCTGCTTCTACAGGTTCTTCAACTAAAGAAGTAACCGTACCAGATATTGGCGATGATGAAGTTGAAGTAACAGAAGTTATGGTTGCTGTTGGCGACACCGTTTCAGAAGAGCAATCTATCTTAAACGTTGAAGGCGACAAGGCTGCAATGGAAGTACCTGCGCCATTTGCTGGTACAGTTAAAGAAATTAAAGTCGCCGCTGGCGATACTGTTAAAACTGGCTCACTAGTATTTGTTTTTGAAGTAGCAGGCAGTGAATCTGCATCACCGGCTAAAGAGTCGGCTCCTGTAGAAGCGCCAGCAGCTAGCTCAACAGCAAGCGTAGCACCAAGTACTAAAGAAGTGAATGTGCCTGATATTGGTGGCGATGAAGTTGAAGTAACTGAAATTATGGTTGCAGTTGGCGATACGGTGGAAGAAGATCAATCAATCTTAAACGTTGAAGGCGATAAAGCGGCAATGGAAGTACCAGCTCCATTTGCCGGTACAGTTAAAGAAATTAAAGTAGCCGCAGGCGATAAAGTATCGACAGGCTCATTAATTTTTGTATTTGAAGTTGCAGGCAGTGCGCCAGCGGCATCTGCACCCGCTGAAAAATCAGCACCTGAAGCAGCGGCACCAAAAGCAGAGTCGGCACCGGCTCAAGCAGCACCTGCAAAAGCAAGTAACGAAAGCTTCACAGAAAACAGCGCGTATGCTCATGCATCGCCAGTTGTTCGCCGTTTAGCGCGTGAGTTTGGTATTAACCTAGCTAACGTTAAAGGCACTGGTCGCAAAGCCCGTATAGTTAAAGAAGACGTGCAAAACTATGTTAAAAACTTAGTTAAGCAAGTTGAATCAGGTCAGCTGTCTGCTAGCAAAGGTAATGCTGGTGGCGGTGAGCTGGGTCTTATTCCATGGCCTAAAGTAGATTTTGCTAAGTTTGGTGAAATTGAAGAGCAAAAACTGTCTCGTATTCAAAAGCTGTCGGGCAAAAACTTACACCGTAACTGGGTGCAAATCCCACATGTTACACAGTTTGACGAAGCTGATATCACAAGCCTTGAAGTATTCCGTAAAGAGCAAAATGTGCTTAGCGAGAAGAAAAAACTGGGTGTTAAAATTACGCCTCTTGTGTTTGTAATGAAAGCAGCTGCAAAAGCACTTGCTGAATTTCCAAAATTCAACTCATCGCTTTCTGAAGATGGCGAAAGCTTAATTCTTAAAAAGTACATTAACATTGGTGTTGCGGTTGATACGCCAAACGGTTTAGTTGTACCAGTGTTTAAAGATGTTGATAAAAAAGGCATTATTGAACTATCACGCGAGTTAATGGAAGTATCTGTTAAAGCACGTGACGGGAAGCTTACATCGTCTGATATGCAAGGTGGTTGTTTTACTATTTCAAGCCTTGGTGGTATTGGCGGTACGGCATTTACGCCGATTGTTAATGCACCAGAAGTGGCTATTTTAGGTGTATCTAAATCTGAAATGAAACCTAAATGGAATGGTAAAGAGTTTGAACCTAAGTTAATGGTTCCACTTTCTATGTCATACGACCATAGGGTGATTGACGGCGCATTAGCAGCACGCTTTACTGTGACTCTTGCAAGTTACATGAGCGATATTCGCCAATTGGTGATGTAATCGTTAGATAATAAATAGAATCAAATCCCAGCCAGTTGTTTTTAGCTGGGATTTTTACCATTTGCAATGATACAATCTTTGTACGAATTGCATCACTTTGTGCGCTGCTTACTCTTTCTGCCTTGCAGAAACATGGCAGTTAAATTTTAGGGCAGTGTCCCGTTCAAACAATTAAGGTAAAAGCATGAGCAACGAATTAAAAACTCAAGTTGTTATACTAGGCGGTGGTCCTGGTGGTTATTCTGCGGCTTTCCGTGCTGCTGACTTGGGCTTAGAAGTTACATTGGTAGAATCTCGTGAAACATTAGGCGGCGTATGTCTTAATGTTGGTTGTATTCCTTCAAAAGCACTTTTACACGTAGCTAAAGTGATTGATGATGCAGCTGAAATGTCATCTCATGGTGTTACTTTTGGCGCACCAAAGATCGATCTTGACCAAGTTCGTACTTGGAAAGATTCTGTAGTTGGCCAGTTAACTGGTGGACTAGAGGGCATGGCTAAAATGCGTAAAGTGAAAGTTGTATCTGGTTACGGCAAATTCACTGGCAGCAATACTTTAGTAGTTGAAGGCGCAGATGGCGCAACAACTATCACGTTTGATAACGCGATTATTGCAGCAGGTTCTAAACCAGTTAACTTACCTTTCATCCCACAAGATGACCGTGTAATTGATTCAACTGGCGCGCTAGAGCTTAAAGATGTACCAGAAAAACTACTTGTACTTGGTGGTGGTATTATCGGTCTTGAAATGGGTACGGTTTACCGTGCTCTTGGTTCTGCAATTGATGTTGTAGAATTTGCTGACCAATTAGTGCCAGCAGCTGATAAAGACATTATCAAGATTTACCAAAAATACGTAAGCAAAAAATTCAACGTAATGCTTTCAACTAAAGTTGTTGGCGTTGAAGCTAAAAAAGACGGCTTATATGTAACATTTGAAGGTAAAAACGCACCAGCAGAACCTGTACGTTACGATAAAGTGCTTGTTGCTGTAGGTCGTACTCCAAACGGTAACTTACTTGATGCAGATAAAGCAGGCGTAAACGTTGATGAACGTGGCTTTATTAATGTTGATAAGCAATTACGTACTAACGTTGACCATATTTTTGCCATTGGTGACTTAGTTGGCCAACCTATGCTTGCGCATAAAGCGGTTCATGAAGGTCATGTTGCTGCAGAAGTTATTTCTGGTCAGAAGCATTTCTTCGACCCTAAATGTATTCCTTCGATTGCTTACACTGACCCAGAAATCGCTTGGGTAGGTGTTACTGAGAAAGAAGCAAAAGAGCAAGGCTTAAAAATTGAAACTGCGGTGTTCCCGTGGGCAGCATCTGGCCGTGCTATTGCATCTGCTCGTACTGAAGGTTCTACAAAACTTATTTTTGATAAAGAAAGTGGTCGTATAATCGGTGGTGCTATGATCGGTATTAATGCGGGCGAAATGCTTGGCGAAATCGGTTTAGGTATTGAAATGGGTGCAGATGGTGAAGACTTAGCGCTTACTATTCATGCTCACCCTACATTGAACGAATCAATCGGCCTTGCAGCTGAGATTTTTGAAGGTTCAATCACTGACTTACCAAACAAAAAAGCAGTTAAAAAGAAGTAATTTAACTTTTTAGCATTTGTTTGAACAACCCAAGCCTGGCTTGGGTTTTTTTATGGGTGAAAGAACAGGTTTTAAATTACAGTGTTTTAATTATGCGTAGGCGCGGCTTTATGCCGCGCTTTTTAAATTAAAAACTTGCGCGAGGTATGCTCCGCATACGGGTTTTTATTACTGATTGCTAAAATTCTCGTCACAGCCCTTACATATCTATTACCATCAAATATAGTTACAATGCGCGCCTAATTAATTGAAGGTAAATACAGTGAAAAATGCAGTTTTGGCATTACGTGCTCAGCAAATAAGTGAATCTCGCCGTGAATTCAATGCGCGAGGCGGTAAATTAGATCGCTGTGAACAATGCTTAATAGCTAAACATTACTGTATTTGTAAAGGTGTTGAGCACGCTCAGTGCGATGCTGCTGTATGTTTACTGATGTACCATAATGAAAGTTTTAAGCCGTCTAATACAGGGCGATTAATCGCAGAGATTGTTCCTAATAACTATGCGTTTAGATGGGATAGAACAGACCCAGATCCTGCTTTTTTAGCTTTAATAAACGATCCCCAATATCAGCCAATGGTAGTATTTCCTGCTGAAGATGTAGAAGAGGGAAGAGCCATTACCGAAGTGAATATTGAAGAGGGTAAAAAGTTACTATTTATATTTTTAGATGGTACGTGGCGCGAAGCTAAAAAAATGATTCGTAAAAGCCCCTACCTAGATAACTTGCCAGTACTTTCTGTCACTGCTGATAAACTATCTGATTACCGCTTACGTGTTGCCCCTCATGCGCATCAGCTAGGCACTGCTGAAGTGGGGATTATGGTGTTAGCACTTGCGGGTGAAGTGGATGCCTCAACAAAGTTGGAGCAGCACTTTATTAAGTTTCGTGATGCGTATTTATTGGGTAAGCGCAATAAAGGCAGGCCATTAGAAGACTAAATTTATGCAGCTAAGCAAATGCTTGCTGCTCTTTTAAGTGAGTTATTGCTTTGTTTTGAATTGCCCTGAAGCCTTCTTCAGAGGTTAATTGCAAAACCGTATTATAGAGTTGGCTTATACTATTATGAGCCTGAATAAATGAGGTACAGTCCTCACCAATCATTTCTTTAGCTTCTTCGACTCGCTTTAAAAAGTAACAGCTAATATTGGTTTTTCCCTTAAAGTTAGTAGTCGCAATAGCGTTAGATATTCTATTAAGCTGATAACTAAACTCATCAGATCTGGCACCTTCTCCCCACTTGCCGGTGCGAATATCACTTTCTAATTGGATAATTACGTTAATTATATTTTTAAATTCGCTTATTGGCATATCAAAAAAGTTATAACCTGCAGGATTAAACAATACTTTATAAGGATTTTCTTGAGGAGTTTCCGTTGTAAAAATTCCGATAGGGCTAGCTGTATTTATGCTTGATGCTTTTAGTGAGAAGGTATTGCTTTGGGTCGTCTTAAAGTTCATGTCCATTGAGTATTTATAATCCTTATATTGTTTAGTTATCGGCGCAGCCTATTAAAAATTTAGTGAAATTTAAAACAAATACTCAGTTTCTTATCGATAAATAGACACCGCGTCTAAATCGATTGATGGTACTTGCTAAGTCCCAAATTTTAGACAAAGAAAAGCGCGCTCTATCTCTAGGCGCGCTTGCGGAATCTTCTAATTTTCTGCATCCTGCAATTGAACTTAATCAACTCCAATTTTTACTAATCCATGTTTATTACTATATTACTTTTTAGTTCTATGTAATGTAGGCCATCCGGGCCTGTATCCTTAAATTCCTAAACATCCTGTAGGGTAAATACTATTACCAAATCCTTAATTACACTTCCTAGTGTATCCCTATTTTAACCAATCCATTGTGTTGCCTTAAAAGGCCTGTCCTTTTATTCCTTCAACATCCTGTTGAACAACTTAGCCTGTTGTTATCCTTATTCGCATCTTCCTGACGCTGTCCTTTTTTACAACATTTCGTTGTGATACTCATCCTGAGCCTGTCCTAAATCCGTATTTTACTGGTAACCTAATCATTGGTTGGTTGAGTAAGCAGTCCATTTCCTTTTACTCAATAAGCGTCGTTGCTTGGTTGATGCGTAAATTATAGTGCAATAGAGCAACTAAAATAGGGATAAAACTACATTCAATTAGTATTTCTGCAATGGTAATAAAAATAAAACTCATATAATACAGTTTGTTAGTTGTTTTTTGAGTGTTTTTTATCTTGATTTTTACTCATTAGCTGTCACATCCGTGAGATATCTCTTACACGGCATTTCCTTTTTGGGCGTTATTTACATATTTACATTTATTTAAAGTGTGCACTTTTTGAATGAGCACGGTAGAATTCGATGATAATAACAATTATTTAGGTGAAATAATGAAGACAGTATTTACACTTGTTTTAGGGTTAGCAGTATCGGCACCTGCCTTTGCAAGTGACGTTGTTAATATCTATTCTTTTCGTCAGCCGTTTTTGATTCAGCCAATTTTAGACGATTTTACAAAACAAACGGGAATAAAAACCAATGTTGTTTTTGCTAAAAAAGGGTTAATTGAGCGTGTTAAACGCGAAGGTAAACATAGTAAAGCTGATTTAGTATTAACATCTAACTTTAGTGCGCTTATTCAATTAGAAGATTTAAAATTAACACAAACTATAAAAAGTGACAGTGTAAATAATAACGTGCCTGCAGCTTTTCGCGATGGCGACGGGCAATGGGTTGCGCTTACTAAGCGAGTGCGTAATGTATACTCATCAAAAGAGCGAGTTGGCGCATTACCTGAGCTCACTTATGAAGATTTAGCTGACCCTAAATACCAAGGGCAGATTTGTACGCGTTCTGGCAAACATCCATATAATTTAGGTTTAGTGGCTTCTATGATTGCACATCATGGTGAAGCGCAAACTAAAGAGTGGCTTGAAGGTGTTAAGGCTAATTTAGCACGTAAACCGCAAGGTAACGATCGTGCTCAAGTTAAAGCCGTTAAAGAAGGTCTATGTAACTTAGCATTAGGTAATAGTTACTACCTTGGCAAAATGCTAGAAGATAAAGAACAAAAAAGTTGGGCAGAGGCCGTAAATATTAACTTTCCGAATCAAACTAATCGTGGCTCACACATAAATGTATCGGGTGCGGTTATTACCAAATATGCTAAAAACCCTGAAAATGCGTTAAAGCTCATAGAGTATATGACCGACAGTAAAGCACAAAATATGTATGCCTCATTAAATATGGAGTATCCAGTTAAGTCGGGTGTTGAACTATCAAGTTTGGTTGCCTCTTGGGGGAGTTTTAAAGAAGACAGCTTGCCACTTGATGAGATAAGTAAATATCGTCCGTTAGCACTTAAGCTAATTGATGAGGTGAAGTTCGATCTTTAATGACTAATAAATTTAAGCTGTCTAAATGGCAGCTCTTTGCGTGGTCGACAGGCTTAATACTATCGGCTCCGTTGTTTTTTCTTCTTTTTGAATCTCTACAAGGTAGCTCTGAGGTGTTTTCTCACCTGTGGGATACCGTGCTTTGGGATTACATAACCAATACCGTATTGCTTGTTTTAGGTGTTTGTGTCCTTAGCTGCGCCATTGCATTACCTCTTGGCTGGCTAACAGCTTATTGTACTTTCCCCGGTAAAAAACAGTTTGAATGGGCACTTATGCTGCCCCTTGCTATGCCCACCTATATTATTGCCTATGTATACACTGATTTATTAGATTATGCGGGCCCGGTGCAAATAGCGCTGAGGGAATGGTTTGGCTGGCAATCACCTAATGACTATTGGTTTTTTGATATTCGTACATTACCCGGCGCCATAGTTATGATTGCCTTGGTGCTTTATCCGTATTTATTTTTAATTTTTAAAACGGCTCTTCGCGAGCAGTCATTTAAATTAGTACAAGCTAGCCAGTTAATGGGGCTATCTCCTTGGCAAAGTTTTTTTAAAGTAAGCTTGGTGCTTTCTCGTGGGGCAATTGTTGCGGCTCTTGCGCTTATAAGCATGGAAACCATGGCTGACTTTGCAACCGTCAGCTATTTTGCCGTAAGTACATTAACGACTGCCGTATACGATACGTGGTTTGGTTATTACTCACTTACAGCGGCAGCTAAAATATCGGGTGTGATGTTATTACTGTTATTTTTAGCATTAATGGCAGAGCGCTTTAGTCGTCGTAACCAAGCGGTATTTGAACGCCAATCAAGTGTAAATAGTGAATCTCTCTATGTATTAAAAGGAAAGTCAGCTTGGCTCGCAACGGCATTTTGCAGCTTTATTTTACTTATCGCGTTTGTAATTCCTATTGCAGTACTTATAAATTACGCCATTACCTACTTTGATAAAGCATGGAATGTAGAGTTTTTTAGTTACGCTTGGCAAAGTTTAAAAGTGGCAGGGGTTGTGAGCCTAATAACGATTACGCTAAGTATTTTTGTTGTGTTTTATCAGCGCGTGGCAAAGCAAACATATCCGCTTATTCCAGGGCGTTTAGCAAGCACAGGATATGCGTTGCCTGGAACAGTACTCGCTATTGCGGTTTTATTACCTCTTACATTATTAGAAAACACCATTAATACCGTGCTAGAGAGGTATAATTTAGATATTGGCTTACTGCTTACAGGTAGCATTCTTACTATTATTATTGCTTATATTGTTAGGTTTTACGCCATTGCACACGGAGCAATTGAGTCGAGTTTTTTACGTATTAGCCCATCACTTGATATGGCAAGCCAATCAATGGGTAAAAGCCAAGGGCAAACGCTGCGTTTAGTGCACCTACCTTTACTGCGAAGAGGATTGCTTACTGCTGCATTATTGGTATTTATTGAGTGTATGAAAGAACTGCCGGCTGCGTTATTGCTCAGACCGTTTAATTTTGAAAGCTTAGCTACTCATGTATTTCAGTATGTGAGTGACGAGCAATTAGAGCTTGCTTCAATATCGGCATTATTTATTGTTATTGTTGGGTTTATTCCTTTGTATTTTATTAATCGTTCTATGGAGCAGCGTAGTTAAATGAGTAGTTTAATTTTACAAGGCGTGAGCTATCACTATAACGGTACACAGGTTATTCACGATTTAGATTTAACGGTAGGTAAAGATGAAATAGTATGCTTACTTGGTGCGAGTGGATGCGGCAAAACGACCACATTAAAAGCGATTGCAGGTTTAATTGAAGCCAAGCAAGGGTCTATTTTTATAGACGGTAAATTAGTGAGTGATGAGCAATCGTTTGTCTCGCCAGAGCATCGCAACATCGGCATGATGTTTCAAGATTATGCGTTGTTTCCGCATTTAACGGTAGCAAATAATATCGCATTTGGGCTTAGTAAAATGAGTAAAGCTCAAAAGCAGCAACGCGTTGATGAAATGCTTAAGCTTGTGCATTTAATTGGCTGTGCCGACAGGTTCCCGCATCAGTTATCGGGTGGTCAACAGCAGCGCGTAGCTATTGCTCGTGCATTAGCTTATAAGCCTAGTTTATTGCTACTTGATGAGCCCTTTTCAAATATCGACACACAAGTACGCTTTGAATTAATTGCCGATATCCGCCGAATTATAAAGGCAACTCAGGTATCTGCTGTGTTTGTTACACACTCAAAAGAAGAGGCGTTTGCCTTTTCAGATACACTTGCCATTATGCATCGCGGTAAAATTGAGCAACAAGGCACGCCTGAGCAGCTTTTTGCAGCGCCATGTTCAAAGGAGGTTGCAGAGTTTCTGGGTCAGGGCATATACTTAAGCGCAGAAGTGTTAACCGCAACTGAATACAGAACACCATTTGGTTTAGTCGAATCTTATGTTGAGAGTAAGCATAACGTAAGCGTAGGGCTTATATATGTGCGCCCTCATCAAATAGAATTAGTGGCAGATAACCAGAGTGACAAGTTCAGCAAGCGAGCTACAATCATAAGTCGTCGCTTTATTGGTTCGGCGTATGTTTATTCGCTTGTTATTGATGAACAAGAAATTGAAGTTGCTGCACAATATGGCCAGTCATTTGAAAATAATGAACAGGTTATAATAAAAATAAAACCTCACACGGTGAATTTTTTCGAATCGTAATTAATTTGTTATTCGCTGTGTTTTTATCTGTAAAACTAAGGAATAACAATGGCGCAAGCGCAATCAGGGATTTGTGCTGAAGCAAACTTACACGGTTTGCACTTATTTTTTAATGTGTTTGATGGTCAAGATGAATCACTTCGCGCAAAGTTAAAACAAGTAAGCGCTATTGAAGAAGAGTTTAGCGATCAATTTTCAGAATCAATGCTCTCTTGTATGGTTGCTATTGGTGCCCAGTATTGGCCGCATATCCTCCCTGAATACATCCCAAGCGAATTACAGAGCTTTCCTAATATAAACCACAGCGATCACCAAATGAGCGTACAACCGTGCGATTTATTTGTGCAAATTCGCTCTGACCGTGAAGACGTTAACCATTTATTTGCGCTGCAAATTTTAAAACTATTTGCCCCCGATGTTGAGCTGGTGGAGCAAATTCGTAACTTTCGCTTTTTAGATGGTCGTGATTTTAACGGTTTTATTTATGGTGGCGACACCGCGCATGGAAGAAAAAAGCGCGCTACGGCTTTAATTAGTAACCCTGGCAATTTTGAAGATCAGGGGAGTTATATTCATGTTCAGCGTTATAAGCATGACTTAACTATGTGGCAGCATTTATCATTGAGTGAGCAAGAACAAATAATGGGGCGTACGCGCCTTGATAACACACTAATTACCCCCGCGATTGAAACCAGCCATGCTTCGCGAAGTGAGCTAAAAGACGAAGACGGCCAACCGCTACTATTAAATCAAAGCATGCCTTATGGCGATGTATATGAGCAGGGAATGTTATTAATTACATGTGCTTGTACGGGTACTGCATTTGAAAAAGTACTTAATAGCCGTTTAGGGGAAGGAGATTGTTACGACCACTGGCTTGATTTTACTCAAGCCGATATGGGTTCTGCTTTTTTTGCACCTTCAGTCGGGTTTTTAAAACAGATTTAGTTTACTAATTTAGTTATTAAACCGTATCAAATAAAATGCGAACACGTTCAAGCGTTACGTCTATTTCAGATATTTTAGCTGGGGCGATAAAAATAGTATCGTCGCCTGCAATTGTGCCTAGTACGCCATCTGCTTTACCTAATGAATCTAATAAGCGCGCAATAAGCTGAGCCGCACCAGGGCTGGTACGAATGATGATCATCATTTCGTTGTGCATAATGTCGATTACTAATTGGCGTAACGGGCTCTTGGCCGTAGGTACACCCATTTCAGCTGGTAAGCAGTAAACCATTTCTTGTTTAGCATTACGTGTGCGTACAGCGCCAAATTTACTTAACATGCGTGACACTTTACTTTGGCTAATGTTGTCAAAGCCTTGATCTTTTAACGCATCAACTATTTCGCCTTGAGAGCCAAAGTTTTCTTCTTTTAAAAGCGATTTAAATGCTTTTACTAGTGCTTCTTGTTTATCTTGTGGTTGCATAGTCTTCATTCGTTTTTGTTATTTATGCCGTAAATTCTACACAATAATGAATAATTATGCAGCAGTTGTTTAGTTAACTTGCCAGTTTGATGCGTTAAATCACAAAAGTTTACGACTATGGTCGAAAATATACTTGAAATAGACAGGATAAATTTGTTTTTAGTCGCTAATTTCATTATCTTAAGAGCCACAAATGTTTCCTACCTCAAATTACGGAGAATTCCAATGAAAGTTGCTGTATTAGGTGCTGCAGGCGGTATCGGCCAAGCGTTGTCTTTATTATTAAAAACAGGCTTACCAGCTGGCTCTGAATTATCACTTTATGATGTTGCACCAGTAGTACCAGGTGTTGCGGTTGACCTTTCTCACATCCCAACAGATGTTAAAGTAGCAGGTTTTGGCGCAGATGAATTAAACAAAGCGCTTGAAGGCTCTGATATCGTTCTTATCCCAGCGGGTATGCCACGTAAACCAGGTATGGATCGTGCTGATTTATTTAATGTAAATGCTGGCATCATCAAAACGTTAGCAGAAGGCATTGTTGCTAGCTGTCCTAAAGCGTTAGTAGGTATTATTACTAACCCAGTAAACGGCACAGTTCCAATTGTTGCTGAAGTATTTAAAAAAGCAGGTACTTACGACGCTAAACGTGTATTCGGTATTACTACGCTTGACGTTATTCGTTCAGAAGCATTTGTTGCTGAACTTAAAGGCGTAGACGTAGCAACTGTTAAAGTACCAGTAATTGGCGGTCACTCAGGAACAACTATTCTTCCTCTACTTTCTCAGGTTGAAGGTGTTTCTTTCACTGATGAAGAAGTTGCTGCACTTACTCCACGTATCCAAAATGCGGGAACTGAAGTTGTAAATGCTAAAGCCGGTGGCGGTTCAGCTACATTATCAATGGGCGCAGCTGCTGCTCGTTTTTGTATGTCTTTAGTTAAAGGCCTACAGGGTGAAGACGTTGTAGATTACGCTTACGTTGCTGTTGAAAATGGCGATGCAGAGTACTTTGCACACCCAGTACGTTTAGGTAAAAACGGCGTAGAAGAAATTCTTTCTTATGGCGAACTAAGCGCATTTGAAACAAAAGCAAAAAATGACATGCTTGAAACACTGAAAAAAGACATCAAAGAAGGTGTTGATTTCATGGCGTAATAGCCAAAGTAGAATAACAAAAAAGCCTGCATTTGCAGGCTTTTTTATTGCTCAGAATTAATGTCACACTGTGTAACTAGTTAAAACTAGTGGTCGCGGTCAACCGCAATACGTGCAAGGCTTATGAGCGCTTGCTTATAGTCAGACTCTTCTAAAAAGTCTAAACACGCAATGGCTTTGTCAGCTTCAAGCTCTGCTTTTTGCATTGTAAACTCAAGCGCATTGGTTTGCTTTAGTGCCGATAAAATTTCTTCTAAATGCTCCATACCATTGCAGTGCTCTATTGCGTCACGAATAAGCTGCGTTTGCTGCTCGCTACCATTTTGCATAGCATAAATAAGTGGAAGCGTTGGTTTGCCTTCAGCTAAATCATCACCAATGTTTTTACCCAACTGCTCAGCATCTGCATTGTAATCGAGTACGTCATCCACTAACTGAAACGCAGTCCCTAAATGCATGCCGTACAGGTTTAGTGCATCAAGCGTGGTTTGATCTTGCTCAGTGATAATAGCAGCAAGCCCTGTAGCGGCTTCAAACAACTTAGCCGTTTTAGAGTAAATAACCTGCATATAACTGGCTTCGGTTGTATCTGGGTCGTTGCAGTTCATTAGCTGCAATACTTCGCCTTCAGCAATAATGTTTGTTGCATCGGCAAGTACTTGCATAACCTGCATTTTTCCAAGGCCAACCATAAGCTGAAATGAACGAGTGTAAATAAAGTCACCAACCAATACGCTAGCGGCATTACCAAATTCAGCATTTGCTGTAGGCGTGCCACGTCGTAAGTTTGATTCATCAACAACATCATCATGCAATAGCGTTGCTGTATGAATAAACTCAACAATTGTTGCAAGCGTTATGTGATCTTTACCCTGATAACCGAGTGCTTTGGCCGCTAAAATCGCCAGCATGGGACGAACGCGCTTGCCGCCACTGCTAACTATATATAAACCAAGCTGATTAACTAACGCCACATCTGAGCGCATTTGCGCATGTATAAGTTGATTGACGTCATTCATATCGCTTTCGATTAACGCCTGGATAGCTTTTATATCCATTGATCTCCGAGCCAATTTTTATGTGTGAACGGCGCAGATTGTACAACAAAAAATGCACTAGCTCGATATTTTGTGACGATTGATTGAAAAAACACTATTAAAGTACTTAATTTAGCCTGAATTAGCCAAGATAACTGATTAATTGCTAATCAATATACCCTTTACGGTGTGCTTAGATATTAAGCTGTGAGGGTTATATTTGAGTGCATTAATTTATTTCGTCCAAGAGTTAAAAAGCGCTTGGCAAAAGGGCTAATTAATATAAAATGGGGTAAATATTGAATTGCTCTCAAAGCAGCTACTTTTTATTCATTTTAATTACAAAATAGGCTTGCTAGTTATTTCGCGTTAGCGTAAACTTCGCGCCCTATCGAAGAATATTTTAGTTGCGCCGATTTGAGGGTGCACAGACGGAGTTAATTATGTACGCGGTTTTCCAAAGTGGTGGTAAACAGCATCGTGTGACTGAAGGTCAAACGATTCGTCTTGAAAAATTAGACGTTGAAACTGGTGCGGCAGTAGAATTTGATTCAGTACTTTTAGTTGCTGATGGTGAGAAAATCGAGATCGGTGTACCGTTCGTAAACGGTGGCAAGATAACAGCTGAGGTTGTTTCACATGGTCGCGGTGAGAAGATTAAGGTTGTTAAATTTAGACGCCGTAAGCATTCTCGTAAGCAAATGGGCCATCGTCAATGGTTCACTGAAGTTAAAATCACTAGCATTAGCGCTTAATTAGAGGTACTTAGAAATGGCACATAAAAAAGCAGCTGGTAGTACTCGTAACGGTCGCGATTCAGAAAGCAAACGCCTAGGTGTTAAGCGTTTTGGTGGCGAATCAGTTCTAGCGGGTAGCATCATTGTTCGTCAGCGTGGAACTCGTTTCCACCCTGGTACTAACGTAGGTATCGGTAAAGACCACACTATCTTCGCAAAAGCAGATGGTAAAGTTCAATTTGAACAGAAAGGTCCTTTAAACCGTAAATACGTAACTATCGTAACTGAGTAATCAGTAAGGTAGTTAAAAACCCCGCCTTTGCGGGGTTTTTTGTTTTGTAGTCAGTCAAAATATATACCCAAGCCTGCATTTGTGTTGGCTTGGGTATATAATAGAGTTATTAAACAAGCCAATCCCTAAAGTGAGTAATCATGAAGTTTGTAGATGAAGTAGAAATTCGCGCAGAAGCTGGAGACGGTGGCAGCGGCATCGTGTCTTTCCGTCGTGAAAAATATGTTCCAGATGGTGGACCAGACGGCGGTGACGGTGGAGACGGTGGTAGTGTTTATCTACAAGCTGATGAAAACTTAAATACCCTGATTGACTATCAGTTTGAGCGCTTCCATAGAGCCGAACGTGGTACTAACGGTCGTAGCCGTAACTGTACAGGCCGAAAAGCCGATGACTTATTTGTTATGGTGCCTGTAGGCACGCGCATCATGGATGTTGATACCCAAGAGGGACTTGGCGACTTAACTCAAGATGGTCAACGGATTTTGGTTGCAAAAGGTGGTTTCCACGGCTTGGGGAATGCACGTTTTAAATCAAGTACTAACCGAGCACCTCGTCAAAAAACATTGGGCACACCCGGTGAAGTACGTAACTTAAAGTTAGAGTTACTATTATTAGCTGATGTAGGCTTACTTGGGTTACCAAATGCAGGTAAATCTACGTTTATCCGCAGTGTATCGGCAGCTCGCCCTAAAGTAGCTGATTATCCGTTTACGACGCTTATTCCTAATTTAGGTGTAGTTCGTCCTGAAGCAAATAAATCATTTGTTATAGCGGATATTCCGGGTCTAATTGAAGGTGCATCTGATGGTGCAGGCTTAGGTATTCGCTTCTTGAAGCATTTAGAGCGTTGTCGTGTGTTATTGCACATTATTGATGTAATGCCGGTAGATGGTTCAAACCCTGTTGATAATGCATTCTCAATTATTAACGAGCTACATCAATACAGCCCTAAATTAGCTGAAAAACCACGCTGGTTAGTTTTTAATAAAATAGATTTATTACCAGAGGATGAAGCAAAAGCGCTTTGTGAAGCGATTGCAGAAGAGCTGGGTGAAACTGAAAATATTTATCATATTTCAGCAATCAATAAGCTTAATACTCAACCTTTAATCCATAACATAATGACACTACTTGATAGCATGCCTAAAGAGAAGTTTGTACAAGTTGAAGATGAAGAAGTTGAATTTAAGTGGGATACCTATCATGAAAAAGCCACTAAAGGTAAGGGCAATGATGATGATTGGGACGACTGGGATGAAGATGATTACGACGTAGAAGTAGTCTACGAGCGTTAATTAAATAGAATTTATTAAAAAGGAGCTTATGCTCCTTTTTCTTTGTTAAGAATAAAGTACTAGGTGTTTATTATGATAATTTCAATGATTGCTGCAATGGCAAATAACCGTGTAATTGGCCTAGATAATAAAATGCCATGGCATTTACCAGCAGATCTTCAGCATTTTAAAAAGGTAACTACGGGTAAGCCGGTGATCATGGGTCGTAAAACATTTGAGTCGATAGGTCGTCCTTTACCAGGGCGTCGTAATATTATTATTACTCGAAATAGTGAATATACTGCGCAGGGCATTGAAACTGTAACTACCCCAGAAGCCGCATTAAAGCTAGTTTGTGATGTAGAAGAAGTAATGATTATTGGTGGCGGTAATATCTATGAGCAATTTTTACCAAAAGCTGATCGCTTGTATTTAACTTTTATTGATTTAGATGTTAATGGCGATACACAGTTTCCTGATTACAATAAAGTCGCTAATTGGAACGTAAAAGAAGAGCAAGATAACCTTCCTGATGAAAAGAACAAATCTAGTTATAAGTTCGTAACCTTATATAAAGCACGTTAACATTATTGCGTAATTTTTAGTAGGTTGATATAATATTAAACAGTCTATATAGGAATAAAGTACCATAAAGGGTTTGTCATGTTTAAATTATCAAAGCTAGTAGTAGTTACTGCTGTTGTAGCAGTAAGTTCGTTTTCGTATACCGCACCTGTAAGTGCAGAAGATCAATTAGCAGTATCTATTTGCGAATATATTGCTGCAGACGATAAAAACCGATTACGTAGTAAGCTTAAAAGTTCTCGCGTGAAAATTCGTAATATTTATGATGCAGTGCAATGTAACGGTAATAACTTGCTACGTCATGCCGTTGCTAGTAATGCAGTGGATACTGGTGAGTATATAGTTAAAAACTTATCAAAAAGTGCGTTAGCTGATGGCGCTGATATTAGTTGGGTAGAAGGCAATTTTGCTAGCTCACCGCTTATTGCAGTGATTAAAGAGCGTGCTGG
The DNA here is from genome assembly GCF_056470645.1 of Pseudoalteromonas sp. TP27. Lineage (NCBI taxonomy): Bacteria > Pseudomonadati > Pseudomonadota > Gammaproteobacteria > Alteromonadales > Pseudoalteromonadaceae > Pseudoalteromonas > Pseudoalteromonas sp. TP27. The sequence goes on along the minus strand of NZ_JARDAK010000002.1, from coordinate 320,591 downwards.
TCTTTAGTTATAAAACATTTTATAATTTTATCATCAATATTGTGCGTCCAAAAGTTGATAGCCTAGGGTTGTTATAAATAATAACACTAGGCTAACATATATTTAAGACGGTAAAGAATTCGTCTGTTTCTTAACCTCCCACTTTCATGCAAGATCATTAATAAGCTTCATAACTGACCAGCCTGCTTTAAACTGCCATAAATATTCCTTTCAGAAAACAGCTTCAAATTTGTCTTTTCAAAAGATGTAACTTTATTCAGCTCGTATCTATTTTGAATCTGGTAGTTTATTTACAAACTTAAACACCAAGGATAGATATGAAAGCTGTAATTCCAGTAGCAGGCTTAGGGACGAGAATGCTCCCTATGACAAAAGCTATTCCAAAAGAAATGCTCCCAATAGTCGATAAACCACTTATTCAATATATTGTCAGCGAATGTGTGTCTGCTGGTATTAAAGATATTGTATTAGTGACACATAGCTCTAAAAATGCAATCGAAAACCACTTTGATACAAGTTACGAGCTAGAAGCGACTCTTGAAAAGCGGGTTAAACGTGCTTTATTAGATGAGATTCGCTCTATTTGTCCGCCTGATGTCACCATTATGAGTGTACGCCAAGGTGAAGCTAAAGGGCTAGGGCATGCTATTTTATGCGCGAAGCCGATAGTAGGCGACAATGATTTTGTCGTACTCCTGCCAGACGTGATACTTGATGCTTATACAGCAGACCAAAAAACTGAAAACTTAGCCGCAATGATTAAACGCTTTAAAGAAACTCAAGCAAGCCAAATAATGCTTGAGCCGGTAGCTAAAGAAGACGTTAGTAAATATGGTATTGCTGATATAAACGGTGTTGAGTTAATGCCAGGTAAAAGTGCTGCAATTAAAGCGATGGTTGAAAAGCCCGATGCAGATTTAGCACCTTCAAATCTTGCAGTTGTAGGGCGATATGTACTGAGTAAAAATATTTGGCCTCTACTCGCAAAAACCTCTGTAGGTGCTGGCGGTGAAATACAGCTTACTGATTCTATTGATGCGTTAATGGCGCAAGAAACTGTTGAAGCATTTCATATGAGTGGCCGCTCTCACGATTGTGGAGATAAGCTCGGTTATTTAAAAGCAATTGTAGAGTACAGCATGCGGGATAAAAAGTTAGGTAATGACTTTTCTCGCTTTATAAACGATTTAAATTTACCTTAACTGCAGAGCATATTCTACGTTCTACACTAGGCTGCTCTGAGCTACTAAGTTAGCCTTACTTTTTCTACACTGTAATAAATTACGTAGTATAGTTGTTACTTATTCTGTATTAATCTTTTCAAGGAACTACCATGATTGAGCAAGGCCAAGAATTACCAGCGGTTACACTAACGCAATTAACTGACGATGGTATGCAGTCTCTTACAAATAAAGAGTTGTTTGAAGGTAAAAAAATCGTGTTATTTGCAGTACCAGGTGCATTTACACCAACGTGCTCTAACGCACATTTACCTGAATTTATTACCCTTGCGGATAAAATTAAAGCAAAGGGCGTTGATGCTATTTACTGTGTATCTGTTAATGATGCATTTGTAATGAAAGCATGGGGCGACTCACAAAACGCACAAGAAATTTCAATGCTTGCTGATGGCGATGGAAGTTTTACTAAATCGTTAGGGCTTGATAAAGATACTGCTGGTTTTGGTGGTGTACGTTCAACGCGTTACGCTATGATTATTGAAAATGCAGTAGTAACTGGTTTATTTGTAGAGCAAGACAAAGAGTTTGTTGTAAGCCGTGCAGAAGCAGTACTAGAGAAGCTATAACAGTAATAAAGTATAGACTTTAGCTTTAATTACTCAGCTATTTATTATAAAAAAACCGATGTTGAAAACAACATCGGTTTTTTATTTACGGTTAAAACTTAAAGCTACGGTTGGTATTGCCCGCTAAGTGTTAAACCAGAGAAAGTGCTATAAGCGTTAACGCTTAAGTGCCAAGTACCTGCTTGCGGGTTTGTGAATGTACATGTTTCTGCATTGCCACTTTTATAAGGGCGACAATCGTACGTAGTTGTTGTTGGTTGGCTGCCGTATTTAACAAATAAATCTGCATCACCACTTCCGCCTGACGTTGTTACTGTAAATGTACTCATTCCTGCTGGCACATCTAACGTGTAATGTTTCCACTGACCAGTATTGGCTGTCACATCGCTTATAGTGCCGCCGCCTGCTTGTGGAGTACCTGAACCGCCACCCGATGATGAACCACCAGTAATATTACCTACCAAGCTAACAGCTGAATACGCAGAGTAGCCGTTAAGCATTACGTGGTAAGTTCCCGCAGTAGGGTTATCAATAGAACACTCTTCGCTATTACCGCCCTCATAAGGACGACAATCATAGGTAGTCGTTGTAGGTTTACTGCCTGCACGTACGTATAAATCAGCATCGCCAGTACCACCACTCATAGTGAATGTTACGTTAGTTGCACCGCTTGGTACGGTCATCGTGTAAAATGCTTGTGCATTTGCAGCCCCACTTAAACCTGTTTTAGCTTCACCATTAATAAGCTCGCTATCACCGCCTGTAGGCGGAGTAGTGCCGCCACTTGCTGCTGCCACTGCTGCGGCTGCATCAACAATACCCGTACCACAGCTAGTACATGTAGCAGGGAACGAACGGGTTGTTGATTTTAAAATACTTTCTATTTCGTCAGGCGTTGCATCTGGTTTTGCTTGCTTAATAAGTGCCGCAACACCAGCAACATGAGGCGCAGCCATTGATGTACCTTGTGAGTAGCCATAGCTGTCGCTTGAAGGTGTAGACGAACCTGAGTTATAAGTTGATAAAACACCCTCTGAGTCGTTTGCAAAACTTTGTGCGCCACCTGGCGCTGCAACATCAATGTTACTACCATAGTTTGAGTAATAAGCTCGGCCGCCATTACGACCAACCGATGCAACGTTTACTACACCATTACAGTTACCTGGATTGTAGTTTGCTGAGTTATCGTTATCGTTACCTGCAGCAATAACAACCACAGTGCCGTTACTACGTGCAGTGTTAATTGCATTTTGAGTTGTAGAGCTACATGAACCGCTGCCACCTAAACTCATATTTATTACATCTGCAGGGTTTGAGTTAGCAGGAATGCCTGAAACACTACCGCCAGATGCCCAAATAATACCATCTGCAATATCAGAGGTTAAACCACCACACTTACCAAGTACACGAACAGGAACTACTTTTGCGTTATAAGCTACACCAGCAACGCCTTCGCCATTGTTAGTTACTGCTGCAACTGTTCCAGCAACGTGAGTACCATGCCAGCTAGAGTTTTGTGCACCGTTAGTGCCACATTCATTCGCAGCAACTGCATCACCAGGATCTCGAGCATCGCTATCGCGACCACCGCCGTCATTCGCTACCGATAGGTTAGAGATCATATCGTAACCCGGTAAAATATTAGCATTTAAATCGGCATGTGGGCGGTAACCCGTATCAAGTACAGCTACAACTACACCGCTACCTGTTGCAGTATCCCATGCAGTAGGTAAGTTTAAACCACCGGCTTGCTCGTAGTAATGCCATTGATCATCAAAGCGCGGATCGTTAGGAGTCGAAAACGGCTTTAACATTTGATCTACTTCAATGTATTCCACATTGCCTGAATTAACCATTTCTTGCATAAATTCTTGCGCTTCTGCTGTACTTAATTTTTTATCAGCACGCATGACGTGGTGGTTATTAAGTGCCATTGCACGAATATATTTAGCTTTTACTTTGCCTTTTTTAGGAGCGAAGTTTTTAACAAAGCTCTGTGCACGCTTTTTCATATTAGACGGACTTGCGTCTGCAGTTGAAAAACTCGCCATTTCGTTATTATTTTTATATTTAATAATGAACTGAGTTTCAAAGCCACCTTGGCTTTGTAGCTTAGCTGACGTTTCAGCCATTGAGCTTGAAACCGATTGAGCCATGCCTGATGTTGCAGCAAAAAGCGTACTAACTGTAAGTGCAATTGCGCATTTTTTAAAAGTTTTACTAGTTGTCATAATTATCCCTAGATTTTTATTTATTATTTCGCGATGTAAAATCACGATGCGGGAACGAAAGTAAACTATCTGTTAACCAGGTTAAAATATCAATTTAGTATGTACCTCTTTCATTTAGTTATAACTCAGGTTTTTAGCGGTTTGCTCGTTGTTTAGTATTTGTTATATAAATTAAAAATAAGTATAAAGGATTGTTTTATTGTGAGGGTAGTTATTCCCCACTTATTACTGATGCGTTTTTGTTGTGTTATTACCAATAATTCAAATGCTGCGTTGTTAGCTATCAAACTTTGCTATAATCGAGCAAATTTTTTAATGAGATAAATAAATGACCCAAGTAGATGTAATTGTAATAGGTGCGGGAGCAGCAGGATTAATGTGTGCAGCGCAAGCTGGATACCGTGGCCGAAGCGTTACAGTACTTGATATGGGAAAAAAACCAGGTCGTAAAATTTTAATAAGTGGTGGTGGGCGTTGCAATTTTACAAATGAAAATGCAACTCCGGATAACTACTTATGCACAAACTCTCATTTTGTTAAATCATGTTTAAGTCGCTATACACAGCATGACTTTATTGAGCTGGTGGACAGGCATGGCTTGGCGTATCACCATAAAACACTAGGCCAGCTTTTTTGCGATAACAATGCACAAGACATTGTTGATATTTTACTGACCGAATGTGAGTGGGCGGGAGTAAATATAAAGCTACGCAATGAAGTGATCAGCGTATCAAAAACCGAAACTGGTTATAGCGTTACCACAGAGCAAGATACATTAACCTGTGAGTCGTTAGTTATTGCATCGGGTGGCTTAACTATGCCTAAACTGGGTGCAACACCAATTGGCTATAAGGTTGCAGAGCAGTTTGGGTTAAATGTATTGCCAACCATGGCAGCACTTGTACCATTTACTTTGCACCAGCACGATAAAGACCGTTTTGAAGGACTTTCGGGAATTAGTATCCCATGTGAAGTTTCAAGCGAAGACGGCACTGTATTTAAAGAAAATATCCTCTTTACTCACCGAGGGTTATCGGGCCCTGCAATATTACAAATAAGCTCATTTTGGCGAGCAGGGCAGGCTGTAACTATAAACCTATTACCTGAAATTGATTTAAGGCAGCAACTTGCTGACTGGCGAGAAACGCAAGCCCAAAAGTCGTTAAAAAACAGCCTTGCGACCATTTTACCTAAACGCTTTATAGAAATACTGCACGAAAGCAAAGCGATTCCAGATTGTAATATTAATCAGCTTACACATGCTCAAATAGATGAGTTGGTAAATTATATTCACGCTTGGCAAATTAAACCCAATGGCACTGAAGGTTATAGAACAGCAGAAGTGACATTGGGCGGTGTAGATACCGACGAGTTGAGCTCAAAAACCTTTGAAGCCAAAAAAGCCAAAGGCCTATACTTTATCGGCGAAGTAACCGATGTAACAGGTTGGTTAGGGGGCTACAATTTTCAGTACGCCTGGAGCTGTGGATTTGCTTGTGGGCAGTATTGCTAAATTTTTATAAAGCGTAATAGTCTTTGTCTATATATTAAAAATTGTAATTCAGTAGGCTTAAATAAAATTAGGTCTACTGAAAGTACATTGAACCTTGTACTTTATCGTATTTTTGTTGTTATTTATCTTCCCAGTAACGTTAGCTTTATTAAGCTATCAATTACCTCAAGGTTAAATAATTTACGCATTCACGTACGCTATACACTCTTCTTATTTGTTCACGCTTTTATCACCTTAAGCAAGTTGCTGCTAAAATTTATAACTTGCACCACTTGAATGTTTTCTTACTCAACTAACCTGTATTTTTGCAATTTGCTGTTTGGTTTATCAGGTATTGTCATTTCAATTAGCGCGGCATCTATAGCTGGTTTTAGGTAGCGTTCTCTAAAGTGCTTTCTATCTTTTAAATTCAATTTTGCCTGTAATTGTTTTCGATTTAAAGAACCTTCCACTTGGTATAGCACATTTAACAAGGCTTTAACTTGTGGGGTCTGTTGGGGTTTTTGTGTTGGGGTTTTTTCTTGGGGGGTCGCTTCTTTGTCTGATAATGAATCACTAAATGCTAAAAGCATACGTAAAACATTTTCGAGTATGTATTCTATAAAGGCGCAGGAGTCGCCTGTTTCTGTACTGGTACCTATTGCTGCATGGTACTGCTCTTCACTCATCGCGACGATGCTTTCTATAGGTATTAGATCAAATAATGGATTCCATTGTTTTAATATTTGGGTGTGCCAAATACACCCAATACGGCTATTACCATCAACAAAAGGATGTATAAATTTAAGCTCATAGTGAAACACCGAACTTTTTATAAGTGGGTGTTGATCGGAACTTGTAAGCCAGTTAAATAGCTCTTCCATCATTTTTGGAATGTGCAAAGCTTGTGGAGCCATTTGCAATTTTTTGCCTTTGTCGTCGACATTGCTGGAGCGGTAATTACCGGCGCCAGCTCCTTGCGATAGCGTGAGGATTTTATGTCCACTCAAAAAGTCACTGCAGAGATTAGTATTCAAATTAGGTAATTGGTTGTACGTATTAATAATATCGCTTTTCTCTTGAGCAATTTCAGCCGATAAAAAGTCATCATTACGATGTAGTGTATCTATTTTTCGGCTTGTTAAATCACGGTTTTCAATAGCGAGAATGCTTTGAATCTGGTTTTCAATAATGTTCTCGCGATCTTGATTTATGTCGTGTTTACTATAAAAAGCAGACAACTTACCAAGGGCTTCGGCAATATCAGAAATATAATGAATAGTTTTTGTTGTGATCGTAAAGGGAGGTTGAAATTGACTCATGAAATAATACATTTTAAGCTTTGATTCTATCTATAAGATACGCTGATCACACTCAAAAGTCAGCGTTATTGGTACAATTTAAATTATTAAAACAAGATAAAGCCCTCTTTATAAAGAGGGCATGAATAAGCTGTGCCTAAAAGCAGGTAAATAATAGCCAATTAATTTGTTAGGATGAAAATCTGTTTTCACTCTTCTATAAACGCTTCGCCTTGTGTCATCCACTTAGCAGCTGGTTTGCCTTTTAAGTAATGATCAAAGTACTGCATCATACGCACTGAAAAATCGACCTGATTAGGAAATTTTTTCAAGTGGTGTGGTTCACCTTCGTATTGTAAAAATGTAGCATCTTTTCCTGCACGGCGTAGCGCTAGGTAATACTGCACGCTCTCATGCCAAGGCACTGCATCATCTTTGTCGCCAGACATGATTAAAATAGGCGTATTAACTTTGTCTGCAAAAAATACCGGTGAGTTTTCTATATAAAGCTCTGGTGCTTCAAATAAGTTTTTACCTATACGGCTTTGCCCTGTTTCGTATTGAAATTGGCGTGCAAGACCTGACTTAAGACGAATGCCACTATACGCGCTGGTCATGTTAGATACTGGCGCACCCGATACAACCGCTTTAAACATATCTGTTTGGGTAATCATAAACGCACTTTGATAACCTGCCCAAGAGTGACCTTGTAAACCAATTTTATTTTTATCGGCTATGCCTAAATCTATTAATTTTTGGGTGGCGTTTATCATGGTTTGCGTTGACGATTTACCCGGGTGACCTATTTCAAAACGAATGTCAGGTAAAAATACTGCATAACCGTTTGAGGTAAACATAGGGAAATTAGGGCGATGGTTTAATTCCATTTTTGGAAAATCAAACATACGCTGGCTCATGTAACGGTAAAAATACACAACTACAGGCACTTTATCGCCTTTTTTATAGCCCGCTGGTTTTATTAGTACGCCTTGTAGGTCTTCGCCATCAAAACCTTTATAGCTAATTAGCTCTGGTTTTTCGCCCCATGCAAAACTACTAATTTGTGGGTTTAGCGTGGTCACTTGTTTTGGTGCGCTAAAGCTAAAATCTGTTTGGTAGTAATCAGGAAATTGACTATAAGTTTGCTCGGTAAATATGTATTTATCAGCAGTTTTTGCTTTTTTAACTACATCAAAGCGTTTATTACCGCTAAGCACGTTAGTGATTGTGTTAGTGGCTAAGTCGAGTTTTGCAACTTCGCTTTGTTTAGTTTGTAAATTAATAGCAGAGACAAGCAATGTATCGCCTTTTTTAAAGCCCACTTGGGTTTTATCAAGCTTAATAACACGGTACTGCGTATTGCTTTGTTTACCATTAGTTAAGCGTTTAGCTTGCTTAGTTTTTACGTCAAACGTCCAAATATCGTATTTACTATAAGCAAGCACTTGGCTGCTATCGGTCATCCAACCAGCAAAACCATAACCAGGTTGAGTAGATGGGTAGTCGTGTTTGTCATCAGCAAAGGTTGCCTGAATAGCTTTTGTAAGCGGTGTTACTTTATTGTTTTTTAAATCTTTTAGCTGTATTTGGCTATCGTTAAAATAAGCCGCAAATTCACCATTTGGTGCAAGGCTTGGTCTAAATGGATAGTTGCTAATAATGGGGGTTTGCTTACCTGTATTTATATTTACTGCAAAGTAATCAGCAAAAAAACCGCCGTACATTATTTTTTCTAGGTAGGGAATGTTAGATGAGCCAAGTAAAGAGGCATCTCGCTCGGGGTTTAGTGCAACTTCAGGCATATTAGTGGTACTTAGCTGTACCACTTTTTGCGAATTAACGTGATATACCGCGCTGTAATGGCGATTTTTATTAACTTCGTTCCATTGTTGTTCTTCTCGTGGTTTTATTTGCGCATCGTTGTTGTGCCATACATCTAAACCTTTATGCTCACGTATGGTATCAAAGTCGTACAGTGAGGCTTCGTCGGTATATACTTTGGCTTTTACTTTAGCTGCTAATTTTGGATGGTTTTCAAAATATAAGCGCTCGCCATTTTCTGACCACTTGAGAGAGGCTGTTTTACCTAAAACCCATGTTTTATCAGGTGATGTTATTGTTGAAAGTTTATCGTTTTTATATAGCTGTAAACTATAGCTACGGCGACGCGTGTCATCATTTACATAATTACCCAATGTAAACGCTGCAATGTTGTCAGTTGGGTGCCACGCTATTTTATTTGCGATTACGCCCGGCTCGTCAATTAATACACTGCTATTAAAGTCACTTAGCTCAATTAACGCTATTTGGTTGTTATTACCATCGCTGTAACTTTGACTCACTAATAGCTGGCTGTTGGCTGAGTTAATAGCATAGCTAAATACGTTTTCTATTGTATGGGTGCGTTTATCAGATAAATTTACGATAACAAGCGCATAGCTCTTATCTTTTTTATCGGGCGTGATAGCGTTGTCTTCTTCGTTTTTAGTGCTATCGCTTTTAGTACTATCGTTTTTAGTACCGTCGGTTTTATCGTCTGCTTTTTTGTCATCGTCTTTTTTATTTAAACGATAAGCAAGCCACATTCCGTCATCAGATAACGTGTAATCTTTTATATCAGCAAAGCTTTGTTGTTCACCTGATTGTGTATTTACGAGTACCAAGTTATTTTTAAGGGTGTCTTTTTTTTTGGTTGTTTCTTTTTCAAGTAAGGTAGGTACTTGTGTAAAAGCGACCCAGTTAGCTGCTTTATTAATATAAGGCTTAGTGCCGCGCTCTACTTCTGCGATGAGTGTATTGCTTTGTAGTGAGTAAACTTGGCCTGTTGCATTACCACGATACGGCGTTGCACTAAAAGTGAGTACTTGACCATTGTCAGACAGTTGCGTGCTTTTAGCTGATTTAAAACCAAATACATCTTTAAATTGTAGCGATTCTTTAGCGTGTATGGCGGCGCTAGTTAAGCTAGCAATGAGTGCTGTGCTTAATAGGGTGAGTTTTGTTTTCATTATTGATTCTCATATTATGACATGGTTTCATTGTAACGAGTTTGGTTCATAATTCGAGCGGATCAGATAAATAGCAGCTACATACGACAAAACGACCCGTAGGTCGTTTTTTAGTATTTAATTTAGCAAACATTACAGCCAAATTTTTTGTAGCTCAAGCCATTGTTTTTCAAATTGAACACTTGGTTTTGCTTTAAAGTCGCTGCGTACAAACTGATTCATTTTGCCTTCAACGTAGGCAAGTAAAAAGTTTGCAAGAGTAAGCTCATCACTTTGGAAGTTTTTACCTTCACGTAATTTACGCTCACGAAGTACTTGTTTAAACTGAGTTTCTAGTTTTTCAAACAGACTTTGTACACGCTCGCGTAAACGTTCCTGCTCACCTTGTAATGCGTCGCCGGTTAAAATACGGGTAATGCCTGGGTTTTTTTCAGCAAAGGTTAGAAGTAATAATAAAATGTTGTAAATGCGCGTTTGACTTTCTTTTTCGTTTTCAATAATAATATTTATACGCGATAAAAGAGTGTCTTCAATAAACTCAATTAAGCCCTCAAACATACGTGCTTTGCTAGGGAAATGACGGTACAGCGCGGCTTCAGATACGCCTACTTCAGCAGCTAGTTTTGCTGTAGTGATGCGTTGACCTAAATTAGTTTCTAACATTTGTGCGAGTGCTTGCAGTATTTGCTCTTTGCGATTACTTCTTTTTGTCGCAGGCATGAACATTCCTTTTTATTAGTTATTCTTAGTGGCGCAGTTAAGAACCCTAGTCATTTTTTGTTCAAATGAATGGCGTATGTTAATGTTTTATTCAGTTTGTTTCCAGCCTTTTTATAGATGTTTAGCCAGCTGTTCGATCACCTTGAGCGCTATTTCTGTTTTACTTGTTGTTGGTAATTCTAGTTGTTCATTATGCCAGTACAGTGTTAAAGCATTATGATCTGAATTAAACCCTAAGCCACTTTTTGATACGTCATTAGCGCAAATCATATCTAGATTTTTATTCTTTAGTTTACCTTTAGCATAGCTTTCTACATTTTGAGTTTCGGCGGCAAATCCAACAGTATAAGGGCGGTTTTGTGTAAGGTTGGCAATGGCTGCAATTACGTCAGGGTTTTTAGTTAAAGTAAGAGTGAGTTCGTCGTCTTGCTTTTTCATTTTTTGAGTCGCAATGTTTGTAGCTCGATAATCTGCTACAGCGGCGCAGCCTATAAATGCATCTGATTGTGGTGCATAGGTAAGTGACTCAGTTAATAACTGCTCAGCGCTTTCAATATTTATTAAATTTACGCCAGTAGGGGCTTTAATGTTTACAGGGCCTGAAATTAAATTAACCTTAGCACCGAGTTGCAACGCGGCTTCTGCCAGTGCATAACCCATTTTTCCAGAGCTGTGATTTGATATAAAACGTACCGGGTCGAGAGGTTCACGCGTTGGGCCTGCTGTTATTGTAATTGTTTTTCCTGCAAGTAATTGCGGTTGCTCTTTTGCTATACATAGCTCAACTAGCTCATGTGGCTCTAACATGCGTCCAGCGCCGATATCGCCACAAGCTTGCTCACCTTTACCTGGGCCCCAAATAAGTACGTTACGTGCTTTTAATGTGGCTAAATTAGCTTGTGTAGCTGCGTGTGCATACATTTGCTGGTTCATTGCTGGTGCAACGGCGACTTTTGCAGGCGTTGCCAGCAGTAACGTCGTTAGTAGGTCGTCAGCAATGCCGGCTGCCATTTTAGCAATAATATTACACGTCGCTGGAGCAACTAAAATTAAGTCAGCCCATTTTGCAAATTCAATATGCCCCATTGAAGCTTCAGCAGAAGGGTCTAGCAATGAGTCAGAGACTGTTTCGCCACTAACGGCTTGCATAGTTAAAGGGGTAATAAAGTGCTTAGCTGATTCAGTCATAACTACTTTTACTTCACAACCAGAGTCTTTTAATCGCCTAACGAGTTCTGCACATTTATAAGCTGCAATGCCGCCGGTAATACCTAGTACAATTTTTTTGTTTGTTAAGTTAGTCATGGTTGTTCATCAGTCTTATTAAATATTGCGCTTAAAATAACAAATCTTTACCCGTACAGCGAAGTTTTTTAATTCGAAATAACAGGCTAAATTTTAAATTTGCATTACATTTATAAGACACTTTCGCCTCTCAAGGATGAATAATGCAACTTACTTCACTACCAAACTCACTGCGACCTCGTGAAAAATTGATCGCAAAAGGGGCTAAAGCACTCAGTGACGCAGAGCTTCTTGCCATATTTTTACGAACAGGATTGCCAGGAATGAATGTAATTGAGTTGGCTCAGCATTTATTAAACGAGAATAAAACACTGCATAATCTGTTTAATGCCAGTATTGAAGAGTTTTGCTCTCAAAAGGGGTTAGGGACTGCTAAATATGTACAGCTACAAGCTGTGTTAGAGCTAAGCCAGCGTTATATGCAGGAGCGTTGCCAACGAGACGCCGTGTTTAATTCGCCAAACTCAGTTTACGATTACCTGACTATTCAAATGCGAGGCTTGCAGCAAGAAGTATTTATGGTGTTATACCTAGATAGTCAAAATAGATTAGTAAAAGACGAAATACTTTTTTATGGCACAATTAATTCTGCCAGTGTTTATCCGCGTGAGGTGGTAAAGGCTGCCCTTAAAAATAACGCAGCCGCTGTTATTTTTGCGCATAATCACCCAAGCGGTATTGCAGAACCGAGCCAAGCAGACAAACTTATTACTAATAAATTGCAGCAAGCACTGCAATTGGTCGACATAAGTGTGCTTGATCACATCATTGTGGGCGGAGAAACGTGTGTTTCGTTTGCCGAGCGAGGCCTGATTTAGCTTTGTTAGATACAGAAGTGTGTTAAAAATGAGCTGTTTAACGTATTTTGGCAAATTAGTTTAATTTAAATGCAGTTTTTACTTTCCCTAAGGGCATTCGATCTTTATAATTAGCCGCTATCAAATTTACATATATGAGCTGATTGGATAGATCAGTGTTTGATCTTTGCCTGTAAAAGCTGTATAAAGAGCGCCCTTCGATTTATCTCTAGGGCAGAAATACACGGCCTTAGATTAAATTAAGCTCGAGCGAAGTTATTGGAGATATATAGACATGTCTAAAGTATGTCAAGTTACAGGTAAGCGTCCTGCGGTTGGTAATCACCGTTCACACGCGAGAAACGCGACTAGACGTCGTTTCCTACCTAACCTACAAACACACCGTTTCTGGGTTGAAAGTGAAAAACGTTTTGTAACATTACGCACTACTACTAAAGGTATGCGTATTATCGATAAAAAAGGCATCGACACGGTTCTTACAGAAATCCGTGCTCGCGGCGAAAAAGTTTAAGGATCTGAATCATGCGCGATAAAATCCGTTTAGTTTCAACTGCCGGTACTGGTTTTTTCTACACTACTGACAAAAACAAACGTAACATGCCTGAGAAGATGGAAATCAAAAAGTTTGATCCAAAGATTCGTAAACATGTTCTTTTTAAAGAAGCTAAAATTAAGTAATTTTAGTTCTTTTAGAATTTAAAAACCCAGCTTAGGCTGGGTTTTTTGTTTTTTGTAATAAATAGAGTCGATTGATTAACTCAAGCGCTTATATCAATTCGTTAAAGTGTTCTAATGTTTATGCTGATTGGTACAATTAAAAAACTAAATTTGTTGTTTCGTCTTAGCTATAATCGAGCAATTTTTTTAATGAGATAAATAAATGACCCAAGTAGATGTAATTGTAATAGGTGCGGGAGCAGCAGGATTAATGTGTGCAGCGCAAGCTGGATACCGTGGCCGAAGCGTTACAGTACTTGATATGGGAAAAAACCAGGTCGTAAAATTTTAATAAGTGGTGGTGGGCGTTGCAATTTTACAAATGAAAATGCAACCCCGGATAACTACTTATGCACAAACGCTCATTTTGTTAAATCATGTTTAAGTCGCTATACACAGTATGACTTTATTGAGCTGGTGGATAGACATGGCTTGGCGTATCACCATAAAACACTAGGCCAGCTTTTTTGCGATAACAATGCACAAGACATTGTTGATATTTTACTGACCGAATGTGAGTGGGCCGGAGTAAATATAAAGCTACGCAATGAAGTGATCAGCGTATCAAAAACAGAAACTGGCTATAGCGTTACCACAGAGCAAGAAACATTAACCTGTGAGTCGTTAGTTATTGCATCGGGTGGCTTAACTATGCCTAAACTGGGTGCAACACCAATTGGTTATAAGGTTGCAGAGCAGTTTGGGTTAAATGTATTGCCAACCATGGCAGCACTTGTACCATTTACTTTGCACCAGCACGATAAAGACCGTTTTGAAGGACTTTCGGGAATTAGTATCCCATGTGAAGTTTCAAGCGAAGACGGCGCTGTATTTAAAGAAAATATCCTCTTTACTCACCGAGGGTTATCGGGCCCTGCAATATTACAAATAAGCTCATTTTGGCGAGCAGGGCAGGCTGTAACTATAAACCTATTACCTGAAATAGATTTAAGGCAACAACTTGCTGATTGGCGTGAAACACAAGCCCAGAAGTCGTTAAAAAAACAGCCTTGCAACTATTTTACCTAAACGCTTTATAGAAATACTGCACGAAAGCAAAGCGATACCAGATTGTAATATTAATCAGCTTACACATGCCCAAATAGATGAGTTAGTAAATTACATTCACGCTTGGCAAATTAAACCCAATGGCACAGAAGGCTATAGAACAGCAGAAGTAACACTTGGCGGTGTAGATACCGACGAGTTGAGCTCAAAAACCTTTGAAGCCAAAAAAGCCAAAGGCCTATACTTTATAGGTGAAGTAACCGATGTAACGGGTTGGTTAGGGGGCTACAATTTTCAGTACGCCTGGAGCTGCGGATTTGCTTGTGGGCAGTATGCTTAGGCGTTAACTTTATTTAGATTTAGCTGTTTTATATAGTCTGGATAAGCGGTAATAGTTAAATTGTTATCGCTACAACAGACTAAATTACGGCCATTATTTTTAGCTTCGTATAGTGCTTTATCAGCCCGTTCCAATACCTTTAGTACAGTATCACCCGTTTGAATAGGGGCTAAACCTATACTGATAGTAAGAGATATATTTGCAATTGGATGAGTGCCCACATACTCTTTTAGCTGATTAGCTTGTGCCACCGCATCGGTTATGGAGGTGCCTGATAAAATAACAGTAAACTCTTCACCTCCCCATCGTGCAATTAGAGAGCTATTTGGCATTTTATTTTTTAGTGTATTGGCAAATTCACTTAAAACGCTATCACCTACTAAATGACCATAAGTATCGTTAATGTTTTTAAAGTAATCTATGTCGCAAATAAGTAAGCAGTTAGATGTTTTTGACACTTCATTTTTAGCAATTAACTGAGATAATTCAGAATCAAATTTTTGTCTGTTATACAGGCCAGTCAATTTGTCTGTCTCAGCTAAGTGTTGTATTTCTATATTACGCGTTGCTAAATGTTGGTAGGCTGAAAACCGTGTTTTTTCGTAAAACCTAAAAATCAAAATATGCGCAAGGCCTACTTCAATAAGATTAAATAAAGAGCCTAAGCCAATTGTTATGGTTTGCTGCTGTTGTAAGTAAACAAGATATGCGCAAATAGTAAAAGCGACTGCACTAAATAGGCTTCCCCAGTTTCTTCCAACTAAAAAAAAGCTAAAAGGCGGGATTAACGTCGCCCAAAATAAAGAATGTGCATGCCCACCTACAGAAATAACAAACATCATTATTAAGCCAACGACCATTAGGGTAACAGCCCATGCGGCTAAATTTACGTTAGCTGTTTTGTTAAACCAAGTATAAATACCTAATGATATAAAAAGCCCTAGAGCATCAATAAATGCAATGCCATAACTTTCAAAGTAAAAAAGGTTGAGGAGTGTTAAAACCAAAAAATAAATTGTAGTTATTAGCAAAGAGTTAGCTATTAAGCGCGTGCGCCAAAAATCTTTATGATCTTTAGGGTACTGTGGAAACTCTTTGTACCAAAAACCTAACATAATGAACAACTCTTTAACCTCTGAATTTAGTGATTATTACTTATCTTAGGCTTTTATTATAGTTTTTTAACTTCAATTAAAAGGGTATTACAGATTGGAAGCGAGTTATTTATATGAAAGCTTAACGGGTTAAGCGCTAACCACGCTAAGCTTTATAATAATTCAGGTTATAGCTGAATAGTTAACTCTTTATAGCAGGGCGATAATCACTCTTAACGCCTGCGTAATTAGGGCCAAATATAGAAAGCCCTTTTGGCGTTGTGAACTCAACAGGTGCTGGCAAAATAATAACGGATACAGGCATATCTATTTCATAATTTGGGTTGGTGATTGGCGTACCCGCTTGTGTGTTTAGGCAACAAATTAAATCAGGGATGGTAACGTGGACATCGTCATTTAAAAACGCTGCCATATTTTCGTTTTTAACTGTAATTTTATAACTATTACCAACAAACTCACCAGTACCAGTAAGAATAACTTCACCTATAGTAAACCCTTCAAGTGTTTTAAATTCAAAGGCACTAACAACGCCTTTAAACGCAACGAACCCTTTGCCTTGTTTTGCAACTACATTAATCGTGTTGTCATTTGAGTTATTGGCTTCACGCATTGCTCTTCCAAGCTTTAATGCTTTACTTATCGTGCCGTGAATAACTGCATCTTTCATTTGTTCAATAGGAAGAATATGATCGATAGCTGCTATGTCGTTACGGCTTATTTTAGCCAATGCTCGCACTACGGTCTCGGCGCGTAAGTCGTCCATTACGTTTTCACAAATAAAGCACTCGCCAAATTCGTTAGCGGTAATAATTGGTGCTGCAGGTAAGTTGTTTAAATAATAGGTTGAGTGGGTTATTTCAGGGACTGCTCGCCCAGCAGGGTCTGCATCAATAATATAGCCGTCAAACATAGCCGCTAAATAAAAAGATACCGCAGTATTGGAACCACCTAGTTCGCAGCAAATAGTCCCGTAAATAGACTCTTTATTCATGTACTCAAGGGTGCGTTCGTAAGCTGCTAAAATAGAATGCTTACTTGTACGTGGGAGGTTAGCATAAGCGTGTTCTTCATCATCTGTTAGTGGCGAAATAGCCCCTAAAATATAAGGCGTGCATACAAGTTCGCCTGCGGGTACTTCATCTGCGCTAATAAGTTTAAACGTTTTGCCAAGTGCAAGGGCTTCGTCAATATAATTTATGCCTTCGCTTAGCTCACCGCCACCGCCAGTACCTAAAATGGCGCAGCCGTATAAAATATCAATAAGTTGTTCACGATTAAGAATTTGCATGTGTGTATCGCTATTAGTTATATAAAAAATAAGAGGCTGCTTTAAGGGTATTTAAAGCAGCTATTTGAGAATTGAGATTAAAAGTCGTAGCTTAGCTCTACGCCGTAACTACGTGGTTTATTAGGTTGGCGCGCAAGTTCAGTAATCCCGTCGCCATATAAAAATATATCTTCAATGGCACGTTCATCAGTGAGGTTGTCGACGTAAACTTGCACCGTCCACTGCTCAGACTTAACGCCAATACCTGCATTTAGGTAGGTATAACGTGATGACTCTACATCTGGAATATCAATGCTAAAGGTTTTAGGGCCTTCAATTAATAGCTCGGCACGGGAGAACAATGACCACTGGCCGTTTAATTGCGTATTATGATTGGCCGATATGCTGTAGTTATATTCAGGTACCCAAAACTGTGGTTTGCCAGCAAGCTCTGGGCGCAGTTCAAAACTTTTTATTTCTGAATCAATAATACCGGCGCTTAGGTTTATGCTTAAGCTGCTGGTGGCTGCATAGGCCGCCTCTAGCTCTAGGCCTTTGGTTTGTACTTCATCAATTGATAAGTTTTCGAGGGTGAAGGAATCTACGTTAAATTGCGTAAATTGGGCATCGTCTTGATCAATTATAAACGCGGCGCCATTGAGTGTTACTTTGCTATCAAACAAGGACGTTTTAAAGCCCATTTCGTAACTATCAGACACTTCTTGATTAAATGTACGGCTAATCCCTTCTGCTGGTTCGTTAAAACCGCCACTTCTAAATCCGTGCGAATAACCTGTATATAGCAAAAAGTCATCAGTAACTTGATATCCTAAAGTTACTTTTGGCTGTAATTGGCTAAACGACTTTTTAGCGTAAGTATCTGTTTTATTGGTTGGGTCAAACGATTCTCGCGTATCATGATCGTAGCGTAGAGCCGCGGTTAGCTCTAACTGCGAGGTAATGTCGTAGTTAAATTGCCCCGCAAGGGCCCATGCATCGCTGCTGTTATTATCGATAATAGATAAGTAAGGTTCATCGTTTGCAAAATCTTTACGGGTGAGTATTTGTGCACCAGTAAAGTCATCATAAAAAAGTACCGCAGTGTCGCGGTCGCGCTGTTGATAAAATGCCGACACAGACCATCTAAATTCCTGATCTGACTGAGATATAAACCGAGACTCAACAGTTAACGATTCAACATCGTATAATCCCTCAGTTCCAAATGGGGCTCTAAACAAGCCATCTTCATCTATAAACGTCGCATCGGCTGAGTAGTCGCCATCGTAAAAATGCTCATTTTCAGAGTTACTGTAGGCGGTTACAAATTCAAATTTACCCAGATCGTAATGCTGGGTCAGCTTAGCGCTTAGCTCATATACATCGCGCTCGTCTTCGTTAATAATATTTTGCGAGGTATTAATTGAGAAGTCTTCAATGGTGTCATCGTTTACGCCTTGATAGTAAGCAAAACCTGCTTCGCTTGACGTGTATTTGCCTTTAAGATTTATTGATGTGTCTTCAGTTAATTCAAATTCTAATTGCGAAAATACAGACTGTTCTTTTAATGGATCGGCTTTATCGCCCGTGTAAGTATTTTTAATAAGGCCATCGGTATCTTTTATATAACCACCGGCTCTAAAATAAGCGGTGTTTTCATCATTTAACGACCCTGACACAACTGCATTTAGGTTATAGGTATTACCATTACCAATTGAGCCTTTTACCTTACCTTCAAAGTCTTCAATCGGTTTTTTTGTCGTAACAATCACCGCACCACCAATTGCGCCTCTGCCGTACAACGCACCTTGTGCGCCACGCATAACTTCAATGCGTTCAATATCTACTAAGTCTTGGTTAATAAACTCTAAATCGGGGGCGGTTACACCATCAACAACAAATGCAAGCGGCGGATCGCCCACTTGCGGTGTAATTAACCCACGAATAGTTATACGCGCAAGGCCGGGTCTAAAGTTATCAAGTTGCGATAAATTAGGCGTTAAATTAGCAACATCACGAAAGCTGGTAATACGAGATTTTTCAATAGTATCGGCGCTAAAGGCGGTCACAGAGTCTGGCATGTTTTGAATTGACTCAACACGTCCTCGAGAAATAACAGAAATTTTTTCGATAGTGTTGGCTGTATTATTTTGTTCTTGTGCATTAACGTGTGACAAGCACGATAAACTCACCGCCGATGCTAAAAGCGTTTTATGGAATTTTGTTCTATTGTATCTGCTCATGTTATATGTCCTAATGTCACGACTAAGGTAATGTTTTTAACGTACAAACATTGTCGCTTTTTCAGACAAAATAATATTTTGTAAAACCTTAAATGAGCACAAACATATTGTGAAAATATCCAATAGGCGCTAAGTTTTATGTACATTTTGACAATAGGTTTACAAAATTAATTATTTTTTAATGTGAAACCAGTTATGAAAAAAACAATAAAAATAGACAGATATAACCAAAAAATATTAGCGATAGTGCATCTTACTGCCGATCTCACCAATGTAGAGTTAGCTGAGCGAGTAAACCTTTCTCCTAGTGCGTGTTTTCAACGCGTTAAAGCATTAAAAGAAGCCGGGTATTTTCGTACATTTCATGCCGATATAAATCTTGAACAAATATGTGAACATGTATTTGCTTATATGGAATTTACACTTGAGGACAACAGCTTAGCAGCTAGGCGTAAGTTTTTAGCTGAAATACACGATATCCCCGAAATAATGGATTGCATGCAGCTAAGTGGTGATATTGATTATATTTCGTTTTGCTGTTTTGCCGATATTCAGGCGCTTAACGCAATGTGCGATAAGTTAACGGGCAGTAGTAATTATACGATTAAAAAATTAACTACACGTATCGTGCTTGAGCGAGCCAAGTTCTTTTTGGGCTACCCGCTTGAAAAACTAAAGTGGCGAGACGAAATGAAAATAGAAGAAGACGAACAAGGCGCTGATTAAGCGCCTTGTTTAGTTATAAGTACTTATGGTTTGTTAACTGGTTTTGGCTTGATCAATTTTACAAAAAAAGTATAAGTAATTGCGGTTAAAATAATGGCATCAATAACGGTAATGCCACTCAATGACACGTTAAATATCGCCCCATTACACACTGCAAATGCCGCACCTACAAACCAAGCCGTAAATGCAGGTACAGAAAAGCGCGCGTTATTAGTAAGCGTATTTGCGTTATACGCGTGAGGTTTTATAAATAATGCATCAACAATAATAACGCCTGCAACGGGCACAAAAATATCTGACAAAAAAGCCAAAAAGCTAATAAACATATCTAAAATATTTATAAAAGCGGCACCAATTCCTACTAGCCCTAATAAAACAATAACCCACTTTTTATGCCAGTGCGCAAAAGTAGCCTCCACACTGAGTGCGGTACTGTATAGGTTTAACGAATTTAAAATCCAACTTCCTGCAATTACTATAAAAAATGCCGAAAAACCTAAATTAAGCGCTAGCATTAAACTCAATATTTCGGTTTCTTGCATGGCGGCGGCTGCAAATACAGCAACAAAAATAACGAGCAGTTCAATAATCATATAAGCAATAAAAGAGGTGTATACGCCGCCACGTTTTTGTTTAGAAAAACGGGTTATATCGGGCAAGATAATTGCGCCAATAATAACGCCACCAACAATAGCGGCTACAGCATCTTCAAGTGATAAGTCAGCCGACTTTTCTAAGTTTATAAAATCAACGAATGGCATGTTATCTAATGCGCCAAATAGCATCATTGCGGTCACTACAGCTAAAATAGGGATCATAATAGAAGCCAGTACATTAATAGCTTTAAATCCGTATAACGTAGTTATTAGCATTGCGCAGCCAGCAGCTATATCAATTGGCCACTCAGGCATAATAATATTAAATTCAGCACTTAGTAGGCGTACTACTGCATTCGAAAATAAGTCAATATTTACCCCAAACCAGCCAATTAATGACAAAGCAAAGGCTATATTTACAATGCCAGCACCGGCATTGCCAAACGCTATTTTTACTAACAAATAAGAGCTTAAGCGGCTTTTTACACCTATCGAGCCCATGGCACCGCCAATGATGGTTAAAATAATTGAGCCAATAACTAATGCCCAAAGCGTATTGCTTACACTCGAATTATGATGAATTTCTAAGCCGGTAATAAAGGTGGGCAGTGAAAAACTTAGCATTGCGGCTATGGCTGCAATGCGCGGCCAAGCAACAAGTTCTTTGGCGTTAATTGTGTGGCGGTCGTTCCCGTTAGGCATTACCTGTTTCTCTTTTTTATTATCTTTAATATTACTATACGCCGCTGGCGTGCAAAATTTTTTACTATTGCTGTGTTATTCAAAATATTAGGTTTTAAAAGTAGGGCGTGTACAAAATTATATTTTGTAGTAATACCAACCTGCATAAATCTTTGATCAATTTAACGAATTAAATTGCACTATAACGTCGTTAAAAATTTTTTATTTAGAACAACTAGATACAAAAATTTTTGCCTAGTTCTAGCGTAATTTTCTCAACGTTAAATAGACCCCGTATATAAGCAGATTGGTATAATTATTATTGTGTATTCAAAGGCGCTACCAATTAGGCAAAAAAAACCGCCAAAATGGCGGTTAAAAGGTCTACACAACACAACAAAATATAACTATTTTTTCGTTATTTTAATAACGCCAACACATCAAAGCAGGCACCCATAGTGTGGTAATCAGTTTTACCAATAGGGCTTTTTTCGGTATCCATTTTTTTGTTATCTACGGTTAAAATTCTAAACCACGCACCGTATTTATGATCAACTAAATGCAGCCACGAATACTGCCAAATTTTGTCGTACCATTGCTGGTATTTTTCATCACCTGTTGCTTGATAAAGATAGGCAGCACAACACAGAGTTTCGGCTTGAACCCAAAAGTATTTATCGTCATCGCAAATAGTTTTATCTGGGGCAAAACCGTAGCAAATACCGCCGTGTTTTTTATCCCATGCTACATCTATTGAGTTATCAAATAATGCTTGAGCGCGCTCGATAAGCCATTTTTGTGGTTTATGTTTATTTAAAAACATAAGCAGTTTTGACCACTCTGTTTGATGACCAGGCTGAAAGCCCCACGGACGAAATAAATTTTTAGGATCGTCTTTGTTGTACTCTAAATCGACCTGCCAATTTATATCGTAATGCTCCCAGATTAATCCGCCCATTAAATTAGCTTGGCGATTAATCATGTTGTCGGCAAGAGTAAGCGCACGGTTTAAAAATATCTCGTCTTTTGTGGCTTCATAAGCCGCAATAAGTGCTTCGCAAGTGTGCATGTTGGCGTTTTGGCCACGGTATGAATCGCACTTTGTGAAGTCGCTGTTGTGCTGATCTTTATATAATCCGGCTTTTGCATCCCAAAAATGTGTTTCCATTGTTTGAAATGTATCGTTGAGGTATTCACGCGCCTCTGTAACGCCCACACGGTATGCCCAGCTGTACGCTAAAATAACAAACGCAAAACCATAACAATGGTTAGTGTTATCAAGCACGGTAGCTTGGCCGTTTTCAACTTTTAATAACCAGTTGTAGCCGCCAGTTTGCTCAACAAGGTGATGCTTACGAATAAACTCAATCCCCGACTTAACACGATTAAGATACTTTTCGTCATTAAAGGTTTGATACGCGCGTGCATAGTTAAATACAAAACGAGTAGAGCTTACTAAATGGCGCGTTTGTTTATCAAACACCTCACCATTATCAGAAAAGTTTTGGTAAAAACCACCGTGTTCGTCGTCAATATTTGGCTCGTAAAACGCTAACGTGTCGCTAATGTGCTGCGTTAAAAACTCATGGCTTTTAAAGTTATCAGGTGTGCTTTTCATAGTGCGCTCCTAAAATCATTTAGAGATTTTTCATTAGGTAGGGAGTTAAATGCCCC
The DNA here is from genome assembly GCF_056470645.1 of Pseudoalteromonas sp. TP27. Taxonomy (NCBI): domain Bacteria; kingdom Pseudomonadati; phylum Pseudomonadota; class Gammaproteobacteria; order Alteromonadales; family Pseudoalteromonadaceae; genus Pseudoalteromonas; species Pseudoalteromonas sp. TP27. Next base: position 297,545 of record NZ_JARDAK010000002.1, on the reverse strand, counting down.
TTTGTAAGATGCGGCGTGGGCACCACATAACGAAGCAAATTCAAAAATAGTATTTAGCTTTGAATTATTTTCACAAAGCGTACTAAAGCTCACAGGTGTAAGTGCTTGTAAGCCTAGTTGATATAATAGGCCACCTACAAAGGCATCGCCGGCGGCAGTAGCATCAACCATAGTTACTTTTTTAGGGATAAGCATTTGTTTGCCGTGTTTAGTAAACCAATACATTGGGTTACTTGCATCAGTAACTACAAATAGCTCACAGCCGTTACTCAGTGTTTGGGCAATAAATTCATCACTCGATTGCTCACCCGCAAGGTATTCAAGCTCTTCTTTTGAGGCTTTAATAATTGAGCAGTCTTTTAATAATGGTAAAATATGTTCGCGAGGGTTGGCATTGCTTGGCCACAAATTAAGGCGCAAGTTAATATCAAAGCTCACAATTGAGTTATTTTGTTTTGCAAATTTAATACCGTAAGCGGTGGTGTTTCTGATGTTTTCGTCGGTTAACGTGTTTGAGCAAATATGAAAAATATCGCATTGCTCAAACCATTCGCTACTAAAGTCATTATTACTAAAGTGCAGATCGGCGGTGTTATCACGATAAAACTCAAACGTACGATCGCCGTCGTTATCAAGTGACACAAATGCAAGGGCGGTTTTGGCTTGGTTGGTAAAACGCATAAAATCGGTTTTTACACCTTGCTCTTTTAATGCGTTATGTAAAAAATCGCCAAAGCTATCAGTGCTTAGCATTCCTGCAAAGTAGGCATTACCGCCTAGCTTTGCAATGGCTACGCTTACGTTTGCAGGCGCACCGCCTGCAAACTTTGTAAACGCTTCGTGTTCGTTGTTGTTTTGGCTCAATTTATTTGAAAGTAAATCAACCAGTACTTCACCAAAGCATATTGTGTGTTTCATGATGTTGCCTTAGTTGTTAGTCAAGTAGCCAATGTAATGCTATTGCAGCTGTCCACGAGAAATCTTTACCACCACAGCCTGCGCCTGTTTCTGGGTTAAAGTATTCGTAGTAGCCTGACTTAACAACGAGGTTGCGTGTATCATCTTGAATTTTTTCAGCAGTTGTTACAAAACCAGCTTCTTTAAGGCCTGTGGCTATCATCCAGTTAATGTGTAACCAAATAGGGCCGCGCCAGTAGCGTTGTGGCTCGTATTTTTCTTCTTTAGGGTGGGTAGAAGCCACACTAAATTGGCTCGACTCAATAAAATCTTCAGTGGCTGTATTAATTATTTTAGTTTGCTCATCGCTTGTTAAACCTGCATATACAGTTAATAGCGCAGCTGATGTTTTAACTTTCGCTAAGCTGTTAGTTAATACATCACGACAATAAAAATACTGACTTTGCTCACACCATAAAGTGTTTATGGCTTGCTCTGTTTTTTGTAATCGCTGTGCTAAGTAATCAGTGCGGGCATCGTTTAAACCAAGTTGTTCACCCATTTTGAGTAAATCTTTGGTTGCACGGTGTAAAATAGCAATAATACCTAGGTCATTCATTTTGTACGGGCTGGTTTCGTAAATTACTTTACTGTCAAAGTTGTTACGTTTAAAAAAGTCTACAAGGTATAAAAAGCGGTCGTATTCACTTTTATGTGGACGTTGAGAAGAGTCTACATGGCTTGTATCACGGCGCGTATATTCCCAATCCACACATGGCACAGCTTGAAGAGCGTCATCCCACGATGGACTGTTATCCATGCCCGACTCCCACGGGTGGTAGGTTACAACTAAACCTGTTTTTTCAGGATCTCGGTCGTTGTACCACCATAAATGATAGTCAACTACTTGTGAAAATAACGCTTTAACTTTCTGTTCTGCAAGTGTTTTGTCTTTCGCACTGGCAAGCATCTCCTTCATTACAGTAGCAACTACTGGCGGCTGTGAAATAGAGGTACTTTTGATTTTTTTATCCGATCCCCATACGTCAGGACCTGGAAAATAAGTATCTGAATCTTTATGAAACAAGATGTGCGGCACCATGCCGTCATCCCATTGGCCTGAAAATAACACATCAATTTCTTGCCATGCGCGGCTTTCGTCAGACTTCATCCAACCTAGCGCTGTAATGGCTGAGTCCCAGTTCCACTGAAACGGGTATAGGCCATGTGTTGGTACTGTATAGCCACCTAAGTCGTTTGCTATAAGTGTTTTAGTAGCAAGGTCTGCAAGCGATGAAGCCGTTGCTGAGTCAATTTTACCGCTGTTTATAGTAGTCATATTGGGTGCTCTTTGTGTGTTATTTTCGATTTGGATAATATTAAAGCACTCATTATGGGTTGTAAATGTTTTTTTTCTGTGCTTAAATCCTGTTCGAAGTAACAAAAAACTAACATGTTCACTTGATTATTTCGGCTTTGCTTAGCCACACTCTAAGTAAATACACAGACAACTAGCACAATTGGAGAATACCCGTGAATAAAACTACGATCGCCTCTATTGTATCTTTATGCCTCGCACAGGGCGCTTATGCAGCAGAAGAAGCTGCACCAGATACAGCAAAAAAAGCTAACAACGTTGAGCGTATTATCGTCTCTGGTACCAGTAAAGGGCGTGTTATTTCAGACACTCCACAATCAGTAACATCTATTAGCGAAGACGAGCTGGTAAAGCTTTCTTCAAGTAGCCAAGCAGATGTGCTTCGCTATATTCCGGGTATTAAAGTAGAAGGCGGTGGCGGTGAAGTAGCTACAAATCTACAAGTCAGAGGATTACCATCGTCGGGTCAATTCCAGTTTACGCCGCTGTCTTATGATGGTTCACCTAGTTTGAGTGTTTTTGGTTTGAACTCATCGGCGTTTGATGTGTATTACCGTAACGATTTGGGTATTGAACGCGTAGAGTTTGTGCGTGGTGGTGTATCTAATTTATTTGGCCAAGGCTCTGTGGCCGGCATTATTAACTATATTTCTAAAACGGGCAGTGATGATCCGCAAAGTACCGTACAAATGGAGCTTTCTGATCAAGGGCGTACACGCTTAGATTTTGCAACGAGCGGTCCACTTAATGAAGACGGCTTATATTACGCATTTTCTGGTTTTTACCGTTACGACGAGGGCCCGTTAGATACAGGCCTTGAGACTAAAGGTACTCAGTTACGTGGTAATATTCGTAAAGAATTTGATGATGGCTCTGGATCATTTACGGTTTACGGACAGTACATTGACGACCAAGCTCAGTTTTATTTACCTATTCCACTTGATGGCGAAAGCCGTGAGCGCTTAATCGGTAACGATGGTCGTGAAGTAGAATCACTGCAAACAGCGCAAGTATCTAACTTAACGTACGATACAGCAAATGGTCGTTATGAATCGCCAATCAGTGATGGTGTGGTTACTAAAGGTGGTTCTATTTCAGTGGTATTTGAAAAAGAACTCGCTAACGATTTTTCTATTAACATGCGCAGTAAATACGCTAAATACCAACACGAATTTAATTTATTTTTAGATGGCGACGGTATTATTAATGTACCTGAAAGCCAAGACGACTTTTTAGCTAACCGTGGCTTAGGTGATGCAAGCGGCGCTGAGTTTTCTTATGTTAATTCAGGTATCGCACTTGCAAGTGATGACTTACTATTTGCTAACCGCATTTTAGACCGTGACCGCCCAGCTGAAGATTTTTCTGCAGAATTTAATATCATCAAAAGTATTTATGTAGGTGATTTTAGCCATGATATTACAGTCGGTACATTTTTCTCTCACAGTGAAGCCGACGACGATAACGTTATTACGACTTACTTAGGTGAATTTAATAACAACCCTCGCTTAATCGACTTAACGTATACCGATGTTAATGGCGACGAAATTCAGTACACACAAAATGGCATTAGTGGCCCAGGTATTTCTTATACTAACCAAACCATTAGCGCTACCCGCCGAGCACTTTATATAGCGGATCAAATGGAAAGTGACGATTGGATTTTTGACTTTGGTGTTCGCTACGAAGAAATTGAAGGCAAAATTAGCCGCGAAGGCAGCCAAGTTGTACAAATAAATAATGACCCATCACTCGCATCTAACTTACAAGTAAACACAACCGGTAGTGGTGTAATGACCTACGGTGAAGTAGATACTTCAGAGTTTGCTGTATCGGGGGCGGCGTTATATCGCTTAACTGATAATTTAAATGTATATGCCAATGCATCTCGCGGGTTTTTCTTCCCAGAAATTAGAGGTATTCAGTTTAATGACTTAGGCGAACCAGCTAGCTACGAAGCTGAAATTGTAGAGCAGGGCGAACTAGGTGTTAAGTTTTTTGATAACGACTTTAGCGGCAGTGTTGCGTTATTTAGAACTGACTTAAAAGATAGACGCAGCGTAGACTTTGTAAACGATGGTAACGGTGGCGTATTAGAGCTGCCAGTAATGCAGTCAACTAAAGCAACCGGTGTTGAGCTTACAGGTCGTTACGATATTACTGATGAGTGGGCTGTTGATGCCAACATGACCTACACCGATCACGAATTTACTGAATTTGATTCAGACCCTTCTATTATTGGTAACGAGTTACGTCGTAAACCAAAAATACTATTCAATACATCTATAAGCTATACCACAGATGACTGGGATGCTTCTATTTATCATAACTTTACAGGTAAAAACTTTGCTAACGATGCAAACTCTGTAGAACTTGATTCATTCCATTTATTTAGATTTGATGCAGGTTATAACTGGCAAGTTGCACCAGAGCAAACAGTACGCTTAAGCGTTGGGGTATTTAACCTGTTTGATTCTGACGGTGTTACTGAAGGTTCGCCACGTTTAGGCAATAGCCAAACGGCAGATAATCCATACTTTGTAGGTCGCCCGATTCTCCCACGACGCGTTACTTTAAGAGTTAAATACGACTTTTAAATAAATGCTTTATGCCTATTAACTCACTTTTGGGTTAATAGGCTTTTTGCATTGTGATGCATTTTTCAGCTAAGTTAGTTACAGGTTTACCTTTTTGAATACGATTGTTTAGTAAAAAGGTAAAGGCAGGTAGCCGTTTGGTATTTTAATTTTGAAAAGGCGCAGTGTTTTCATATTGTGAATACGCGAATTAATTATGAATATATTAGATTTTTCAATAGTTGCTCTTTATCTTGGTGCCTTATTGGTAATGGGATTTATGCTACGCGAACAAACCAATAAAAATGATTACTTTTTAGGGGGCAAAAGCTTAGGTTGGAAACCATTGGCTTTGTCGGTAATGGCCACTCAGCTTTCGGCTATTAGTTTTATTTCGGCTCCTGCATTTGTTGGTTTGCGTGAAGGTGGCGGTATGCAATGGCTCTCGTATGAGCTGGGTGTTCCGCTGGCGATGATTTTAATTTTAGCAACTATTTTACCCAAGCTTTATAAAAGCGGCATTGTTAGTATTTACGATTATTTAGAGATGCGCTTTGGCCGCTCAACCCGTGTACTTATTAGTGTGGTGTTTCAATTTAGTCGTGCGTTTGCCACCGGCATTATGATTTACGCGGTATCGCTTATTCTACAAGGCACCATGGGAATAGAAGCATGGCAGGCCATTGTATTAACTGGCGTTATAACTGTTTTATATTCACTACAAGGCGGGATGAAAGCGGTAGTATATGGTGATGCGATTCAAATGATCATCATTGTACTGGGGACTATTGCTTGTATAGGGTTTGGGCTTTATCACTTAGGTGGCGTTGACTCGTTTATTAGTAATGTTGACTCGAGCCGATTAGAAGCGATTAAGTTTGATTCATTTGGTTTTAGCGGTGATGGCTTTGGCTTTTTACCGATGATTTTTGGTGGTGTGGTACTTTATGCTTCTTACTATGGGTGTGACCAAACGCAAGCGCAACGTGCTCTCAGCGCAAAAGATCCTAAAAACCTACGCTACATGATTTTAGCAAATGGGGTAGTGCGCTTCCCAATTACCATTTTATATTGTGTGTCGGGTTTAATTGTTGGCACACTGGCTATGACTAACCCTGAATTTTTAGCAAAAATTCCAGCAGATAATCCTGATTGGATGATGCCTATATTTATTCTAGATTACCTACCGCATGGCTTAATTGGTTTATTGGTTGTCGCTATTTTGTCGGCAGCGATGTCGTCACTAAGCTCTGCGATTAATTCACTTTCGGCCGTAAGTATTGAAGATTACAGCCGTATATCTAACAAAGAGCTCGACCAACCATCTTACTTAAAGTTAGCTAAATACTTAGGTTTAGCATGGGGCGCAATTACACTTGTGTTATCACTTTTTGCAGGCGATATTGCACCAACCATTATTGAAGCGATTAACAAGGTAGGTTCGTTATTTTATGGCCCAATACTGGCGGTATTTTTAGTTGCTGTACTAAGTAAACGCAGTGCTGCATTGCATGCCAATATTGGCTTAATTAGCGGTGTATTAATTAACTTGTTGGTGTCGGTATTTGCGCCTGATATTTTCTGGTTTTGGTGGAACTTTATCGGTTTTGTAAGCGCCGCTGTGATTATTTATGTGACGAGTCGTTTAATTCCACGAGAAGTAAACGAAGTAACAAAAGTACAAAATGCCGAGACAGTGTCAAACTCAATTTTAACTGGTAAAGATATCGTTATGCTACTTAGCATGTTTATTGTGATGATATTAATTTGTTTAGCTATTCCTTCAATTTTTTCGTGAGCTGTGACTAATGGATTCTAAAAAATCGTTTTTAATTGATTTATTTACCGCTGCGGTAAATGCCTGTAAACCCAGTGCTTGCATGAGTAAGTATTTAGAAAATATAGATGCAAGCAAAGGGTTGTGTGTAGTGGGAGCGGGTAAAGCCGCCGCCGAAATGGCCGCTGAAGTTAATCGCTTTTATGGTGAAAGATGCTTTGGCGCAGTGGTAACGCGTTATGGATACGAAAGTAGTAGCGATACTGGGCGAATTAAAGTGCTTAGTGCAAACCACCCAACACCAGATGATAACAGTTTAGCTGCAGGTAAAGAGTTATTGGATCTTGTAAAAAACAATCCGGCTGATATTCCTATTTTGTTTATTATCTCGGGTGGCGGTTCGTCGTTGATGTGCCTACCTGTTGATGATGTACCTTTTTCACAAAAGCAAAAGCTTAACCAATTTTTACTGAGAAGTGGTGCAAGCGTTGATGAAATAAATGTAGTGCGTAAGCAGTTGTCACTTGTTAAAGGCGGCAAGTTAGCGCAGGCCGCTAAGTCGGATTACGTTACGCTCATTATTTCAGATGTAGTAGGGGATAAACCAAGTGATATAGCATCAGGTCCGACTATTAGCGATGGCAGTACTAAAGCCGATGCACTGGCTATTTTACAAAAGTACAATTGGCCGGTAATTAAAGAGGTTCAAGCGCATTTATTAAAACCTGAGCAAGAAAGAGCTGCCGATACCACAGGTGAGTACTTTATTGTTGCAAATGCGCAGCATGCTATTGATAGCGCTATAAGTGTTGCACAGCATCAAGGCTGGGAAACCCTGGTGCTAGGATATGATATTCAAGGCGAGGCTAAAGAAGTAGCAAAGCAACATGCGGCTATCGCACTTGAGCAAAAAGCCCAAGGCAAGCGCGTTATGTTGTTCTCTGGTGGAGAGCTTACCGTAACTGTTGCTGATGTTTATGGCGATGGTGGGCCCAATCAAGAATACTTAATGGCGTTGGCTGAGGCACTTAATGGCGAAGCGGGTATTTACGCACTTGCTTGTGATACCGATGGTGTAGATGGTAGTAAAGATGTAGCGGGTGCTTACATAAATAGCAGTACGATTGCTCGCGCACAAGATGCTGGCGAAAACTTACACGCACAGTTAGAAGGTCATAATAGCCATCAGTTTTTTAAAGCCATTGATGATTTAATTATTACTGGGCCAACTAACACAAATGTGAATGATTTTAGAGTGATAGTGATTGAATAGGCGCAGTTTGCCTACTTGTTCTTTATAATGGTTTCACGTAATCTTGTGCTCCAATTTTGTTAGGGTTAATACCTATGTTTTCGTTAAACAACAGTAACTTATTACGCTCTGGTTTTGAGCTTGGAAAAGGCGAAAAGCTATTTCAAGATATTGAGCGCGATATTATAAAAGTGGTGTTTTGGGAGAAGTGCGTAACACAGAGTCATATTGTGAGCGCAACTCGTATTCCACAACAAACTGTGTCGCGTTTACTTAAGTCGTTAACCCAGCACGGCGTAATAGTGCAAAGCGATACGCTAATTCCAAATAAAAAAGGTAAGCCAGGGTTTGGCATTGCCCTTAACCCCGATTACGGATTTACCTTTGGCTTAGCTATTTTGCTTGATGCTATTTCGATTGCCGTAATGGATTTTACCGGCAAGGTGGTTTACACCCATATGCAGCTAATGTCGGATATGAGCATTAATAATGTACTTAAATGTGCACAAAAGCTGGTGGAAGATATAAGTGCTGAGCGCGACATCCCAAGTGAAAAAGTACTAGGAATGGGCGTGGGTATCTCTGGCTTTTTTAGCTCAATGGATGGGAAAATGAATACCCATCATATGCTGGAAGAGTGGTCGCAGGTTGATATTATCGATATTGTGTCGCAGTATTTTCAGCTTCCTACTTGGGTTGTTAACGATGCAACAGGCGCAGCTGCAGGTGAGGGCGTTGCTGGTATTGGTCGTGAGTACAAAAACTTTGTTTATATGTTTGTATCGGCCGCATTTGGTGGCGGTATTGTAAATAATGGCGATGTACTGCGTGGTACTTACGGAAACGCAGGTGAGCTTGGCGACATGCTACCGCCTAAATTGTATGCGCACCCTAATCTTGAATTACTAAAACGTATTTTGAAAAAAAATGGCGTAGCCGTTACTTCTATTTACGATCTGCACGACAACTTTGACCCCGATTGGCCAGGCGTTGAAGAGTGGCTGTTTAAAGTTCAAGACTCATTTGATTTAGTGGCAACTTGTTGCTCTGCATTATTAGATGCTGAAGCGATTATTATTGGTGGCCATATTCCAAAAGAATTGGCTGAAAAGGTTATTGCACGTACTGAGGTTTATGCACAATTTAGACGTGGCGCCAAGCGGCCAATGCCTAAGTTGGTGGTATCTAATATTAATAATTTTCCGGTATCAATTGGCGCAGCTACTTTGCCATTTAGAGAGCTGTGTTTGTAATTGTTTATATTGAATTGAGGAAAGTTTAAAAATAAAAAGCCGATATTAAAAATATCGGCTTTTTATTTTTACATGTTTAAGCTTTTAAAAATGCATCTTGTAGTGGTGGTACTACTTGCTTTTTACGGCTCAGTACACCCTCTAACCATACTTTATCATTTTCTGGTTTTACACCGTAAGCCTGCTCAACTAAGTTTGCATCGTCAGATACAATTAGCATTTCTGAGCCTTCTTTCATTATATCGGTAAGCAGTAAAAATACAGAGTGGCGATTACCCTCAACTTTTAGCTTAGCAATATCGGCTGCAAGGTCTGCTTTAATATCGTCAAAAACAGCAAGGTCGATTACTTCTAGTTGGCCAATGCCTACTAGGTTACCGTTCATGTTGAAATCTTTAAAGTCACGCATTACTAAATCACGTGCTGGTGTGTCTTCTACCGCAGATTTAACGCGGAACATATCCATACCCAATTCTTTAAAGTCTTCGATGCCTGCAATTTCAGCTAGCGCTTCAACACATTTAATATCGGCAGTGGTACATGTTGGTGATTTAAATATGACAGTGTCGCTTAAAATTGCACACATCATAATACCCGCGATGTCTTTAGGGATTTCTACGCTGTAGAAGTCGTACATCATTTTAATAATGGTATTTGAACAACCAACAGGGCGAATCCAGCATTCAAGCGGAGTAGATGATGTTAGGTCACCTAATTTGTGGTGATCTACCACGCCAACAACGCGAGCTTGGTCGATATCGTCTGGTGCTTGTGTTTTTTCTGTGTGATCTACAATATACACATCTTCACCCGCGTAGCTTAATTTAAGCTCTGGTGCTTCGAAGCCAAATTTATCAAGGATAAATTGAGTTTCAGGTGATATTTCACCAAGACGAGTTGGGATTGCAGGCTCATCGATTTGGTTTTTTAAATAAGCCAGTGCAATTGCACCACAAATAGAATCTGAATCTGGGATTTTATGGCCCACTACATACATAGACATTGACGGAACTCCTTTAAATTTGCCGATATTCTAACAAAGTCTGCGGCCTTTAACATATAGACAGCGCAATTAAGTTTTAGTTACACTTTAAAATCTTGAATTTACTAGGTGTATTAATATGCGACTGGGCCGTAAAGGTTGGAACAACGTTATAATATTTTCGATGTTGATTATGATCTTCTTTTTAAATGGCTGGCATAAGCAACTTTTAGGAGGGGAGGATAAACCAACATTACAAGCCGTACTCCCCCAGCAAAGTTTTGTACTGACACTGCAATTTGTTGATCAAAAAATTGAGCGAATAGGAACAAGCTGGCGTACAACCCCACTACAAAAAGACATACCGCTTGTGTGGCAAGCATCTGAGCAGCAACTTAGTGATTTAATTAACCAATGGCAAAGCGCGCAGTTAATGGGTGTTAACGAATCTGTTGTTTTTAATCCTAATGCGCCTTTATATGTTGCTACATTTGAGTTGGCTGGCGAGAGTTTACCTTGGGTTTATTTGCTTTATAAAGGCGATGGGCAATATTACTTACTCGAAAAGAGTAGCCAACGAATACTCGCACTCGATTTAAAAACTGCACAGCAGTTATTTCCTAGTTTTGATTTTTCACAAAGTGAGTCGAATTAATGCCTGAATTACCAGAGGTAGAAGTGAGCCGAATGGGCATCACTCCCCACGTACAAAACCAAGTTGTCACAAAGGTAAATATTTACAATGCCAGTATGCGCTGGCCAGTGCCTGATGACGTGTATCAGCTTGAAGGGCTAATTGTTACTAGTATTGAACGACGAGCTAAATATTTACTTTTACACTGTGAGCTTGGAAGCACTATTTTACATTTGGGTATGTCAGGTAATTTACGTGTCGTAGATAAAAGTGAGCCGCTTAAAAAGCATGACCATGTAGAGTTTATTTTTGGCAACGGTAAAGCACTGCGCTTAAACGATCCTCGTCGCTTTGGTTGCTGCTTATGGCAAGAGCCAGGTGAAGTGCATAAGCTACTCTCTAAGCTTGGTCCTGAGCCGCTTACTGATGATTTTTTTGCTAAACGTGTGTATGAGCAATCGCGCAATAAAAAAGTACCCGTAAAGCAGTTTATTATGGATAACGCAGTGGTTGTTGGTGTTGGTAATATTTACGCGAATGAATCGTTATTTAAAGCGGGTATACATCCAAAGCGAGAAGCGGGAAAAGTATCGCTCAAACGTTATCAAGCACTTATCCCTATTATAAAAGACACGCTTGCTGCGGCTATAATACAAGGTGGTACAACGCTTAAAGACTTTGCACAAAGTGATGGTAAACCAGGGTATTTTGCTCAAGAGTTATTGGTATATGGGCGTAAAGGTAAGCCATGTATGACGTGCGAAAACGAATTAGAAGAAATTAGATTAGGGCAGCGCAGTACTATTTTTTGCTCAAATTGCCAAAAGTAGTTATTTTGGTTTTATCTGTTTTTAAAACTTTACCAAACATTCATATCTATTCTAAGAAGATAAACTTATTACCATGCGCAGGGTGGTCGGGTACTTAAATAGTTTGTTGTCAGTTTTACTAAATATTTGTAGAGAAGCTTCAACATTAAAATGTAGAGGAGCTAATTGCAATAACTTACCTGCAGTTGTGAATTCAATTCTAATTTTATTTATGTTTATGCTCGGTTATGCTGGTTCTAGGTTATTAGTGTAAATGTTTAATATTATAAAAATATTCAGAAAGTGGTACGAGATTATTGTATTATTGGGACGTTATTTTCGAGTTTTAGGGTTTAAAATGAAAAAAATTGGTTATACCACAGGTGTTTTTGATCTATTCCATATTGGTCACCTTAACGTGCTTAAGCGTGCAAAATTAGAATGCGATTATCTTATTGTAGGGGTAACTAGTGATGAGTTATCTATGTCTGGTAAAAATAAAAAACCGGTAATACCTTTTCAAGAAAGGTTGGAAATAGTTGAAGCTATTAAATTTGTGGATGAAGTGGTTCCTCAAGTTAATTATGACAAACTAGAGGCATGGAATAATTTAAGATTTGACAAAATGTTTGTTGGAGATGACTGGAAAGGTACTGACAAGTGGAACGCAATAGAGGACGATTTTGAAAAAAGAGGCGTTGAAATAATGTATTTTCCTTACACTACTCACACCTCGAGCACTATATTGCGTGATGTACTTAGTAAGATATAACATAAAACTTATTAAAGTCGCGTGTAATGTTTTTTACACGCGATTTTAAAGGTTTAAGACCACCAGTAATATTTTAAGCTTTTTCTAATTTTTAGCTTACGAAGTAAATTTAGCGGTTTTCTTTTTAAGTGAGCAGTCCCAGAATAAATTAAATTGTTGATAGCTCCAAGTACTCTCATGCTCGACTTGCCATCTCTGTATGGATGAACACTGTCGCAGTATTGCTTTACTTTTTTTAGTGTATGCTCATCTTTTTGAAACGCACTGATTAAAGTACTTTCTAAATCGGCTTCATTACTGAAATTAATCATCCAATTTTTGGGTTTACGATTGTTAAATGCAACGACGACTTTTTCTTGTAACGCAAATTCAGTGATAATAGATGATGTGTCCGATAAAATAATATCAGTTGCTTGAAGTATCGGAATTACATCGCCCGTGGTAATAAATGTAAGGTTTTCACAGGCAAGTGATTTATACATTTCAATTTCTTCGTTTGTCGCTTTTGGGTGAAGTTTTACTATCCACTGCCATTTTTGTTTTTCGAGTAGCTCTTTAATATAAGGGTAAAGTTTATAGGTGCTTGTTAGCTTTGGCGAGAAAGTGGGCGCGTATAATATAGTGGGCTTATCTGATTGGTATAATGCTATATCTTTGTGCTGAGTAAATAGGGGATCTAATTTCGACCAACCTGTTTCTACTACATCGCAAGTTCCATCATTAATATCATTAAAACCTTGCGTTATATTAGGGCCTTGCGTGCAGTACAAATCAAAAAAACCTCTAATATTAAATTTATTTTTTTTGCCAGAATCAAAGCCATGAAAAACCTGTACTTTGATCCCCGGAAAAAAATGAGGTATTACATTGCCAGGTGCAAGCGTGGCATTAGCGTTATATTCTTTCACTTCTTTTATGCTAAGTAGCTGATGGTCGTCGGGTTGTAAAAAGCTTTCAGCCTCGCTCCCCTCAGGAATAAACCAAGCGACGCTACCCCCTCTTTTTTTTATTTCATGCTCTATGGGTCTTAAAACATTAAAGGAATATGATAAATTTACAAAAAACAAATATTTAAATTCGCTGGTTTTATTTAGAGAAAGCAGATCTTGATTTTGCACAGATTGTTCCTTTGTTAACTTAAAAGTTACTAATTTTTATATATTGAAAGTGAATACAAAATTAAGTGTTCATGCAAATAATTTAATATTCTCCTTTATTTTACTAAAGTTCAAACGGTGCTACACCTACCGCCTTCATTTTATATCCTACTTGGGCTATTTCGCCCGACCACGTTTCTGTACTTATTATTCCTGTTACAACAATTGCGTCGTATAGGCTATCTATTGGTACTCCACCTTTAATTGTTACATGAACTATTTGATTCGGCGGTGGTGGTGGTACGTGTATACAGGCGCCAAAATAAGGGACGAGTAAAAACTCGGTAATGACTTCGCTATCGCCCTCAAGTGGCACAACAAAACCTGGTAAACTCACCGATTGCCCATCAAGTGCTTTTACTACTGGCGCATCTAAATCGGGTTGCACCCAGTTTTGATCGCTACCTTCGTGATTAGCTTGTGCTTGAGTGTCTATTTGCACGTGGTTTTTAGGGGTTAAGTCTTCCCAAAAAATTTCTTTTGGTGGATTAGCATAACTCGCTACGCTTATAAATAATAAGCTAATAGCAGCAATGTACTGAAAAGCTGTTTTAAAAAATGTCATAAAATACCTAAAAATTATGCTTTTATACTCATACCATCGCTGAGTGAATAAAAATAAGCGCGAGTAGCGGGTATTAAGCCAATAATAAAACCGGCTGCCATAATAACGCCGATTAAGCCCAGTTCATAGTAAGAGAGCATTGTGATATTTACGCTTATACCGGCATGGCTTTGTAAGTAACCGCCGGCTGAAAAAATAACTAAGTAATAAAGCGCACTACCTACTAGGCAACCAAGTAAAGTGGTCATTAGTGACTCAATACTTATAAGTGTAAATAAATGCCAAGGGCGAGCGCCTACCGAACGTAATATAGCAAGTTCGCGACGACGCTGACTTAAATTTGCAAGCAATGTCGTTAGCATGCCAAGTAGGCTTACTAACACGACAACTGCTGAGAATAGTAACAGTATTTTTTCTACTATGGCGAGCATTTCCCATAACTCTTTAAGTGTTACGGTTGGCATAATGCCAAGCAGGGCTTCTTGCTTATATTGATTTATATTGCGCCTAATTTGTAGTGTGTATAAAGGCGAATTAAACCCCATTAAAAATGCCGTAATTTGTTTAGGATGACCTGTTAAATCATTATGCTTTTCGTGTTCAGCGTGAACTGGACTTGATCCGCCGTGAATTAAATCGATTGCAGCTAAAGGTATATGCAATGTTTTATCAACAGGCGTGCCTGTTGGATTTAAAATACCGACGATTTTAAATGGGTTATCGTCATGATGATGAAAACTGGTGTTCCCCATACCGTGCGATATAACAATAGAGTCGTTAAGTTTATAACCTAATTTATTTGCAACTTCACTACCTAGCACCACTTCGTTAATTGCAGCAAAAGGGTGGCCTTTGTTAAAGGTTAAATTTTGTTTTTTTGCAAAGAGATAATGGCTAAAATAATCAAGTGTTGTGCCTAGTACTGCTTGGCCTTTATGGCTGTCGCCTAGGCTTATAGGTATACTCCATTTCACGCCTCGCTGACTTGTTATGTATTCATAACTTTTCCAGCTTACGGCGTTATTAGTATGGCCAATTCTAAATACTGACGAAAGCAACAACTGTATGTCGCCGGTACGTGCACCGACAATTAAATCAGTGCCCGAAATGGTATTGCTAAAACTACTTTTAGCATCAACTCGTACACGTTCAATACTTAAAAGTAGCATTACACTAATTGCGATAGTAAATAGTGTAAGCAGTACACTTGCACGACGGTTTAATAAGCTTTTGTAAGCGAGTTTAGCGAGAATCATACTTGTTCCTGCAAGCTTATAAGGTCAATGGAGCGGTCAAATAAAGGCTTTAGTGTTTCATCGTGGCTCACAAATACCAAGGTACTATTAGATAACGTTGCCTGCTCAAACAGTAATTTTATAAAGCTCTCACGGTTATTTGTATCAAGTGCGGAGGTGGGCTCATCAGCAATTATTAATTCAGGACTGCCTATAAATGCGCGAGCTGCAGCAACGCGCTGTTGCTGTCCAATACTCAATGTCGCTACATTTTTATGGTGGTACTGCGCAGTAAGGCCTAAAGCATTTAATAATCGTATGGCTTCTTGTTGTAATGCAGAGTTTTTATTTGATGACTGTTTTAATATTTTTTGTTTGCGGCTTTTTGAAAACTCACACCCAAGCGTTATATTTTCGATAGGTGTTAAATAAGGGAGTAAGTTAAAGTTTTGAAAAATGTAGCCAATGTGATCCGCTCTAAAAACATCACGGGTAGTATTGCTTAGCGTACTGAGGTTTTGATTTAAAATTGATACCTCACCGCTAGTAGCTGTATTGATACCTGCAAGAATCGCTAATAATGTAGATTTACCAGAGCCACTAGGGCCATGTAAAAAAATATGCTCACCTTTTTCAATAACTAGCTCGTTTATGTTGAGCGTGGGTGTGCTATCGCTTTTATGCCACTTAAAAGTAAGGCTTTTTAGACTGATCATTAAATGTATACCTGTATAAATCTGATAAAGATTAAACTCGGGTTAAATACTTACTAATAAATTGAGTTATTGATACTACCAAAGGTGTGCTTTTCATTAGCTAAAGTAGTTAAACACTGATTAGATGGTATTATGGACTAATCGTCACTTAAGCTGCTGTATGATTTAATAAAAGCTGTTCAGCCCACGTAGAAAGTTTACCTTATACTAACTCGCTTATAAATATGCCTTTATTTGTTTTAAGCATCCGATTGAGCTTTGAGGTTGGCTAGATTATTATACAGTCCATATAACCCCATACCATACTTTGCTCAAAGAGCATCCCTAACCCCGGAGATAGCATGACTAGCTATAAAGTTTTAGACGTAAACGATGATTTACCCATTCGCACCAAAGGTGAAGTACACAGCGGTAAAGTTCGTTCAGTTTATTGGTTAACTGATGAAGACAGCGCGCGACTAATTAAAGATAAAGGCTACAAAGTGCCACAGGGTACTGAGTTGGCGATTATGGTTATTTCAGACCGAATCTCTGCATTTGATTGCATTTGGCAAGGTGAAAATGGTTTAAATGGCGTACCAGGTAAAGGTATAGCATTAAACTCGGTTGCAGCCCATTGGTTTAAGTTATTTGATAAAGCGGGTCTTGCGGGTAACCACATTGTTGATATTCCGCATCCATATGTGTGGATTGTACGCAAAGCCAGTACTGTAAAAGTAGAGGCAATTGCTCGCCAGTATATTACAGGTAGCATGTGGCGCGATTACGCTAAAGGTGTACGTAATTTTTGTGGTATTGATTTACCAGAGGGCTTAAAAGCCAATCAAAAACTTGATAACGTTCTAATTACGCCATCAACAAAAGGTATTATTGAAGGCGTTGCTGATATTCCAGCCGTTGATGATGTAAATATTACCCGCGCTAACATTACTAATAATTTAGATGTATTTAACTTTAAATCGGCAGATGATGTAACAAAATACGAAAAGCTGTTAGTTGAAGGTTTTAGATTAATTAGTGATGAACTAGCGAAGCTTGACCAGATTTTTGTAGATACAAAATTTGAGTTTGGTTATGTAGAGGGTTTAAATGGCGCGCAACAGCTTATATATATTGATGAAGTAGGCACGCCTGATTCGTCACGTATTTGGGATGAAGCTGCATACAAAAACGGTAACATTGTTGAAAATTCTAAAGAAGGTTTTCGCCAATTACTTATTAATAATGTGCCAGAGAGCGACGTATTATTAAATAAAGATCGCATGAGTGAGCGTGAGCAATTAGCAAAAGATTATATTTTACCAGAATCAGTAATGCTTGAAGTGTCAAATACCTATGTTGGTATAGCGAGCAAAATTGTGGGTAAAGATATTGTGATCCCTGAAGATCCTCGCCAAGAAGTAATTACTATTTTAGATAACGATTACGGATTAATTGTTAAATAGCAGCACTTAAGTGCTAACAAAACCAGTAACTAAGTCTTTATTTTTAGTTACTGGGCTATAATTCTTGCAATTATTGCTCGTCTCTAATTAACTTAACCTAACATTAATATTTAGGTGTTGTTATGTTTGAACGGGCATTTCAAAAGTTTGCTAAAAGTCATTACTTCTTAGCTATAGGTTTGTTTTTTAGTCAGTTTGCTTTAAGTGCTAATATTGATTTAGTAATAGAAGATCAACACGGTCAAAAGTTATCAGGTGCAGTGGTTGAGCTTAATATTGCTGACAAACAAGCCACACCATCAAATTTGCCCCTTGCTATTATGGATTAAGTTCATAAGCAGTTTTTACCCGAATTATTAGTTGTACAACAGGGTCAAAAAGTTAACTTTCCTAACAGCGATAATATTCGCCATCATGTTTATTCTTTTTCACAAGCTAAGCCTTTTCAACTAAGATTATATTCAGGGCAACCAAAAGAGCCCATTACGTTTGAGCAACAAGGGGTTGTTGTTTTAGGGTGTAATATTCATGATTCTATGGTGGGCTATATTTATGTAGCGAGTAGTGAATCCGTATATAAAACAGATAAAAAAGGCTATGTTAGTTTGCCTATAAATACACTACCTGCACAAGTGAGTGTGTGGCACCCTTTGCAAACAGCGCCATTGGAGAATAAAAAAATGATAACAATTAATTCTCAAAAACAGTTACAGATAGCTGTAAACACATCCTCTCCAGCACCTAGAAATACTTTTGGTAGTAAGTTTAAGGCTGGTAATGACTAATAGTTTACGAAATCGAATAACCATTTTATGTGTTGGCTTAGTGTTATTAACCACTATGGTCAGCTTGTTTAGTTTTTGGTGGTCTACGAGTAAATTTCAAGAACAAAAAGTAAATCAAGATATTACTGTAGCGCAAAATGTTTATAAGCAATATTTGAAATCAAAAGAAAGCCTACTACTAACCGCAGCAAAAGTACTCACCTCCGATTTTGGTTTTAAGCAAGCTGTAGCAACGCGAGATGCAGGAACAATCAGCAGTGTGTTGTTTAACCATAGTCAGCGTATTGATGCCGAATTAATGCTGTTACTTGATTTATCGGGTAAGCTAATTTCGGCTAATACAAATGAAGATGCTTTTGCACATGACTTAAAACCGCTAATGGAAGAGCTTTTAAGTGCGCCAGAAGAGTCTAGTTTTGTGGTGCTTAATAACGAGCTTTACCAAATTATTTTATTACCCGTAAGAGCGCCACGAACAGTAGCCTATAGTTTGGTGGGTTTTAAAATTGATGGCAATGTAGCCCATGAACTAAAAAGCTTAACAGGCATGGATGTAAGTTTTATAGGCAGTGCTGACGATATTGTTATTAGCTCATTAGCTAATCGCCCTGAGCAATTTGAACCTGTTAGCTATTTTAGTACCGTAACCACGTCACGCTTTTTTGGTGAATATTTGGTGTACCGTAACCGCGATATAGACCTACCATCGTTATTGACTCATCCCATAATTATTTTACTGAGTGCTGATTTAACACAAAGCTATAATGACTTTGAAAAACTGTTATTTACACTTATTATTTTAGCTATTTTAACTATGTTTGTGGGCGTAGTTACGAGCAGTATATTTGCAAATAACTTGACTACACCGCTCACCCAACTAGCTGTAATTGCAAGGCAATTTGCGCAAGGTAACTATGCCTTTGAGTTTAAAGGTCAAAGGCAAAGTGCCGAAATAGACACTTTAGTAGCCGCGTTTGATAGCATGGGTAACGACATTAATCAGCGCGAGCAACAAATTAGCTTTCAAGCCCGACACGACTCCCTAACAGGCTTTTATAACCGCTCAGCAATGCTTGAGGTGCTTGATGATGAGTTAGATTCATCAAGCGAGTACACGCTTGTTGCAATAGACATAAAAGGTCTTCGTCATATTAACGACAAGTTAGGCCCGCGCATCGGCGATGACTGTTTAAAAGCGGTCGCTTGCAGAATAAGTGAATTTTCGGACGAGTTAGGGGGCTTTCATGCACGCATTGGTGGCGATGAGTTTTTAACGGTATTTCCGACTGCTGCAGTACGTGAGCAAAAAAGCGGTATTGTGGGTTTAATGGCACAATTACAAGCGTGCTATACAATTCAAACACTTAAAATTAATTTACGCTTCAGTGCGGGCATTGTGCAGTATCCTACGCAAGGTATTGCGAGTGATGACTTAATGCGCCGTGTACTAATTGCAGTAGAAAGTGCAGCCAATAATCAAGAAAGCATACATCACTATCAAAATGGTGAGGACGAAGCGCATTTAGAACGCTTAATAATGCTTGATGAATTAAAGCAGGCAATTAGTGATGACGATGGCCAGTTATTTATGACTTATCAGCCTAAACTACACATGAAAACGCAAAAAATAGATAAGGTTGAGTCACTTATTCGTTGGCAACGAAAAGACGGAAGTTGGGTTAATCCCGAGCTATTTATTGACTTAGCGGAGCAGTCAGGGCTTATAGTTGAGCTAACCGCTTGGGTAGTTAATACGGTTATTGCACAAGTCGCTGATTGGCAATCTAAAAATATAAACTTACAGGCTGCAATAAATGTATCTGCGCAAGATATAGCATTTCCAGGTTTTCATTCCGCATTAGTACGCACACTTAAAAAGTATAAAGTAGATCCTAAATTGATCACTATTGAGCTTACTGAGCGCGATATGATCGAAAACGAAGAGAAAGGCATTAAAGCGCTCGAAAATCTTAAGGCAATTGGCGTTAAAATATCATTAGATGATTATGGTGTAGGGCAAACATCACTTGGCCGATTAAAGATGCTGCCTATTGATGAGCTTAAACTAGACAAGTGCTTTATTTTAAAACTTGATGAGTCACAAAAAGATCAATTTATAGTGCAATCATCAATCACGTTAGGGCACCAGCTAGGCTTCTCGGTTGTAGCGGAAGGTGTTGAAACATTGGGCTCGTTAAATCTACTTAAAAGTATGCATTGCGACCATGCACAAGGATATTACCTAAGTAGGCCTCTAAAAGCAGAACTATTAGAGGAGTGGCTAGAGGAATACTATGAAGAAAATTAAATGTTTATTAGCTAGTCTGTTATTAATATTTACTTTACCGAGTGTTGCAAGCAATGGAAAACTGCTAGCTACGCCGGGAGTCTCTCAAATAGAAGGCAGCGGAGGCGGCGGAATTGTGCCATGGGCACAGCTTGCTGGATACGCAAGTGATGATGAGTTTTCGGTAAATGGCTTTTGTAGCCGCGCAGATGTAACCGACTACACACTTGATGTATGTGGTGCACAGCTTAATTTATTTAATCGTGTAGAACTGAGCTATGCCCAACAGCGCTTTGATGTACCAGCACTTGATACTGAAATAGAGCAGTCAATTACAGGTGCTAAAATACGTTTATACGGCGATATTGTTTACAGTGATTGGCCACAACTTAGCTTAGGTATTCAGCATAAATCACTGGATAGTGGCAGTGTTGCAACACTTGTAGGCGCAGAAGATACTAGCGGCACTGACTACTACCTCGCTGCGAGTAAATTACATTTAGGGGCTATTGCTGGTTATAACTGGTTTTGGAACGTAACCACACGATACAGCGAGGCTAATCAGCTTGGTTTACTGGGTTACGGCGGGGTAAATGGTAGCGGCAAAGTATTATTTGAAGGTAGTACAGCTATATTTTTTAGTCGCGAAGTTGCCGTTGGCGTTGAGTATCGTCAAAAATCAAATAACTTAAACCTAGGCGAACAAGATTGGAAAGATTTATTTGTAGCGTGGATGCCAAATAAAAGTGTGAGTGTCATTGCTGCATATTTAAATTTAGGGCGAATTGCTGGTGCAAATGATCAAACAGGCTGGTATGTGTCGGTAACAGGGTATTGGTAATGAAAAACCTTTCTGTATTTTTATTATGTGTAATGTTACTAGCCGGCTGTACTAATACACCTAAATTATCGCTCTATGAGCAGGTAGGTGGTAAAGCTGGCACAGCAAAACTAATTGATAGTTTTATTGATCAAATAGGTAATGATGAGCAGGTATTTCATTATTTTGAACACGCTAATATTACGCATTTTCGCCAAGGCTTTATAACCCACATGTGCATGTTGCTCGAAGGACCTTGTAAATATAATGGCGATTCAATGGTCGCTATTCATACGGGTATGCATATATCAGAAAAAGACTTTAACCACGTTGTTGATTTACTTATTAATGCAATGAATAAACAAAACATAAATCATAAAATACAAAATAAAATTCTTTTTAAAATGGCCCCTCTTCGTAGTGGAGTTATAAAAATATAATCACTTTGTTTTTGTTAAGTTGCTTTCAAGGTAGAATATAAAGAAAAAATAATAGTAATCCCATATGAACATAATTTTTGATACACAAAGCCTTTACTATCTTCCTCAATATATCCCTGTTTATAAAGAATTGTGCAAAAATGGCATCAAAAGTAAATTTGTATTTTATAAAAATAGCCATGAACATTTAATCCAACGTGTTATAGATGACTATGACTTAGAGCACATCTGGGTTAACGAACAACAACAATCAATTGCTTATTACGAAAATGAAAAAGCTGATTGGGTTTTTTTTGCTAACTCTTTTTGTTACCTAGACCGCTTACATAAAGTATCTAAAAGCGCTCAACTTGGACACGGAATAGGCCCTAAATCAAGTTACTATACTAAGTCTAGTCAAGCAATGACAGTTAGGTTTGTTGAAGGTCAGTACAGACTAAACCGTTTAAAATCAATGTATCCAAATGATAAATTTGTTGATGTAGGCTTTTGCAAATTAGACCCTATTTTCAATAAAGAAAAAATCGATGGTACGTTAGAATTAACTAATTTTGATGATAAAAAACAAACTATTTTATACGCTCCTACCTTTTATCCAAGCAGCTTAGAGTTATTTCCTGAAAATTGGCCGGAACATTTTGGCGATTACAACATCTTAATAAAACCTCATTACTTTTCTATTAGTAAAGAGCGTTATAAAAAACACGTGAAATTGCTAGATCATTGGTCAACGTATCCCAATGTATATTTAGCAAAAGTAGAAGATTATTCGTTAGTGCCTTTTTTAGACAAAGCAGATTTATTGATTAGCGATGCATCATCAGCTTTATTTGAATTTGCTCTGTTAAACAAGCCAGTCATTTGGTGCGATTTTTTGAAGTTGCGGTGGGGATACAAAGGAATATTTTCATATCGTTTTAAAAAGCGAATGGATCAAGATTATGGTGAGTATGCGAATGTTGCAATACACGCCAAAAAATATAAAAACCTTAAAAAGTTAGTGCAGCAACAACTGGCTGAACCAGAAAGCTTAGCTAATATTAGATTGTCTTTATCAGAAAAGTTAGCGGGTAAAATGGACGGTAAAGCAAGTAACAGAATTGTTCAATATTTAATAAAAAATAAGTAACTATTACAAAAGTATTTGGATGTAATCGAACTACTAAAGGGATTTATAAACTCTAAATTATAATTGGGCTTTAGAAATGAAAAAAATTGGATATACAACGGGTGTTTTTGACTTATTCCACATAGGTCACTTAAACATTCTGAAAAGAGCCAAATTAGAGTGTGATTACTTAATTGTGGGTATTACTACCGATGAGTTAAGCAAGTCAGCTAAAAATAAAGAGCCAGTGATTCCTTTTCAGGAGCGTATGGAAATAGTTGAAGCAATAAAATTTGTTGATGAGGTTGTGCCGCAGGTTAATTATGATAAAGAAGAAGCGTGGAACAATTTAAAGTTTGATAAAATGTTTGTTGGTGATGACTGGAAGGGCACTGAAAAGTGGCAAAAGATTGAAGCTGACTTTGCAAAGTTTAATGTAGAGATATGTTACTTTTCGTATACATCTCATACGTCGAGTACAATGTTAAGAAACGTATTAGATAAAATAAATAACACTAAGTAAATCATGAAAAACCTTATCTCCTGCCAGCAATTACAGACGCAACTTAATGACCCTGCATTAGTGATATTTGATGCAGGTATGCTGCGGCCAGGTGTTTTAGGTACTTATTCGCCGCAAGCTATGCTGCCTAACGCTAAACGTTTTGACATAAAAAATGAGTTGGCAGATAGATCAAACCCCTTACCAAGTACAGTTTGCAGCGCTAAGCAGTTTACTCAAACTATGCAAAATGCAGGCGTAAATAACGAGTCGTTTATAGTTGTATACGAAGATGGCGGTTTATTTAGCGCAGCAAGAGCGTGGTGGATGTTTAAAGCTATGGGGCATCACAATGTTAAAGTACTTAGTGGTGGCCTTAAAAAGTGGTTAGAGAGCGGTTACGCTGTACAGCAAGGTTATAGTGAAGTATTGACTAAAGGTGACTTTACAGCCCGCTATAATTCTGGTTACTTTATTAACAGCGAGCAAGTGCTTAACGCAGTAAATGAGCCTAACACTGTATTGCTAGATGCACGTGCTTATAAG
The DNA here is from genome assembly GCF_056470645.1 of Pseudoalteromonas sp. TP27. Taxonomy (NCBI): domain Bacteria; kingdom Pseudomonadati; phylum Pseudomonadota; class Gammaproteobacteria; order Alteromonadales; family Pseudoalteromonadaceae; genus Pseudoalteromonas; species Pseudoalteromonas sp. TP27. Next base: position 273,609 of record NZ_JARDAK010000002.1, on the reverse strand, counting down.
CGTTTTACAGGCGAAGAAAGTGAACCTCGAAAAGGCATGCGTAGCGGGCATATCCCAAATAGTCGCTCGGTGCCTTTTATGGGTTTACTCAATGAAGGTGAAGCAAAACCACTTGCTGAAATTAAAGCGATATTTAATGACGTGATTGATGATGCGCAGCAGTTACAATTTAGTTGTGGCTCAGGTGTTACGGCGTGTGTTTTAGCGTTATTTGCTACTGAATGTGGGTACAAAAATTTAAGTGTTTACGATGGCTCGTGGAGTGAGTGGGGCGCAAGTGATTCACTACCCATCAGTACGGGTGAGGCATAAATGTGGTTAGTGTAGAACTTACTCACGCGAAAATCGCAGTAAATTACTTTACTACCTTTTAAAACCATAAGGGCAGTTTTTACAACCATTTTTGCAGCACGAACCACGCTTTAAAAAAAACCACTTACTAAATACCATGTAACCACTTTGCATGGTGTAGTCGAGCTCTTCAATTAAATTGTCGTTATCTCTAAATTGTTTTGCAAAGTCTATTTGGGTTTTAATAGGTTGTGTATAAACACCCTCTAAAAAAATATTTATTTTATTAAGCGTGCACTTGCGGCATAAACAACTTGTTGCTGTGGTATCTAGCGGTAAAATAGCTGGCAGCGCATTGCACCAACACGCTGATACATCGTCTACATTACACGTTAGAGTGTTGTCGCATTGAGTACAGTTAAGTTGAGTCATTATAATTCTTTTTAGTAACAGTGAGTCAAGAATAACAAATATTATGAATACACAAAAAGCATTAGCTGAATTTATTAAGTTTGGTGTACAAAGGGACGAAGCTATATCGGTTATCGTTTCAAGCCCTGCTGATAGCAATAAAGCTCATTATACTCTTTCAACTGAGGTTTTAGTTGATGTGCTAAAGCGATGTTTGAGTAACGAAATAGACTTAGATGATTTAGAACTTTGGGCAAACGTAATTGAATCGCGAGATGACATTGATTGTGCTGAGCATGAAGGTGTTATTTATGCTCTCAGTAATAGTGAGCAAATAGGAGAGCTTAATCATCAAAAGCTTGCTCAAATAGTTGCGTTAGTAAAAATTTGATTTGTTTTAAAAGCGAGATATAAAAGCTCACTTACAAAAAACCGCATTTAATTTAAATGCGGTTTTTTTACAATTGAGAACAATCGTTTTAAGCGATTATTTATGATATCCCAAGCATGTTTCTACTTCGTTTTTAGAACCTAAAATAACGGCTACGCGCTGGTGGATTGCATCAGGCTGAATATCCATAATACGCTCGGTACCGGTTGAAGCGATACCGCCAGCTTGCTCTACTAACATAGCCATTGGATTAGCTTCGTAAAGTAAGCGTAATTTATTTGGCTTTTTAGGATCTTTAGTATCGGTAGGGTAAGTAAATAAACCACCACGGCTAAGTACGCGATGCACATCGCCCACCATTGCTGCAATCCAGCGCATGTTAAAGTTTTTAGCGCGAGGGCCAGTATCACCTGCTAGCAAATCATTTATATAGCTTTGCATCGCTGGTTGCCAATGGCGTTGGTTAGAGGTATTAATTGCAAATTCGTTTGTATCAGCAGGAATATCAGCAAAATCTTGTGTAAGTAAAAAGCTGCCTTGTGTTTTATCAAGGGTAAACATGCGCGTGCCTTTACCTGTAGTCAGCGCAAGCATAGTTGACGGGCCGTAAAGTACGTAACCTGCTGCAACTTGCTTATGACCTGGCTGCATAAAAATGCTTTGATCAGCGGCATCAGAGCCTTCAGGCGCTTCCATAATAGAAAATATAGTACCGACAAGCGAGTTAATATCGGTATTTGACGAGCCATCGAGTGGGTCAAATGCCACTATAAATTTAGCATCTGGGTTACCTGCTACTGTGTAGTCTTCTTCTTCAGACGCGATTGCTTTAACCGTGCCTGATTCCAGTAAAATATCTTTTAACAGCTGATTAGATAATACATCGAGCTTTTTTTGAGTTTCGCCTTGAATGTTTTCATCAAGTGTTGAACCTAACACGCCAGAAAGCGCGCCTTGACCAACGCGAAACGAAATTTCTTTACATGCCGCTAAAATTGTTCGAATTAATGATAAAAGTTCTCTTGAACAACCATCTTCAAGTAATACTGGAGGGAGTCTACGCATTCTATTTTCCTGATAACGTGTTAAAACCAATCATAATGTGAGAGAGATTAGCTTAGAGCGCTGAAATTCGTCTTAAATAACTGTATTGTTTAAATAGCACCCTATAATGGGACCACCTAATCGTACTTAAAACACAAATAACAAAGATAAGATTATGAAAAAAATACCACTACTAAGTTACATATTCTTTACTGTGCTGTGCTCTATCATAACCCAAGCGCACGCAGCAATTAAGTCAATTGATGAATTTACTACGCAAATGAATCATTTTCCGGGCTATTATTCGTTCTTTTACGATACCCAAAACGGAAAAGTATATTTAAAAGTTGATAAGTTTGAACAACAATTTTTACTGCAACAAAGCTTGCCTTACGGTATTGGCTCTAACGATATAGGCCTTGATAGAGGTCAGCTTGGTAATACTCACCTTGTACAGTTTGAGCGTTTTGGTGACAAAGTAATGCTGCGCGCTGTAAACACTTACTATCGTGCTAATACAAGTAATAAGGCTGAACAGCAAAGTATTAAAGAAGCATTTGCATCAAGCATACTTGCTGGTTTTAAAGTAGTTGCAGAAGATAAAGCCACAGTACTTATTGATTACACGCCTTATTTATTAAGTGATGTACATGGCGTAAGCCGCACGCTTACTGCACGTAAGCAAGGTAACTTTAGCCTTGATGAATCACGTAGCGCCGTTTATATGAATCGCTCAAAAGCATTTGTAAAAAACACCGAGCTTGAAGCCGTACTTACATTTAAAGGCACAAAACCAGGTGAGTTTGTTCGCCAAGTAAGTGCTGACCCTTATGCGCTTACTGTGCACATGCATCATTCACTTATTCAATTACCAGATGATAACTACACGCCGCGTAAGTTTAATCCACAATCAGGTTTTTGGAGTATTGAGCATAAAAATTACGCAGCCCCACTTGGCGAGTCTATGTACGTGCGTTATATACCGCGCCATCGTTTAACTAAAAAGGATTCAAGCTTACCTATTAGTGAGCCTGTAGAGCCTATTATTTATTATTTAGATCCTGGTGTTCCAGAGCCTGTTAAAAGTGCTTTACTTGAAGGTGGAAAATGGTGGAACGGCGCATTTACTGCTGCAGGATATAAAAATGCATTTATAGTAAAAGTGCTGCCAAGTAGCGCCGACCCGATGGATATTCGTTACAACGTCATTCAATGGGTACACCGTGCAACGCGTGGTTGGTCATATGGTAGCTCGGTAATTGACCCACGCACGGGTGAAATACTTAAGGGGCATGTAACACTTGGCTCATTGCGTGTTCGCCAAGATATTTTAATAGCCGAGGCACTTGCTGCACCTTATTTAAAAGGCAATGAAGTTGCTAAAAACTTACAAGCTATGGCGCTTGATCGTATTCGCCAATTAAGCGCGCATGAAATTGGTCACACGTTAGGTATTTCTCATAACTTTGCGGCATCGGTAGGTGATAGAGCTTCTGTAATGGACTACCCACATCCGCTGCTTAGTTTTAATGAACAAGGTAAGCTTGATGTAACGCGCGGCTATGCAACAGGCATGGGCGTGTGGGATACCCAAGTAATTAAATATGGTTATAGCGATTTTACTAACCAAGATGAAAGCGCAGAACTCGCCGCTATTTTAAAAGAAAACAAAACTAAAGGCCTTGAGTTTATATCTGACAGCGACGCTCGTGCTAAAGGTGGCGCGCATCCAACAGCTCATTTATGGGATAACGGCACTAATCCTTCTAAGGAGCTTTTACGCGTACTCGACGTACGTAAAAAAGCGCTTTCACAGTTTGGTATTAATAATATTAAAACGGGCGATGCATTATCGCAATTAGAAGAGAAATTAGTCCCGCTTTATCTGTTTCACCGTTTTCAGGTGGAGGCTGCAGTTAAGCTTATAGCTGGTGTTGATTACGAATACGAAACACGCGACGGCTCAGCCGTAAAAGGCGCACAAGTCGTTAATAAAAAAACACAGCAAGAAGCAGTAAACGCTATTTTTGCAACGCTTAAGCCAAGTAACTTATTACTGCCGGAGTCTGTATTATCGCTAATTCCGCCAAAAGCGTATGGCGAGTCTAAATCGCGCGAGAGCATAGTTGGGCGCACAGGGTTAACGCTCGATGCAATGGCATTACCGGAAGTTGCAGTGCAGCACAGCTTGTCGCTTTTATTAAATGCACAGCGTTTAAACCGCCTAGCGCAGCAGCAAGCACGCAGTAACGACTTTTATAGCTTAGATGAACTACTTGAAGCGTTATATAGCCAAGTGTTTAACGTGTCGTCGCCTAATACAATGACAGGTAAAATAACTCAGCGCGTGCAATTTTTAACTGCAAAAACGTTTGCTGATTTAGTCGCAAGCGATAGCACAAGCCCTGAAGTTCAAGCGCAGTTACGATACTACTTAGTTAAGTTGAGTGAAGACTTTAATCAAAACTCAATGCTTAGCCATACAAGTACTGGCGAGAGTGCGTTTAAGCAATATTTAGCTGAGCAAGTAAATCAGTTTTTAATTAAAGGGCAATGGCCAAACAACTTTAAAGTGCTGCCAATCCCACCGGGCTCACCAATTTAGAATAAAAACTGAAGCGCTTAGTTTTAATCAATCATTTAATCAATCATAAAGCAAAACCCCGAGTATATTTATACTCGGGGTTATTTTATTCTTAAAGTGGATGAGTACTTTAAGACTTTATTTGCACTAAATCGTAATCGGCCATACCAGGTACTATTGCCTGTAAGCGAGACTCTGTTACATCGAGTGCATTTAAACATTCGCAATATTCAGAAGCTTTAAGCTCTAATTGATGGGCCTTTTTTTGCAGCGACTTATCAATCTCTCTTGAGATAATATCCATGCGTTGACCCATGTCGTTAATACGATCTTCTATATTCCCTTCACGCGATTTAAACGCATCTCCGAGTGATACTAAAATAGCACCTAACGATCCATGCACGGCAGAGTGAATTTGCTGGCTGATCTCTTTAGTAAAAAAATCATCTATTTGTGAAAGTGATTGAGGGGCTATAAAAAAGAAGTCATCACCGCGCTTAAACTTATCCATTAGCGCGCGCTCTACATACTTTAATTGTGTTTTTAGTACTTCAGGTTCTTTGTCTGACATACCTTCAACTACGTGTTCAATAGCGCTTAAGCCTAAGTTAACGCCATCTGTAGCAAGGTTTACTAGCTCGGGAACTGTGTGGCGAATCCCATTACTAAATTGTTCGAGTACTTTGCTTTCGTCATCGCTTAAGTCAACCCAATAACCGCGAATAAACAGTTGGTTATCATTATTAATTTGGACACGAGTTTGGCCTTTATCTAATATGCGAATCGCATCATCAGTAATAATTAAACCATGGCGTAATTCAACATCGCATTGGGGTTGAGCAAAGACACTGCTGCTTGAGAGCGCTATGGATAACGCCAATATCGAACGAGATAGAAACGCCATAAACACCTCAAGAAGACTAAAATGGAAGGCGGGTAGGTTAACAAAAAAACAACTTTATGCAAGTTAAAATAAACCTTGCGGATATCTCACAGAATAGGTGTATAGAGCGAATCCAGTGTTTTTTAATACGATGATGATAGTTAAAATTAATAGATAACGAGGGGCTTGGTATATAGTGAGAGAAGGGGGATTAACTCATATTTAAATGAGAAGACTTGGCCTTTAAAGTGGAGCTTTAATAGCTGACCCCGAATTTACTCTGGAGTCAGCTTAAAAGACTAAAATCTAAATATTTAGTGCGAAACCACAATTAAGCGAATTGCATCAAGTTGTAACTGCGTTTTTTCAATATACGTAGTTAAGTCGGTACGTTGCTTATCGTAAAACGTTATTTCTTCTTGGCGAATATTTGGGTTAATTTGCTTAAGAGCAACCAGTCGCTCTTGCTCTTCACTTAGTGACGTTTGCATTTTAACAAGCGACGCTGCACGAATAACTTCAAGTTTTTCTTGTGCCATATCTTTAGCGGTAGTGATCATAGGGTGAACCGCGCTTTGTAGTGCACCTGCAAGTTTACTTGCTGTTTGACGGCCAACTGCAGATAACTGCTGGTTAAAACCTTCAAAAGCCACATTCTCACCCAAGTTATTACCTGCTTTATCAAGCAATATGCGAATTGGTGTAGGCGGTAAAAAGCGACCAATCTGCAATACTTTTGGCGCCATCGCTTCTGCAACAAAAATAAGTTCAACAAAAAAGGTGCCTGGTGGTAACTTTTTGTTTTTAAGTAGTGCAACCGATGCGCTACCAAAGTCGTCGTCACAAATCATATCCATGGTGCCTTGCACCATTGGGTGATCCCAACTAACAAAGTGCACGTCTTCTTGCGAAAGTGCTGTGTCACGATCAAAGGTAACGGTCATACCGTCTTCTCTAAGCGATGGGAATGATGGGTTTAGCATGTGCTCAGTTGGCTTTAAGATAATGGTATTTTCACCTTTATCTTCTTGGCTTACGCCAAAGGTGTCGAACACATTGATCATGTAGCTTGGTAGTTCAAACTGGTTATCGAGTTTTTCAATATCAGTTACAAGCGAGTCGGCAGCACCTTGACCCGATGAATGCAACTCAAGTAAACGATCGCGTCCGCTTTCCATTTTTTTGCGCAGTACGGCATTTTGCTGTGCTACTTGCTCAAGTAATGGATCGAGTTCGTCTTCATCGCAGTTATGCGCAGCAATGTATTCAAGTAGGTCATCACGAAACTCTTTATAAAGCATTTGACCCGTTGACGAGGTAGATTCGAATGCGTCTAGACCTTCGTTGTACCAACGTAGTAGTACTTCTTGAGCGGTGTTTTCAAAATATGGTACGTGTATGTTCACATCTTGCGTTTGACCTATACGGTCTAATCGACCAATACGTTGCTCTAGTAAGTCTGGGTTTAGAGGTAAATCAAACAACACTAAGTGATGCGAGAACTGGAAGTTACGACCTTCTGAGCCAATTTCTGAACACAATAGTATTTGTGCGTTGTCGTACTCGTCTGCAAAAAATGCAGCAGCGCGGTCACGCTCAATAATAGACATACCTTCGTGGAATACCGAGGCTTTAATTGCTTCACGTTCACGTAGTATTTGCTCAAGGCTGATAGCTGTTTCAGCTTTAGCACATATAAGCAGTACTTTTTCGCGCTTAAGCGTTTTAAGGGTGTCGATTAACCAATCGACACGTGGGTCAAATAAACCCCAGCTTGCGCTTTCGCCTTCAAACTCTTGAAATATTTTTTCAGGAAAAAGAGCACGGTGTGCACTTAGTTCAGGGTTTTGAATGCCGCCCATATTACCGAGTACCGACATAGCCGTTTTATACTGTTTTGGCAGTGCCATAGGGTAGGCGTGTAATTTACGACTTGGGTAGCCATCAATGCCGCTGCGGCTGTTTCTAAATAATATACGACCTGTGCCGTGGCGATCGAGCAGCATGTTAAGTATTTCTTTACGTGCTGGTAAATCGCCTTGCTGCGCTTTTGCAAGAATATCGGTAATGTCGGTTTCTTTTAATAGCTCAATAAGCGTGGCTTTGGCAGCATCGTCTAGCCCTTGCTCTTGCAGTAATTGATTTGCGGCTTCGGCTACGTCTTTATAATTTGCTTCTTCTTCTTTAAACACGTCGTAGTCGTAAAAACGGTCAGGATCGAGTAACTGTAAACGTGCAAAGTGACTGCTATGACCAAGTTGATCAGGCGTTGCGGTAAGTAAAATAAGGCCAGGAATATCTTGGCTAAGCTCTGCCATACGTTGGTACTCTGAGCTTGGCTTGCCGTTATTTATACTTAGGTGATGAGCTTCATCTATAACTAGTAAATCCCAATCAGCAAGCGTTGCTTGTTCAAACCAGCGCTTTTTCTTGGTTAAAAACTCAAGACTAGTAAGTACCAATTGCTCTGTATCAAATACGTTTGGAGAATCTGCAAACGCTTCGTCGCAGCGTTCTTCATCAAAAATAGAAAAGTGTAAGTTAAAGCGGCGTAGCATTTCTACTAACCATTGGTGCTGTAGATTTTCTGGTACAACAATAAGTACGCGGCTCGCACGACCACTAATAATTTGTTGATGTAAAATCATGCCCGCTTCAATTGTTTTACCCAGGCCTACTTCATCTGATAAAAGTACGCGTGGTGCAAAACGTTTACCCACTTCTTGGGCAATATAAAGCTGGTGCGGAATAAGATTAGCACGCTGACCAATTAAGCCTTTAATAGGCGATTGTTCACGTTCAAATTTATGTAACCACGTTTGGTAGCGAAGTGTATAGCGATCAAAACGATCGACTTGGCCTGCAAATAAACGATCTTGTGGTTTGTTGAACTTAATAAAATGATCTAAAAAGGTTTCTTTAAGCTTGGCTGTTTCGCCGTTATCAACACGGGTGCCGTGATAACAAAGTAACTCGCCTTGTACTTCAATAGACTCTACTTCTAATTCCCATTCTTCAACGCTTTTGATCACATCGCCAGGATTAAATGCCACACGGGTAACAGGGGCTTCTGCACAAGAATAAACGCGGTTTTCACCACTGGCAGGAAATAATATGCTGACCTGACGGCCTTCAATGGCAACAACGGTGCCTAATCCTAAATCTGACTCTGTATCACTGATCCAACGCTGACCTAAGGAAAAATTCATGTATGTCTCGTCTATGAAGAAAAAGGCGGCTATGTTACCTGTTACATAACACCACTGCAAGGCGCTATTTGGCTGACTTTTAATTAATTATGTAAGTGTAAATTATTACTATTAAAACAACTTATATGTGGCTCTTTTTTAAGTAAATAAAAACTAATTACAGTTTGTAATAAAACGGACTTTTATGACAAATAGACTAAACTTACATTATGCCTTGGCAATTAAGTATTGCAGGTTTAAGTTTTGCCCGTTTTACTTAGTTATTTTGGTATAGCATAAAAATCATAAAACGTAAGGAAAGTGCTATGGAAAAAGCTTCGAACCTTGAAAGTAAAATGTATGTGCTAGATACCAACGTACTACTTCACGAACCCCTCGCTTATTTGTCTTTTCAAGAACATGACGTTGTAATTCCGATGACGGTGCTTGAAGAGCTCGACCACATAAAAGACAGAAAGCATGATGTAAGTCGTGACGCGCGGGTCGCCATTCGTGGATTAGATGAAGTACTTAAAAATGCAACGCCCGAACAAATGCTACAAGGCGTGGCACTGCCGAGTAACAAAAAGGCAAAAGCGAGCTCTGCAGGTACACTCATTATCGTAAACGACCATTTATTTGCAGACTCTATTTCTGGCCTCCCGGGTAACGAAAACGACCATCGTATTATTAATTGCGCTGTGTATTTACAAAAGCAGCACAGTGATTCAAAAGTAATATTAGTGACAAAAGACATAAACATGCGCTTAAAAGCCAAAGGTGCAGGGCTTAAGTATGTTGAGGATTACCGTACCGATCAACTTATTGACGACATAAGCTTGCTCACTAGTGGTTATAAAAAAATTGAAGGTGATTTTTGGGACCATGTAGGAGAATGTAATACGCAGCAACATGGGCGCGATACGTTTCATCATGTGCCTAAAAATTTAATACCCGATGTATTTTGTAATGAGTACTTGCTTGATGGTGGTGAGCACTTTGCGGCGCGCGTTAAATACTACGACGACAAGCACATAACGCTAAAAGATATTGGCGTTGAGCGTTTAATGCATCAGCAGGCATGGGGTGTTAAACCTAAAAATATTTATCAGGGGATGGCGCTTGATGCACTGCTCGATACAAGTATAGAGCTTGTTATTTTAACCGGCCCAGCAGGGTGTGGTAAAACCTTGTTAGCACTTGCCAGCGCCCTTGAAATGGTCATCGAAAAAGGGATTTACGATAAAGTAATCGTCACCCGTAATACGCCAGAAATAGCAGAGTCCATTGGCTTTTTACCCGGCACGGAAGAAGAGAAAATGGCGCCTTGGCTTGCAGCCATTACCGATACGCTAGAGGTACTCCATAAAGGCGACGAAAACCCGATATCGAGCCGAAACTACATAATGGAGAAAGCCAATGTACAGTTTAAGTCGGTTAACTTTATGCGTGGGCGTAGTATTCAAAATGCAGTGGTCATTTTAGACGAGAGCCAAAATTTAACGGCTTCTCAGCTAAAAACTATTATTACCCGCTGCGGCGAAGGTACTAAGTTAATTTGTACGGGTAACTTGGCGCAAATAGATAGTAACTATTTAACGCCAGTAACATCGGGCTTAACGTACATAGTAGAGCGCTTTAAAAACTTTGAAGGCAGCGCAACTATAAACCTCAACGGTGTTGTACGTAGCCGTTTAGCGTCATTTGCAGAAGAAAATTTATAACTTGCGCTTAACAAATTGGCTCGATAGTCTATCGATTGATTTTCGAGCCAAATGGCAGGCAGTACATTGAATTTTTTACCTCTGAAGCATTATTATCGTTCATTATTTATTGCGCTGTTAGTACCATTGATTGTCGCTTTTTTACTGTGCTTGCACTTATATAATATAAAGCTTGAGCGGACGGTTGAAAAACGCCAAGCTGATTTTATAAATGTTTCAGCGCAAGTTACCCACGGGATGGAGTCGGTGAGTAATCTACTTACCACAATGTTTAATTTATACGAGCAAACGACTTATCCAAAAATAAACCAAGATTTGCTCGAAGGCATAAATCAGTATGATGGTTACTATTATCGTCATTTTATTGATCAAAGTACTGAAATTGTGGGTAAAGGTGAGTTTGCGTTATCTGCTAAGGCATTAATGCAGTGGCAAAAGGCTATTACATTAGGGCCTTCGTTTAATGCAACGCTTGCGTTAATGCAGTCGTTATCTGCTGTAGCGTATGTTGATGATAATGGTTTTGCTTATGTAAGCAGGCGCAACAAAAGCCAAAGTTTAATGCTTACTGAAATTCTAAATGGAAAATTTAAGCCAAAATTTGCACAAAAAAAACTTACTTCAAGTCCTATTGTTAAAGTTAATGACAAATCATATTTTGCTATTGGTCGACAACGAAGCACTGGCTCAGCTGATTACATTATTTTAATTTATGACGTACAAGCAATTTCGGCATGGTTAAAAAAGATTTCACCGAGTAGTGGCGAATACGTTTTTATGAACCAATCACATCAAATTATCGCCAGCTCTAAACAGTTAATAGAGCAAGCGACTGCGTTAAAGAATTATTGGCCAGACTTGGCCGAGCATCAGAGTAAAAAAACTGTGTTAACTAGTGATAGTAATTACTTTATGCAGCCTATGGGTGAGTTACCCATTCATGCAGCATTTTACGAGCACAAACCTCAATTAATAAGCTCAATTAAGTATGAGATATTACTAGAATTTGCATTTTTAACGCTATTTTTAAGCATTATGTTTGGCGTGTTTTTTTGGTTAAGTCAGCGCATTTTTATTAAGCCAATGACTCACTTAATGTTCTATCTTGAGAGTAACGGTACACAACCCCAAGAGCAACTAAACTACAAAGTTCCGTTGAGCTGGCAGCCCTGGTTTTCTAAAGTTAAACGCGTATTTAATAAAAACAAAGAATTGGTTGATTCGTTACAAAGTGCGAATAAGGCGCTGGATAACCAAGTTCAGCTGCAATCAGAAAAACTAAGCCGTAGTTACGAAGCAAAAGAGCGCCACCTAGCTTTGCTCAACACGATGCTAAACAGTGTGCCAGATCTTATTTACTTTAAAAATATTGATGGATCATTCTTAGGATGCAATAAAGCATTTGAGGCGTATATAGGTAAAGATCAAACTGCGTTAGTTGGTAAATATGTGGATGATTTAGGTGACAATGATCAGCAAATAAATGCGCTTGAAAAACAAGTATTACAAAACAGAAATAGTGTTGAACAGCGAATAGAAACCGATACAAAATCGTATCAACTTACTATTGCCCCTTTTTATAATGAGCACCAACATCTGTTGGGGACTATGGGTATTGGTCGCGATATTACCGAACAGCAACAAGCATTATTGGCCTTAAAAGCATCAGAATCTAAATTTAGAAGTGCGATTGAATTTGCGGCTAACTGCGTGGTTTTACTCTCGCTTGAGCACACAATATTACAAGTAAATAAAGCAGCAAGAAAGCAGTTTTCTGAACATCCAGTACTGGTTGGTGAGCAGTTAAAAGCACTATTTGATGATTCTCAATGGCAGCAAATAAAAAGTACTTTAGCGCAATTGCTAGATGATAAAAAACGCGTGTACCACTTAACTTTATCGCAAGGGCGGCTAGCAAGCTGGTTGCAACTGAGTGTATCGCTTGTATGGGATGAAAACCGCGATCCAGCCTATTATGTTATTCACATTCAGGATGTGAGTGCGCTAACTAAATCAAAACTAGATGCTGAGCGGGCAACTCTAGCTAAAAGCCGCTTTATAGCCAATTTAAGTCATGAAATACGCACCCCGCTTAACGCTGTTTTAGGGTTGCTTGATATGCTAATTGAGCAAGGGTTAACGCAAAAGCAATTACAGCAAACTGACCAAGCAAAACATGCGGCACAAAGCTTATTACTAATGCTCAATAGAATGCTTGATTTTGCACGTATAGAAAGTTCGCAAACTGATTTAAAACAAGCATCTTTTAGTATGGTTGAGCTGGTGGATATCTGCGAAAGTCTAACGGCTCCATTGTGCGAAGGAAAAGGTATTGAATTTGTTATTGATATTGACCCATTAATAGCGCCTGATTTGATATGCGATAGTATTCGTTTACAGCAAATATTAGGTAACTTATTAACTAATGCTGTTAAGTTTACAAAAACAGGTTCCATTACTTTAAAAATGGAACTTATTGAAAGCGATAGCCTAGAGCAACAGCATATTTGCTTTAAAGTAATTGATACCGGTATGGGTATAGATGAAGCCGATCAGAGGCGTTTATTTGACGCCTTTACGCAAGGTGATGAATCCTCAACACGCATACATCAAGGTGTTGGACTCGGTTTAGCGATTGTTAAACATGCCGTGTCATTAATGGGAGGGGAGATTGCTTTAAAGAGTAAAAAAGGTCATGGCTGTGAGTTTTACTTCAGCGTTAGTTTTTTGGTTGATACCACTAAAAATACAATGTTACCGGCTAATACATTAGCTATTTTATCGGATCAAAGTAAAGAGCTTAAGCAAGTAACAAATGCTTATGCAGAGCTTGCTAATATTAATTTAGATGAAGTACTCAAATACCCAATTAAGCTCTCTAATACTCAGCAAATAATAATTGATGCAGCTGACTTACCTGCACTTTTAAATGTTGAAGCAATTAATGATTCCTTGTCAGCTAAAGAAACATCGGTAATTATTATTAATCATCAGCACACACTTAATTTACCAACAAGTGAGCATTTAGCTGCGCATCACGTTAAAGCCTCGGCATTGGGACAAAGGTTATTTAGTTTGAACACGGTGCAAAAGCCAAAAGTCGATACCTATACTACAATACATAATATAACTGAAATTAAAGCTGATATATCGGGTCTACTTGTATTAGCAATTGATGATAATCAGCTAAATTTAGAAATAATTAGCAGTGTGCTACGCCAAGCAAACGTAAGTGTTGTTACGGCTTTAAGCGCATCGATTGGCATGGAATTACTGCACGTTTTAAAGCCAGATTTAATATTGATGGATGTGCAAATGCCGCAAATAGATGGCTGCCAAGCAACGGCTTTAATTCGTCAACAGTTTGACGCAAAACAACTACCTATTTTTGCATTAACGGCCCATTGTGAACCTGCGGATATTGAGCGTTCTTTAAAGTGCGGTATGAATAAACATTTAACCAAGCCAGTAGTTGCTAAGGTGCTTATTGACGCAATTGCCGATTTAAGCTTAGTTAAACCAATCTTTTTCGAAAAGTCATTTGCTTTAACTCAATTTAGTATGGATGAAAAACTACTTAATACGATGATTGATAAGTTTGCTAGCTTGTGTGAAACCCAGCTATCGCAACTAGAAGAAACAACCAATAAAGATGATTTGGTACGCTTAGTGCATAGTATAAAAGGTGTTGCAGGTAATTTAGGTTTTAGACGACTATCGCACTGTGCTTTATTATGTGAAAGAGAGATTAAAACAACTAATAAGCCTATTGAAATAACACTCAAAGAGCTTATTATGCAGTTAGAACAGGTAATTGTTTTTATTAAAGGGTTAGGGGTAAGGGATGTCGAAAAGAGCTAAAGTACTTATTGTAGATGATGATCCAATCAACAGATTAGTACTTGAAAAAACACTTAAAGGAGAACACGACGTGTTCTTGGTTGAAAGTGGTGAAAAAGCACTTACCTTTGTAAAAACAGCGCAAGTTGATTTAATAATCCTTGATGTGATTATGCCCGGAATTGACGGCTATCAAGTACTTGTAGAGCTTAAAGAAAACCCGATAACTCAGTCTATTCCTATCATATTTATATCAGCCAATCGCAGCCATGATGATGAAGCAAAGGGCCTAGAGCTCGGTGCAATGGATTATATAACCAAGCCATTTAGTCCTTCTATCGTTCGCGTTAGGGTACGTAACCAATTACTTATAAAACAAAAAAATGATTTGCTAGAAATGCTAGCTTCAATAGATGGCTTAACCGAAATTCCAAATAGACGCTACCTCGATGAGAATTTATCTCGAGAATGGCGCCGCAGTAAACGCAATGGCACACCGCTATCGGTTTTACTTATGGATATAGACCATTTTAAACGTTACAACGATTGCTACGGACACCGTGCAGGTGATGAATGTTTAAAGGATGTTGCACAAGCACTCGCAGCACAATGTGAACGAGGTAGTGACTTTATTGCTCGTTATGGCGGCGAAGAATTTGCAGCTGTGCTACCTGGAATGGATAAGCATGAGGCTATGGAGTTTGCTAACAAATTACGCAATGCTGTAAACGCTTTGAACATAGAACATAAAGCCTCATTAAATGCTGACCACATCACTATAAGTATAGGTATTGCTACAACTCAAACAGGTAGAGTGTATGCTGAACAAGCATTACTAGAAGAGGCCGATTTAGGCTTATATGCTGCCAAAGATGCAGGGCGGGATAGAATAGTCGCACGGTAAAAATTTAATATACAAAAAACGCCAATATTTATATTGGCGTTTTTTGTATCAACTACTTTTTATACCAATTCGCTTAATTAAGTGATCTATTTTGAGGCTGGAAAAACGTGTTGATAGCTAGGCAAAAAATTCGCTATTTAGTTGTTCTCGGCAATTGCTCCTGCATTGCTCTACCTTCTGCATCCATGCAGTCGTAAATGAGAGTTGTTTAACACCGGTAGCGACACGTTTAGCCCCGCAAAATGATTAAGTATTATTGCGGATTGGTATTATAGGTTATTGCGTGATCATACCTAAAGCGGTGTCACCAATGCCCACTAACTTATCATTTTTAAATACAAGTGGCGTACATTCATCTTTCGTTGTTTTAGAATCTGAATGTTTGCTATGAGTTACATAAAAAAGTACTTGGTATACATCGTCATCTTTTTTTAATAGCTCTGTGAAATTAGGCGTTTTTAATTGCGTTAAAACAGATTGATAGCTGCTATCCATTTTTAGCTCTGATATAGCCTCACGATTATTTTTATGTTGTGCTTGCCAGCTTGATGAGTTTTTCCCTGCCCAATGCGTCTCAGCTTCACCATCTGATACGGCAATAACACAGCCTGTTAAAAATGGAGCGATTAAAGCGGCTGCTAAAAGTGATTTTTTCATTTTTATTTACCTTAATAAGATTTTTAATTGGTTATTAGCTGTATTAAAGCAAAGAGTAGACCATATTTATAAGTTGTTATAAATCAGTTTGTTAAGTGAGTTAAGCTGTTTTTATCTAATAAAATATTAAATATATTAGTAAAAACAGCCATTTTTTAGCTTATTTGATTACTACAATAAAATCACTACACCAAACGGTTACGTGATTCGGCTTTAGTAAATGCCGCAATGTTTAAACTTACTTCATTAATTAAACGCACAATAGATTCTGTACTTGCCCATGCTATATGCGGAGTAAGTAATAAGTTATTGCCTTTGTAATTAGCTAGCGGGTTTGAAAGCTCTGCAGGTTCTTTGGTTAATACATCAACACCGGCTCCGGCAATTAGGTTTTGTTCAAGCGCTGTTGCTAAGTCGGCTTCGTTAATAATACCACCACGTGCAGTGTTAATAATTATAGCACTTGGCTTCATCACTTTAAGCTCATTAAGCGCTATTAAGTCACGTGTTTCATCTGTTAGCGGGCAGTGTACGCTGATTATATCGGCTGTTTTAATGACGTCTTCAAAAGGCGTACGACCATCACGGCATGCAACCCCTTTGCGCTCTGCAACAATAACATTGGCACCAAATGCCTCAGCCACTTTAGCAACGCCTTTGCCTAATGTACCGCCACCTATAATGGCAAATGTTTTACCTTGTAAATCATTAAAGCTGTAATCGAGTATGCAAAACATTTCGCTTTTTTGCCACGCGCCTTGCTGGCAATCTGCCTGATAGCGATGTGTATTACCAAGTAAGTTAGTAATTAAAGAAAACGTATGCTGAACAACAGAAGGTGTTGAATAGCCAGCTACATTAGTAACGGCAATACCAAATTCTTTAGCGGCTTCTAAATCAACATTATTAGTACCGGTTGCACTTACACAAATTAATTTAAGCTGTGGTAGTTGGCTAATTGTGTCGCGATTTAAAACTGCTTTATTAGTGATTAATACATCTGCGCCTTGGCAGTGCTCAATAACTTGCTCTGGACTAGTAAGTTCATAAGTCGTTAATTTACCAAGTTGTTCAATACAAGTAAGAGACGTTTTAGCTAACGTAGCGTTATCAAGAATAGTAATGTTCATTA
Source organism: Pseudoalteromonas sp. TP27 (assembly GCF_056470645.1). Classification (NCBI taxonomy): domain Bacteria; kingdom Pseudomonadati; phylum Pseudomonadota; class Gammaproteobacteria; order Alteromonadales; family Pseudoalteromonadaceae; genus Pseudoalteromonas; species Pseudoalteromonas sp. TP27. The sequence continues at coordinate 256,560 of NZ_JARDAK010000002.1, read as the reverse complement.
TGAGCCTTAAAATAAGTGGATCTAAAAGAGATAAAATCGTAAAAAGAGGCCTACGATCCAGCAAAAATCTAAAATATGGGCTTAAGGTACTACGAAAGAAAGCCTTTGTTAATGGTATTACTACCAAATGATTAGAGGGCATGTAATTAAAGGGTTTAGTATTAGTGGTCTGCCCACTAGCTGATTAAGAACATGGTATTTTGATCAACTGATCAGTTTTTTGCACTTTTAAGCAAGCTCATGGTCATAGAAGCTAACTAAACTCGGCTTTAAATAGATTTTTTAGCGAGTTGCTAAAAATAAAAATCGTTTTTTGGTTATTTCGCATTTTAGATTGGCTGAGTTATAATCGGATATAGACATAAACGGTGCGCTTTGGCGTGCCGTTTTTTAACATTGTAGATGTAGTAATGAGTGAATTAGAAGATAAATACGCAGATATACGCCCATACAACGACGACGAAGTTGCGGCGTCGCTTACTCGTTTAATTAACGATAATGCGTTTATTGATGTAATAGCAAAGTATAATTTACCGCGCTTCTTATCGGCAGTGCCTTTTATTGCGCGCCCATTAGTAAGAAGTCAGTTACGTAAAAAGTGGGGCAAAGTAAGCACCGTTGAAGATGTACAAAACGAAGTGGCGCAATACTTAGATAAATTAGTAAAACGCACCACGTCAAAAGTAACTTTTTCTGGATTAGATCAGTTAGACGCTGATCAGGCCTATTTATTTATTTCAAATCATAGAGATATAGTGCTTGATCCTGCATTAGTTAACTGGGGTTTATATCAACATAAAATGAAAACAGTGCGTATTGCTATTGGCGATAATTTATTGCAAATACCTTACATTACTGAGCTTATGCGTTTAAACAAAAGCTTTATCGTTAAGCGCTCTGCTAAAGCGCCAAAAGAGATGTTAAAAGCACTGACTCAGTTATCGTCATACATTTACGATTCTGTAATCGGTGGAAATTCTATTTGGATTGCACAAAAAGAAGGGCGTGCAAAAGACGGTTTTGATCAAACTGATCCTGCGCTTTTAAAAATGCTGCAGTTGAACGGACGTAAACAAAAGAAAGAGTTTGGCGATTATATTAAAGAGTTGAAAATAGTGCCTGTCTCTATTTCTTATCAATATGAGCCGTGTGCAATTGCTAAAGCTAAAGAGCTTTACCATAAACAGCATCATGGTGAGTACGTTAAATCGGCTGGTGAAGACATTGCGAGTATTGTTGAAGGTTTTAGTACTGCTAAAGGGCATGTGCATTTAGCGTTTGGGCAACCAATTGAATCTAAATGTGATAGCGCTGAAGAGCTAGCTAAAACGATTGATCAGCAAATCGTTGATTCGTTTTATTTGCATCCAGGTAATTATATTGCTGGTGGCTGTAAAAAGGCAGTTATTGATTCTCCAGATACGGCTAAGTTTGAGCAGCGTTTAGCACTGGTACCTGATGAGTTAAAACCATTAGTGCTAGCTATGTACGCTAAGCCATTTCACCGTAAAACAGAGATAAACACAAATAGCTGCGAGCATTAATACTCATCGCTTAATAGCCTTTAACTTAATAAAAGTAAGCAGCAATTAAATTGCTGCTTTTTTTTTGCTCAAAAATGACGCTATACTAAGTACCTCTAATTAAACGGTGCTAATGCTATGCAACAAATTGAAATATTTGATATTCCAAGCCCTTGCAAAAGTATTTGTTTAGTTAATAACAGAGGGTATTGTAAGGGGTGTTATCGCAGTCGTGATGAGCGCTTTACATGGAACTCACTTACTAACGCCCAAAAAAAGAAGGTGCTTAGTTTATGTCAGCAGCGATATAAACGTTACCTACAAAAAAAGCAGCAAAGTGCAGCTCTAAATGAACAGGCGCAGCAGCAAGGATTCGACTTTTAAAAGCTCAACCCATGCTTTGCTCTTAGTGCGTATACGGTACCGTTGTCAGTTAGGTTAATTAATGACATTTTGAGTTTTTCTACTAGGTTTTTATTACGTTTATTTAAATAATGATAAAGCGGATACGTACTCAATACTTCTTTTTCAAAGCAGCCTTGGGGTGTAGGGAGATCGTTATTTTGCATTATAAAGTTAATCATTAAAGCCCCTTGTACTTTTTGCTGAGCTAGTAAATTAAGTTGGGCATTCATACTTTTAACTTTAATAATATTTCCTGCAAATTGTGTACTTGCTAAATAATGCTCTTGGACAGGGTAGCCATCAACAATTGCGACACTATCAAGTTGTTCTAAACTGCGAGGTAAACAATTTTTATATAATACTAAGTCAAACTTAAACAGTTCATAATCAACTCTAATTAAGTTCTCATAGTTTTCTTCAACACTTATATCTCTTCCCAATTGCCCATCAAGTACGCCATTATTTGCCGCAAGCAAAGCATTTTGACGGCTAAAGTCGATAATATGTATTTTAAAACCTATGTCTGCGTATGCCAGCTTTAAAAGCTCTAAAGCATAATCAGCTTGGGGTGTACTTTGCGGACGGTTAAATGTGAGATTGTATTGGTGGCTAAAACAAGGTGCACTAAAAATTAAATTTATCAATAATAACAAGATACTAAAATGTTTGTTCATTATCAGTTCCAATTACTACAGAAATAAATAAAATAAGACGCGTATAATAACAAGGAGATTATCTCTTGCCCAGTTTCGGGGTTAATCAATTAACTTTAAAAGCAAATGAGGAAGTATTGTGAGTTTTAATTTATGCCTATTACCACGCGAAGAAAAGTATCAAATTCAGCTCGATTATGAAGCGTCTTTTTGGGCGTATCAGATTAAGCGTAATAAAAAAACGAGAGAGCAAGTTTATAACACAATCCATAGTCGCCCAATGGCAGAACAAATGGTTTTAAAACAAAAGTTTGAGCAGTATTTAGCGCTAATGCTTAGCTAAGTGTTGATATAAAAATGTATATAGTTGAATTGCTGGATGGGCTAAAAATTCCACTCGTTAATAAATTTTATAAAAAACATAATGTAAGAGGGCGAGCTAATAAACAAGATAAGGTATGGGTTACTTACTATAATAATGAAATAGTTGCGGCGTGTAGGCTACAAGATAAAACAGAGTTTTTATTTTTATCTACCATGTTTGTTGCGCTAGAGCATCGCGGTAACGGTGTTGCTACACAATTGCTATCTACACTCTTAAGGTCGCAAAATAAGGTGGTTAATACCTTCGCATATAAAAACGTAGTTGATTTATATTGTGCTATTGGTTTTAACCAAATGTTAACATATACTCTTGCTTTACAAGTACTTTTTGATACTTATAAACATCGAAATATAGTCGCTCTAGAGTACCCATAATAATAATAATTAATAATATGGAATAAGCATGAGTAAATGCGTTAATGGGATCATTAGTTGCTTTGTAGTTTTAATAACTATTCTAAGTTGCCAAGTAGGTGCACAAGTAAAACGTTTATCTCCAAGCGAAGGCTTATCGCAAAGCTATGTCAATACTATGCTTATCGACACTAATGGTTACCTTTGGCTTTCTACTGAGGCAGGGCTTAATCGTTATGATGGCTATCAAGTTATTCCAATAAACGGTCCTAATGGTGAATTAGAAGAAGCGATCATTGATCGTATTTACCAAGACCCCCAAGGACACATTTGGATAGCCTCTTTACTTGCAGGGCTATTTAGGTACGACCCCGTAACAGATTCATATCAGCAATTCCTAGAAAAACCCACCAGTGAAGAAGAAATTATCAATCAGTCTGTTTTTAGTATGGTTGCTGTTGATAAAAAAACACTGTGGATTGGACGAGGGCGCGACTTTGCAAAGCTTGATATAGCGACCGGAAAAATAACAACTATTTTTGAGCTGCCTGCTAAATATAAAAATACTCTTGTGAGAAAGCTGTTTGCCTACAATGGTTATATATTTATAGGTACAAGCCATGGCGCGTATGTATTTGATATTGCCACAGAGCAAGTTAGACCTCTACAGCACTTAAAAGGTGAGGCTGAGCATATTTATCAAAATAATGTTAAGTCGTTCGCATTAGGTGAAAATAAGCAGTTATTAGTTGGGGCTGTACAAGGTTTATACGAAGTTGATATTAGTAACTTATCAAAAATGTTTGAACGCCCAGATTTACCTTTTAAAAGTAAAGTATTACTCAATGATTTAAATGTGTGGAGCATAGTAAACGAACACGGAAAAATAGGTTTAGCCACCGATAAAGGCTTGTTTAAATTTGATTTAAGCACCGGAGAAATGATCAAAAATACCCGAATAGCCGAAAGTAAGTACACACTTGCTGATACCAGTATTATTGATATGGCTAAAGATAAATCGGGTGGTACGTGGGTTGCGACTAAAAATGATGGTGCATTTTACTTATCTCACGACAGATATCATTTCAATAATGTCGATGGCACTTTGCTCGGAGGCGATGGTTTATCGCATCATTCTATTTGGGGTATTACCGAGTATAAAGACAAGCTTTGGCTTGCAACGCACAATGGTATTACTGAAGTTGATTTAAAAACAAATATTGGCAAAGTTTATTTAAAAGACTACAAAATCGACTTACTCACCACTGAGTTTACCGTATACGAAATAACGCCTTATAAAGATAATTTATGGCTTTATACAAACCGTGGTTTGTTTATTTTTGACCCTGTAACTCACCAAGTTAGCGAACCTAAAGTGCATGACCCTGCTAATCAAGAGCTTATTACGGGTAGGGTACATGGCGTTACATTAATGCCAAATGGCGATCTATACTTTGTGCACTCAGATCATGGGGTATTTATATACAATATAGATTCTCAAGTAATAACGCGTATGGGTGGCCAGTTTGATCAATTTGAACCCTTTTTAGCTCACGGCTTTTTACCCGCGCTGAGTAATAAACCAGACTCGCCACTGTTTTTTAATGCGGGTATTTTATATCAAGTAAACCCAAGTGATTTAGCACTAAAAATGATTTACAAAGTGCCAAAGCAGCATGAAAATGTAGCCATTAGCGTGCTTTCTTATTTAATTGATAACAACAATATATTGTGGATATCACTTTCTAATTTTGGCTTGATAGGCCTTGACGCGACTACCCACCAATTAGTTCATACAATCGATTTAGAAAAAAATAAGCTAGGTACATTACTTTACGATATGGTGCTAGATGATGATGGCATGATTTGGATGAGTAGCCATAAAGGCATTTGGCGATTAAACCCAGAAACACTTCATTTTCAGCAGTTTTCTACATCTGAGGGGCTACTCTCTGCTGAGTTTAATAGCAACGCCATGGCACAGCTTAAAGATGGTCGTATTGCGTACGGTAGCTTAAAAGGCTTTACCTACTTTCATCCAATGGAGAACCAAAATGATCAATCGCTTATTGATCACGTAAATATCACGCGGGTTGATTTAATGTCGCGAGATTTATCGCTTGATTTAAAACAGCCGCTTAATGAGGTGGTGCTAAACCATGATGATATAGGACTTGAGATTGCATTTTCGGCCATGGCATTTAGCAATCAAGAACGCATTATTTATGAGTATCAACTCGATAACGGGCAAAAAAGTTATACCCGAAATAATAACCGTGTATTGTTCCCTAAATTGAATCCAGGTAATTATCAATTAAAAGTATGGGCTAAAGATCCGCTAACTGGCGAATATACCTCACCTGCTATTTTAAAAATAAAAGTAAAATATCCGCTTTGGCGCGCACCTTATTTCATGGTGCTTTACGGAATGTTATTTATTGGTTTGATTGCAATGTGGGTTATGCGCCGCAATAAAACTCAACGTATTTTATTAGCGGCAAATAAAGAAAGTAAAGAAAGTGAAGCGCGTTTAAAGCTGGCGCTAGAGGGCAGTGAATCCGGTGTTTGGGATTGGGAATCAAGTAACCCAAGTATTTATCAACCTCGTTTATTCAGTGAGCTAGGCTATGAAAATGAAACAGTAAGCCTTGACGAGTACTTATCTAAAATTCACCCGCAAGACAAACAGCTATTTCGCTTAGAGTGGCTTGAGTTTTTATCTACCGAAAAAGGTTACTTTAACTGTACTTACCGTCTTCGCCATGCGAAAGGTTATTGGCGCTGGTATAAGGACTTTGGAAAAGTAGTTGAGTGGGACGATAAAACACCGCAAAAAGTAGCGGGTACCTACACAAATATGACCCGTGAGATGGTGTTTGAAGAACACGCTTTACTATTTACAGCAGCGTTTGAGCAAACCCGTGACTGGGTGTTTATACTCGATAAAAATTTAAATATTCGGGCTTCTAATAAATCACTACAAACGGCTTTTAATTTTTCTGCTGAGTCGTTATCTAGTCGAGCACTAAATTTAGGTATATCGCGCAGTAATCGTTTTGATTACTTACGCATAATGCAAAAACTGTCTGTTGGGGAGCACTTTTCGTGTGAAGACAGTGTAGTTTTAGCAAATGGTGAGTCACGCCATGTACTTGTGAAAATAAGTGCCGTTGCCGATAACGAACAGCGCCTTAATAGCTATGTTATTATTTTAACCGATATAAACGCTCAAAAATCAGCTGAAAACGAACTGCACTTATTAGCTAACTACGATGCGCTAACTGGCCTGCCAAATCGTACGTTATTTAACGATCGCGTAGAGCATGCCCTTGAGCAAGCAAAATTGCATGAATGCAAAGCGGCCTTATTACATATAAACATAAAGCGTTTTAAATACTTTAATGATTCTTTAGGGCATGAGGCGGCCGATGAGTTAATCAAAGAAGTGGCAGAGCGTTTAAGGTGTTCACTGCGTCCATCGGATAGTGTAGCGCGATTTGGTGGCGATGAGTTTGTTGTACTGGTGGAAGATATTCATCAAATAGAGCAAGTACTTATTATATGCACTAAGTTAATGGATTGCGTAAAGCAAAACATTGCGATTAATGGCCAAGTCGTTAATGTTAATTTAAGTATTGGTGTGTCTATTTCACCTGATGATGCGCAGCAAGGGCCTGCACTTTTAAAAGCTGCCAGCATCGCGTTATATCATGCAAAAGACTCTTTAGAAGGGCGCTACCAGTTTTATAAGCAAGAGATGAATCAGCATGTTCAAAGAGCACTACATCTTGAATCTCAGCTGACGAGAGCGTATCAAGAAGAAGAATTTTGCAATTACTATCAGCCTATTATCAATGCTAAAAGTCAAAAAACAGAAGGCTTTGAAGTTCTGCTACGTTGGCCTGAAAATAAGCTGGTGCAAACTCAAGAGTTTTCCGTGGCAGCAGAAGGTATCGGCTTAATTACAAAAATTATGCTGCAGACTTTTGCGCGCGCTTTACTAGAGCTAAAAGAGTGGCGTAAAGCCTCACCTCATTTGTATCTTTCTATTAATTTATCGGCCCTCGATTTTGAGTTTGAAGATTTAGTGCCTGAGATCAGAAATGCGCTAAATCATGCGCAGGTATCATCAGAAGCCATTGTTTTTGAAATAACAGAGTCTGTACTTATGCGCGACTCCCATCAAGCTCTGCAAAGCATGGAGCAACTTAAAAAGTTAGGTTGCAGGCTCTACATGGATGACTTTGGTACGGGGTACGCATCACTTACTTATTTAAAGCGTTTTCCGATTGATGTATTAAAAATTGATAGAAGCTTTGTAGAAGATATTGGGATTGATTCTGACGACGAGGCCATTATTCAGTCAACCCTTGCATTGGCCCACAGCTTAGGAAAAGAGTGCGTTGCGGAGGGTGTAGAAAGCTCGCATCAACTTACCTTTTTAAAGGCTCGAGGATGCAAGCATTTCCAAGGATATTTATTTAGTAAACCGGTACCAAATAACGAAGTGCTGGCACTTATTAATCGCGATTGGAGCGATATTTTCAATCAATAATAGGAATAAAAAATTAAGGGCGTTTACCACAATGGCGACAATAAATATGACTATTGTGCTGATCGAGTTGGGTCTTAATCGCTTTATTGGCTTCAAGTTTACTTAGCCCTAATTTGTAGCGTAGATCTTCTAAGTGTTCGTGTTGGGCTTGGTTAAGTGTGCCATCTTGAATTTGTTCATGCACTGCATCCTCAAAAAATTGGCGGCGCTTACGTATTTGTTCTGAAAAGCTAGACGCCAATAACCCTGTAGGAATTGCGACCATGCCCATGCTTAGAAGTGTGATCACACCGCCAAAAAATTTCCCCATTGCCGTTATAGGCACTACATCCCCATAGCCCACGGTAGTTAGCGTTGCCATTGCCCACCACATTGCAGCAGGAATAGAGCCAAAAGTATCTGGCTGTATATCGTGTTCAATTAAATAAATTCCACATGAAGCTAAAATAAGCACGACGGCCATAATAAAAAATGCCGCTAGGAGTGAGCTACCTTCATCCATAAATGCTTGTAACAATAACTGCATTGCACGGGAGTAACGAGTAAGTTTAAAGACGCGCAATAACCTAAGTACGCGTAAAAAACGTAAATCGAGCGGGAATAAAAACATCATTAAGCTAGGTAAAATAGCGATTAAATCGATAAGTGCCAGTGGCGATAAAAAATATTTTAATCTGCGTTTACTGTTCGACCCTTCAATTGCTATATATTTTGTTTTATCTACACAAGCCCAAAGCCTTGCTAGGTATTCAACAGCAAAAATAGCGACAGAGACAATTTCTAAAACTAAAAATTCGTCATAATATTTAAGTGCTACACTGGGAATAGACTCAATAACAATGGCTATAACGTTAGCCATAATTAAGCTAATAAGCATAATATCCAAAATATGCCCAGCACGGTGATACTCTCCTGTGCCTTCAAATAGGCAAGCCATTTTTTGTCTTAAAGTTTGCGGATTATTCATTATTTAAGTTTAAGCACCATATTAATACTGCCTTCTTCAAAGTCGCGACTAATTTTAAAACCCAACTTTCGGGCAAGTTCAATCATACCTGTGTTTTCTGGCAGTGTTATACCTTCAACCGACTCCACACCTTGGCGTTTGCAGTGGTTAATTGCCGCGCTCATTAGTATACGACCAAGTCCTAAGCCTTGGCAGTCTGAGCGCACTACAATGGCAAATTCAGCATGTAAGTTATCGGGGTCCATAATAACGCGAGACACACCCAGTGTTCGGGTTTTACCTTCAAAGCGTTGGCAAACAATAAACGCCATTTCGCGGTCATAATCAATTTGCGTCATTTTAGCGAGTTGGTCGTGGTTAAACTGTGGTAGCTCACCAAAAAAGCGTTTATACCTGTCTTCTTTATTAAGCGATTCATCAAATGCTTTATGAGCTTGCTCATCTTCTGGTTTTATCGGTCTGAGTGTAGCTTTGGTGTTGTTTTTAAGGGTTACTACTTCAACAAGTTCAATAGGGTAGGGACGAATAGATAAACGCTTACGATTGCTCTGAGTTTGATAGCGGTTAAGTGTCATGGTGGCATCGAGTACTAAAAACTGTCCGTTGCTGGCAAGGATAGGGTTTAGTTCCATAGAGCGTATATCTGGCTGATCAATCACTAGCTGAGAAATACGTGTTAGCAGTGCACACAAACGATACTTATCAACCTTTTCGGGTAATATGCGCTCTTTTAATACGCCTTTATCGTGCGCTGCTGCAATTAAATACTTTGCTAAGTTCATATTCAGTGGAGGCAGAGCAACGGCGGCTTGTGCATATTCAAGGCCGGTACCTGCTTCACCCAATAATATAACCGGGCCAAAGTTGGGCTCTGTTTTAATCGCAATTCGCAGCTCATTTGCGCCTGCTCGCGGCGCCATTTTTTGTAGTGAAAAGCCTTCAATAACAGCATCTGGGTAAGTGTTTTTAATACGTATAAGCATTGCAAAAGCAGTTTGTTCAACTTCGTTGGCGTCGTTTAAGTTAAGCACCACACCACCTACTTCAGATTTAGATGCAATACTTGGGCTAATGAGTTTTAACGCTACCGGAAAACCAAGCTCCATGGCTTGCTCCTTGGCTTCTGTTGGGGTGTAAGCCACCTCAGTTTGAATGCAGTTAATACCATAATGGCTTAATACTTGGCTTGCCTGATGAGTCGGTAAGTAGCTTTGCCCGTCATCTATAAATTCATTAATAAGTGTTTTAGCAGCCACTTTATTTATTTTTGCGTCATCAGTGTTCGACTCAGGCGTTTGCGTTAAATGCTTTTGGTTACGGCGATACGTCACCAAGTGCATAAATGCGCCAACGGCTCCCTCGGGTGTTCTATAAGTAGGTATTGCGTTGTGAGAACATAATTTTCTGGCGGCGTAAGATGCATCTTCACCCATAAAGTTGGTAATAACGTAAGGGCGCGCCATTTTGGGTAATGTTTGCAACGTTTCTACAATAATATTGGCGTAGTCTTCGCTCGGTGCAAGCGCTGAGGGGGTATGGATAATCAGTAAATTTTTAACTTCTTTTGCATGCAGTAAAATCTCTAATGCTTGTTTATAACGCCCAGGTGCTGAGTCGCCAAAAATATCCACAGGGTTTGAGGTGGTTTCTGATTGCGGAATCACCTTATTTAGCGCATTTCGGGTTTCAATGCTCAGCTCTGCTAATTTACCGGAGCTTTGAATAAGCTCATCAACGGCCATAACACCCGGGCCGCCACCATTAGTTAAAATAGTCAGTTGCTCTACTTTTAATAATTTGGGGTGCATGGCGAGTGTTTGTGTCGCTGCAAACAGTTCGCGTAAATCATTTACGCGCAGCATACCGGCTCGTTGAAATAACGCATCGTAAACAGCATCAGAGCTTTGCTTTCCGCCGGTGTGAATTTCGGCTGCAAGTGCGCCGGCACTTGTTTTACCTGTTTTAATTGCAATTACAGGCTTACTAAAGGCCGCAGCTCTTGCTGCTGATATAAAGCCACGAATATCTTCAATGTTATCAATATACAGTAGAATAGCTTTGGTTTTAGCATCACGACCTAAAAAGTCGAGTAGCTCATTAAAATTTATATCAAGGCAATCACCTACCGATACAAAATATGAAAATCCAATTTCTTTGTTTTTAGCCCAATCTAAAATGGTTGAACATACGGCTGCTGATTGCGATACAAATGCAATTTTACCAGGACTTGCCACGGTATGTGAAAAGCTCGCATTTAAACCAATATGAGGGATTAGCAAGCCTAAACAATTTGGCCCAAGTAAAGTAACTTGCTTGGCTTGAGCACAGGCTTTAAGCGCGATTTTTTGCTCCCCAGAAAGCCCATCGGCAATAACAATAGCTGTTTTACAACCAAGTTCTCCAAGTTGCTCAATAATATCAATTAAGGTGTTTTTGTTAGTGCAAATAACAGCAAGGTCGGGTACTTTTGGTAAATCAGCAATAGAGGGATAGGCAAGTACACCATGTACTGCAGTATGGTTTGGGGTAACAGGCATTATCGGCCCTTTAAAACCACCTTGAAGTAAGTTGCGCATAACCACAAAACCAGCACGCGTTGATATATTAGAGGCGCCAATAACGGCCACTGAGCTTGGGTTAAAAAACTGGGTAATGCGCTTAAGGCTCATGGTTTTTCCTAGGCTGATTAAATTTTGCGTTATTTATAGTCTCAATGTACCCTGTTTACTGTGTTATTTCGAGCGTCTAGATGCTTATTATTGATATCAATCAAGGAGATTATCGTGAATAAAACATCCGGTTTTTACATTGTTATCGCGGCTATTTGTTTAAGCATAGGCTTAATTAGCTTAGGGTTTATTTTAAAGAGCACAGCTCTTAGCGTGAAAGAGATGGAACGTACTGTGCAAGTTAAGGGATTGGCCGAGCGAGAAGTCATTGCCGATACGGTAATTTGGCCTCTGCAATTTAGTGATGCCGATAATAACCTTGAAAAATTAGTCAGCAGAGTTGAGAAAAAAAATGATGCTGTTACTGCTTTTTTAAAACTGCATGGTTTTGACGACGATGAAATAACAATAGGTAGCCAGTCCGTTATTGATAAGCAAGCACGCGAATATAGTAATGAAAACCAGCAATTTAGATACATAGTGCGCTCAAATATTATTGTATATTCCGATGCCCCAGACAAAGTACAAAATGCATTGAGCAAAGTAAGCCAGCTTGCTAAACAAGATATCGCGATAGTGCAGGACAGCTACGAAACAAAAGTTGAATACATTTTTACAGGCCTCAATGATGTAAAGCCTGCGATGGTGCAAGAAGCAACTGAAAAAGCGCGAGAGGTCGCTAATAAATTTGCCAAAGATTCTAATTCAAAATTAGGCAAAATAAAAACCGCTCGCCAAGGGCAATTTAGTATCAGTAATCGAGATTCAAACACACCACAAATAAAAAACATAAGAGTGGTGACCAGCGTTGAATATTATTTAAATGACTAGGAAATAATATGTCAGAGTCTAAATATGGTCAGTTTGTACTGGCTCCCCGTTCGTACTTTTTTACTGCTATAGCGAGCGTGGTATTTGCGTTTATAGGCTTCAGTTATAATGCATGGCGAATGGAAGCAAGTGAAGAGAACAACAATACACGTATTGCTAGCTTTCAAATATTACAAGAACTAGCCGAGCTTGAGCTTATAGTATTTGCAGCGCATTACGATAATAACAAAATAGATGGTAGCCCTAGAAAAGGCTGGGTTAAAGTTAACTTGATTCACGACTTAAGCTACTTAGCCGTTGATAAAGTACATTTAAAAACAAAAGACTTACAAAAGGTCTGGCAAACAAATTGGCCAAATATGGTTGAGCACGAAAGTGCTGCGCAATCCATTACACACGCTATAGATAGTGTGCGTATAGAGGTTGTGGGTGAGTTAAAGCGCCTTGATTAGGTGCACAACTTGCGCCGTTGATCGTTGCAAGTAAGCAGCGCTTAGTAAAACTGTGGTTTCGTTAAGTTTTTGTCCTTTTAATACGTTAATAAGCTGCTGTTTTGCATTCGGATTTTGTTTTTGTTCTATTTCCATAAGAGCTAATAACGCTGAAAATTCATGCTTTACCGGTGTGCTAGGTTTATCAGCGTAAGCAATGTAGCATGCAACCGGTGTTAATCCACGTGAGTTGGCCTGCGCCAGTGCTTTAACTAAATCATCGTTTGATTCAAACAACATTAAAGAACGTACATAGTTAAATGGCAACTTTGTTGCATTAGCGTGCTTAAACACATTGTGTAGTGCGTTATTCCCTTGAGTATCTTGTGCTAAAAAGCCTTTATTGAGTTTGAGCGCTGGGGTAAAAAAGCTCAAAGCATCAATATTAGTAAGTTGATTAATAAATGGTGCCGGTGCTGTATTAGTACTTAATATACGCGTGGCAACGTTTTGCATAAAATCGTACTTAACACTTAACCGCTCAGCGCTTTGAAATAAATGGTTAAGCTGCAAAGTTTGTTGAGCAGGGCTTAACTGCCTAAAGTCGTTATCGAGCTCATTTAACTGCTGCTTTGAAATACGCGCATTAAGTAGTTGTATGCTTAAATCCATTATTATTTCCAAAATATTTTTTGCTACTATAAAACAAAAAAGGCCGCATAAGCGACCTTTCATATTTAAACAATTGCTTTAAATTGATATTAAGCTTTTTTGCTTGCTACCCATTCGTTAACAAAGTTTTCTAGCACGTTAAGTGGTACTGGACCATTTTTAAGTACTACGTCGTGGAACTGGCGAATATCAAACTTATCACCAAGTTGCTTTTTAGCGTCTTCACGAAGTTCTAAAATCTTAAGCATACCCACTTTATAAGCCGTTGCTTGTGAAGGCATTACAATGTGACGCTCAACCATTTTAACACCGTCAGATGTTGCATTAGGCGTGTTATTTACGTAATAATCAATACCTTCTTGGCGAGTCCACTTCATTGCGTGAATACCTGTATCAACTACTAAGCGACATGCGCGCCATAATTCCATTGAAAGGCGACCAAAATCTGAGTAAGGGTCTGAGTACATGCCCATTTCTTTTGGAATGAACTCTGAGTATAAACCCCAGCCTTCAATATACGCTGTGTAGCCACCAAATTTACGAAACTTAGGAATACCTTCTAATTCTTGTGAAATAGCTATTTGCATGTGGTGGCCCGGAATACCTTCGTGGTAAGCCAGTGCTTCCATTTGATACGTTGGCATTGCTTCCATATCGTAAAGGTTAGCGTAGTAAACACCTGGGCGAGAGCCATCTGGAGCAGGCTGTTGGTAAAATGCTTTACCTGCCGCTTTTTCACGGAATGCTTCAACCGCTTTTACTTTTAAACCTGCTTTTGGTTTAACAATGAATAGCTCATCTAAACGCGTTTTCATTGTATCAATAAGGCCCGTTGCTTCATCAAGGTAGCGTTGCTTACCTTGTGCATCATTAGGGTAGTAAAATTGTTTGTCAGTTTTCATAAACTGCATAAACGCTTTTAAATCGCCTTTAAAGCCCACTTTATCTTTAATTTCACGCATTTCATCATGAATACGTGTCACTTCAGATAGGCCAATTGCATGAATTTCTTTAGCCGTTAAATCGGTTGTTGTAGTGCGCTTAAGTGCGTTGTTATAAAACGCTTCACCATCAGGTAGTTTCCATGCGCCATCACGGTCATCTGCACGTTTTTCAAGCTGTGCTAGGTAATTAATTAGCTTAGAGTAAGACGGTTTAACAGCCGATTTTAATGCATCAGATGCATCGCTGATTAACGAGTCTTTTTCATCTTGGCTAATTTCAAGCGCTGTTACTTTACGTTTAAAGTCGGCAAGTAATGTAGAGTCATCACCTTTATCAAATGGTGCGCCGTGAATAATGTTTTTGCTTGAATCAATAACATGTGGGAACACAAATTTAGGGGCAATAATGCCTTTTTCTGCACGTACAGTTAAATCAACGATAAGCTGATCAATAACACCAGTTACACCATTTAAACGTGAGATGTAGTCTTTAGCTTCTTTTACATTACTAATTGAGTGCTGATTAATTAAAAATGCAGGGATCATAGAATGCGTACCAAACATTTGGTTCACAGGGTAGTTGTGGTAACGCCATTTAAAGTCAGCAATTGAGCTTTCAAGATCTTGTTTTTTTAAGTCGTAGCTAACTTTTGTTGCATCATTTAATAAGTCACGGTTAATGGCTTTTAGTGTAACTAAGTCTGCTTTTGTTTGTGCTAAATCTTTAAGCTGTCTTGCTTCGCTGCCATCGTCCCACTTATCGTAATCTTGCTTAATACCCATGTATGTTTGATATACAGGGCTGCTCATTACGTCACGGTTAAATGTATCTTCAAAAAAAGCATTCGCTTTGTCTATTTCACTTTGTTGTGATTGAACTGCTTGTGCAATAGGAGCTGAAGTCGCTTGTTGTGTTGTTTGCTGGCAACCAGCAAGTAGTGCAACGCTTACTGCCGCTGCAATAAAAGTAAGTTTACGCATTGTTTTCCCTTTTGTTGTTAGAAACCCATTAGGGTATTTTATATTTATTTTTTAGCTTAATAGAACGTGTAGTATCAAGTACTACACGAACAATTCTAGTAGGTCATTTAAAAAGCGATGACCTTTTAAGCTTACTTGCCAATGGCTGTCTGTTTGAGTCAATAAACCTTTATTAATTGCTTGGTTTAATGCGCTTTGCTGACTTTGCAGTGGCAGTGTTGTTAGCTTATTAAAGTCGTTAATCGGGCAAGGCTCAACAAGGCGAAAACGATTCATAAAAAATTCAAACGCTAAGTCGTCTTGCTCTACATGCCAGCTTTTGTACATATACGGTTTAATTAAATCCATATAGCCACGCGGGTGCTTAACCTTTTCGGTGCGCGTTATAAGGCCTGTATTTGCATCAGTAACCTTACCATGTGCGCCACAGCCAAT
This sequence comes from Pseudoalteromonas sp. TP27, assembly GCF_056470645.1. Taxonomy (NCBI): domain Bacteria; kingdom Pseudomonadati; phylum Pseudomonadota; class Gammaproteobacteria; order Alteromonadales; family Pseudoalteromonadaceae; genus Pseudoalteromonas; species Pseudoalteromonas sp. TP27. The sequence continues at coordinate 240,756 of NZ_JARDAK010000002.1, read as the reverse complement.
ACCAAGATAATCGCCAAAACGCCAATAATTTAAGTTATGTTGGCATTGATAACCTGGTTTTGCATAGCCCGATATTTCATATTGTATGTAACCGGCTTGTGCGAGTAATTCTACTCCTTGTTCTTGAATGTCCCACAGTGTTTCGTCTTGTGGCAAGGTAGGAGGTTTCGACGCAAATTGCGTGTTTGGCTCAATAGTCAGCTGATACCAAGATATATGAGGAGGATCGAGCGCTATTATTTGTTTTAAATCACTCAGTGCATCATCAAGCGTTTGGCCCGGTAAGCCATGCATTAAATCAAGGTTAAAGCTGTTTAAACCGGCTTCTTTAGCTTGCTGCGCGGCATAGTTTGCCTCGTCGCTGCCATGAATCCGACCAAGTGCTTTTAACTTGTCGTTTTGCATGCTTTGCACGCCAATAGAAATACGGTTAATACCTGCTTTTACGTAATCTTTAAAGCGACCTGTTTCTACCGTGCCAGGGTTGGCTTCAAGGGTAACTTCACAGTGTTCATCAAGACCAATTAGGGCGTCTACTTCATTTAGTAAACGAGTGTAAGCCGCACCCGTTAATAAGCTAGGTGTACCGCCACCAATAAAAATACTGTGAATTTTACGCCCTTGCACTAAGTGCAAATCCGCTTTTAAGTCATCAATTAAATGCTGAACATATTCAGCTTCAGGTATTTCACCTTTTTGTCCGTGGCTATTAAAATCGCAGTACGGGCATTTTTGCACGCACCAAGGCACGTGTACATATAAGCTCAGTGGTGGAAGGTTCACAGGCCGCCTTTTTGCTGTAGCTCTAGTAATAGTTTTTGTAGCGCTTGGCCGCGATGACTCACTGCATTTTTTTGCTCTTTTGTGAGTTCAGCACTGGTACAATTTTGCTCTGCTACAAAAAACACAGGGTCGTAACCAAAGCCACCGTTACCATTTTGAGTGAGCGTAATTTCGCCTTCCCAGCTTGCGCTGCAAATAAGAGGAGTAGGGTCATCTGCGTGGCGCATTAATACTAGTACACACCAAAAACGCGCACTGCGAATAGGGTTATTACCCAAATCTACAAGTAACTTATCAATGTTATCTTGATCGCTAGCATTAGGGCCTGCAAAGCGGGCAGAATACACACCAGGCGCACCATTTAAGCCATCAACTTCTAAACCAGAGTCATCGGCAATTGCAGGCATGCCAGTGATTTTAGCGGCATGGCGTGCTTTAATAATGGCATTTTCAACAAAGGTAGTGCCGGTTTCGGCAACTTCACCTACGTTAAAATCGCTTTGTGGAACGACATTAATATTTAAAGGGCTTAGCATGTTAGCTAGCTCATTTACTTTGCCAGGGTTACCTGTAGCAAGTACTAAAGTTTTGGTCATGTTATTAATCTACGTAAAATTTTTGCTGAAACTGTAATTTTTGAAATTGATTGTTTTGCTGTATTTCAATCTCAAAGCGTAAAATCTCTTCGTTGGTATAATCAACTTGGGCCAGGTAATAAATTGAATCACCTTCTTTTACTTCTTTAAAAGTAAGCGTTTGTTTGTTGCCAAGTAGGTTTTTTGCTGTGCCTGTAAGTTTTGCTGTTTGGGCTGTGTTTTCGGCATCATTTTTTAATATAGAAATATTCACAATACCTTTGTATCCACTTCGCTCAAGACCATACGCTGTTGCTATTTTTGGCTGAATAAAAGTAGAAGGAAAAGCAATGTAATGCACTTGCCAAGGCCCAAGCTCTTTATACTGTGCGCCTTGTATTTCTTCACTTTGCGCGTTAAACGCAAATGCTAAACAAGCAATAAAACAAAACTTAATTAAACGGTTCATTATGTATTCCTCAAAACATATAAAAAAGAGGCCTTTGGGCCTCTTTTACTCAAAAAATAAGTGCTTAGACTAAAAAGTCCATAAGCAGCATTTGCAAAAACTGAATACCAATAATAAGCACTAAAACTGATAAATCTAAGCCACCCATTGATGGCAATATTTTACGAATTGGTTTTAGCATTGGTTCAGTCAGCTGGTGGAAAACCGCTTCAATAGGGTTATAGCCTTGGCTAACCCAACTTAAAATAGCGCGAATAATAAGTACCCAAAATACTAAATTAAGACCTTCTTTTAGTACAGTTATTAGTGCTTGAATAAGTACTGGCTGTATTGCCCACGCGTTATATATAACCAGCATTAAAGTACTAATTTTGGCTACAGCCACTATAAATGCCAGTAACAGAGATGCTAAATCAAGCCCACCAAATCCAGGAATGATTTTACGCAGAGGCTTTACTGCAAACGAAGTGGCTTTAACCACAAACTGGCTCATTGGATTATAAAAGTCGGCTTTTGCCCACTGCAGCCAAAAGCGCAGTAATACCACCATTAAAAATAAGTTAAACAGGGTATCAATCAAAAAGTGCATGGCATTCATAGTGTAACCTTCAATAAAAAAGTGGTTTTAAAGTTCTTTTTCCATTTGCTCCGCACGTGCAATACACGCATCCATAGCATCGCCAACGGTTTTAGTTAAGCCTTCATCTTTTAAGTGCTCAACAGCTGCGTGAGTAGTACCGCCTTTAGATGTTACGTTTGAGCGTAATTGCGAAATACTAATATCAGGCTGGCTAAGTGCCATTTCGGCAGCGCCAAGTGCTGTTTGTTGTACTAAGCGACGAGCATCTTCGTTGTTAAAGCCCAGTGCTTTAGCTTTTTCTTCTATAGCTTCCATAAATAAGAAAAAGTAAGCTGGAGATGAGCCCGTAACCGCAATAATATCGTTAATTTGCGATTCTTTTTCAACCCATACAACGATGCCAGTGCATTCAAAAACTTGCTGTACAAATTCGTGCTCGCTTTGTGTTTCACCAGCGCCATATAAACCTGATACACCACGCCCTAATAAAGACGGTGTGTTTGGCATGCAACGTACCATTTTAACATCTTGACCTAGCATTTCACGTAAACGTTTTACAGTTAGGCCAGCAGCAACAGAAATAAACAGTTTGTCGCTAAAGTCGATACCCGACTCTTGAAACGATTTACATAAATCGCCCATCATTTGTGGTTTAACAGACAAAACAATTACATCAGCATCGCGCAGGGCTTCGTTATTGTCACTGGTGGTTTGCACCTTGAAATCGGCTGCTACCTTTGCAAGCTTTTCTTGGTTGCGGTTAGTCGCAATAATGTTACTTGCGTTAAAACCGTTTTTTACCATGCCACCAATAATGGCGTAGCTCATATTACCTGTGCCTATAAATGCGATTTTTTTATCTGACATAAATCTGTTATCACCTTTTAAGTTCGTGTTCCAAAAATGTCCGTGCCGACTCTTACCATGGTTGAGCCTGCACTAATGGCAGCTTCAACATCACCGCTCATACCCATCGACAAAGTATCTACTTGAGGATATTGGGTCTTTAGTTTATCAAAGCAAGTTTGTAATTGCTCAAAAGATTGAATTTGCGTATCCAGATCGTTGCTTTTAGCGGGAATTGCCATTAAACCGCGAAGTGTTAAGTGCTCACATTGGTCAATAAACTCAGCAAGTTCAGAAATTTGCCCAACACTACAACCCGATTTAGCGTCTTCTTCGCTTATATTTACTTGAATAAGTATATTAAGCGATGATTTATCGTCTGGGCGCTGGGAATCTAATCGTTTCGCTATTTTTATGCGATCAACACTTTGCACCCAATCAAAGTTGGCAGCCACTAATGCACTTTTATTAGATTGAATAGGGCCAATGAAATGCCAAATGATGTCGCTATATGACTGTAGTTGAGCTATTTTATCTATAGCCTCTTGAACATAAGATTCACCAAATTCGCGCTGACCATGCTCATAAGCTGCAATAACATCTTCGCTTGGTTTAGTTTTAGACACTGCGAGTAGAGTGACTTCGTTAGTGTTTCGCTGTGCGTTTTTTGCCGCATCTGCAATTCTAGCGTAGGCGGATATGAGTCGTTCTGCTATTGTAACCATATATTTATCAGTTAGTTGTGGAGTCATAAATGGATATTACCGAATTATTAGCGTTTAGTGTGCAACACAAAGCATCCGATTTACATTTATCGTCGGGTGTTTCACCTATGATACGCGTAGACGGTGATGTTCGCCGCATTAATATACCAGCACTAGAAGACAAAGACGTAAACAGTCTGGTTTACGATATTATGAACGATAATCAACGTAAGGACTATGAACAAAATCTCGAAGTGGATTTTTCTTTTGAAGTACCTAATTTAGCACGTTTTCGTGTGAATGCGTTTAACTCTAATCGCGGGCCTGCTGCTGTATTTCGTACCATACCAAGTGAAGTATTAACACTTGATGATTTAGGTGCGCCAGATATTTTTAAAACAATTTCTGACACCCCTCGTGGACTCGTATTAGTGACAGGGCCTACAGGCTCAGGTAAATCAACAACACTTGCCGCTATGGTTGATTACATAAATCAAAATAAACATCACCATATTCTCACCATCGAAGATCCAATCGAGTTTGTTCACGATAATAAATTAAGCCTTATTAACCAACGTGAGGTACATCGTGATACACACAGCTTTTCAAACGCACTTCGTAGTGCACTGCGTGAAGACCCTGATGTAATACTAGTAGGTGAGTTACGTGATTTAGAAACAATTCGTCTTGCAATGACCGCAGCCGAAACTGGCCATTTAGTATTTGGTACGCTGCATACTACTTCTGCACCAAAAACCATTGACCGTATTATTGATGTATTCCCAGGTGAAGAAAAATCGATGGTGCGTTCAATGTTATCTGAATCTTTACGTGCTGTTATTTCGCAAACTTTAATTAAGAAAGTAGGAGGCGGGCGAGTTGCCGCACACGAAATTATGATTGCAGTACCCGCGATTCGTAACTTAATTCGTGAAGATAAGATTGCACAAATGTATTCATCTATTCAAACCGGCGCGTCTGTAGGCATGCAAACAATGGATCAGTGCTTAACTAATTTAGTTAATCGCGGGATCATCACTACTGCCGCAGCGAAAGAAAAAGCACAAGACAAAACACAATTTGGTGGGTAATAAATTATTATGGCTTTATCTTTAAACGACTTTTTACTCATTATGATTGAGAAAAAAGGATCTGACTTATTTGTATCGAGTCAGCTACCTGTAAGTGCAAAAATAAACGGCGAGCTAACAGCCCTCAGTGACGATAGGCTTACAGATGAACAATCGCTTGAATTAGTTGAATCTGCAATGAGTGAAAAGCAAAAAGCAGAATTTCATGCAACAAAAGAATGTAACTTTGCGATTGCCACCGACGAAGGACGTTTCCGTATTTCTGCTTTTTGGCAGCGCGATAAAGCAGGCATGGTTATTCGCCGCATTGTGACACAGATACCTGATGTAAGTGAACTGGGTCTACCTTCTATTCTTACTGACGTAATTATGTCTAAGCGTGGTCTTGTATTGTTTGTTGGTGGTACTGGTACTGGTAAATCAACTTCACTAGCTGCGCTTATTGGCTACAGAAACCGTAATCAACGTGGTCATATACTGACTATTGAAGATCCGATTGAATTCGTTCATGAGCATCGCAAAAGTATTATTACTCAGCGCGAAGTAGGGCTTGATACCGAAAGCTTTGAGTCAGCACTTAAAAGCTCATTGCGCCAAGCGCCAGATGTAATCTTGATTGGTGAAATTCGCTCTCAAGAAACTATGGAATATGCACTAAGCTTTGCCGAAACAGGCCATTTATGTGTTGCTACACTGCATGCAAATAATGCTAATCAAGCAATAGATCGTATTATGCACTTAGTACCAAAAGAAAAACACGATAAGCTTAAGTACGACTTAGCACTTAACTTACGTGCAATTGTTGCTCAGCAATTAGTCCCTACTGCTGATGGCGAAAGCCGAGTTGCAGCTATTGAAATATTGCTTAACTCACCAATGGTTGCTGAACTGATCAAAAGTGGTGATATTGGCGGTATTAAAGAGGCAATGGCTAAATCGAAAGAAATGGGCATGCAAACCTTTGACCAAGCGTTATTTGAGTTGTATAAGCAGCAACGAATCAACTACGCCGATGCACTTCATCATGCTGACTCGCCAAATGATTTACGCTTGATGATTAAACTGCGTAATAACGAACAACAAGGCGCAGGCTTTTTACAAGGTGTAACGATAGATGGTTTAGATGGAAAAGACAGTAACTACTAAATGCTAAATGAAAAATAGAAAAGCGCCAAGTTGGCGCTTTTATATTTTATACGGCCTTATTATTCACCGTAACTAGATTCAAAAAAACTTTCTAAAATAATAACCGCAGACATATTATCTACGTTACCTTTGCCTAAGTTTTTATAGCCACCACTTTCAAAAAGTCGCGCTTTAGCATCCGCGGTCGTTAAACGCTCGTCTTGTGTTTGCACAGGAATGCCATAATGATTATGTAATCTGTTGGCAAACTTTTTTGCTTTAAAGGTAACCTCTTGTGACGTTCCATCCATATTTAGTGGTAAGCCAACAACCATTAAGTCAGGTTGCCATTGTGTCACTTGTACAGCAATATGCTCCCAATTAGGAATACCATCTTGTGCTTTTACAGCCTTAAGGCTAGAGGCGCTGCCTGTTAGCTCTTGCCCAATAGCAATACCAATACTTTTGGTGCCAAAGTCAAAGCCCATTACAGTGCGTTCGCCTTGCGGCTTAAGCGATTTTTTTGTCATGTGTATCTTGTTTAAGTTTACTAAAGGTTAAGTTAGTATTATGCGTGACCCGCTTCAGGGCTGAGTTGGCTAATATCAAAGCCCAACATTGAAACTGCTTTTTCCCATCGCTTTTCAACGGGAGTATCAAAAATGATCTTCGGATCGGCTTCTATGATCAACCAGCTGTTATCAAGTAACTCTTGTTCGAGTTGTCCTTGCTCCCACCCTGAATAACCCAGTGTAATAATAAATTGATCAGGTGCTTGTGCAGTGGTTAAGTTTGCTAACACGTCTTTTGAGGTAGTGATCATAATGTCACTACTAAGTTTTTGACTTGCAGAATAACCCGATTGAGGAGAGTGCAGTACAAAGCCACGGTCCGTTTTAACGGGTCCGCCTGCAAACACACTTACTTTTGCTGCGTTTTGAGTTTTGTCGTTATCAATATCTATTTTATCTAAAAGTTCGCCAACAGTTACATCAATAGGTTGGTTTATTACCAAGCCCATAGCCCCATCTTCGTTGTGCTCACAAATATAGGTAACAGCACGTTTAAAAAAAGGGTCTTGCATCGACGGCATCGCGATTAAAAAATGATTTTCTAATGATTGCATAGATTTCGCCCTTTTTAGTTAATGAACTTTGAGTATGGCACATACCTTTGTTTTTAAAACTAAAAAAGCACTTTCATACGGCTTAAAAATTAATAATCAACAATTATATTAAGATGTATAACACGAAAGTGCTTTTTAATAACGATAGGTAGGTGCTTATTTACCTAACTTTCTTTCAATGGCATCAAATAAAATACCTGTGATAGATATATCATAAGCCGCTTCAATTTCACGTACGCACGTTGGTGCAGTGACGTTAATTTCAGTTAATTTGTCGCCAATAATATCTAACCCTACAAATATTAAGCCTTTTTCTTTAAGCGTTGGTGCAACAGCCTGCGCTATTTTTAAATCTGATTCGCTAAGCGGGCGTGCTTCGCCTCGACCGCCAACAGCTAAATTACCGCGTGTTTCACCATTTTGTGGAATACGTGCTAAGCAATACGGAATGACTTCGCCATCAATAACCAATACGCGCTTGTCGCCTTGTTTGATCTCTGGGATGTAATTTTGCACCATAGCAAAGCGACTGCCATGCTCAGTTAGTGTTTCACAAATTACACCAATATTGGCATCGTCTTCTCTAAGGCGAAAAATAGATGCGCCACCCATACCATCAAGCGGTTTTAAAATAATGTCTTTATGCTCGGCTAAAAACTCACGAATTTGTTTTTGGCTGCGTGTAACTAATGTATCTGGCGTATGCTCGCTAAACCAAGCTGTAAATAGCTTTTCGTTCGCATCGCGAAGGCTTTGTGGCTTGTTAATTATTAACGTACCTTCTTGCTCTGCACGCTCTAAAATATAGGTCGCGTAAATGTATTCAGTATCAAAAGGAGGATCTTTACGCATTAAAATTACATCAAGGTCGGCAAGGGCTATAGTGGCTTTTTCTTCAAGCTCGTACCATTTTTCTGCATTGTTGAATACTTGCGCTTTAGACGCTGTAGCGTACGACTTACCTTTACGAAGTGATAAATCATCCATCTCCATATAATAAATTTCGTAGCCGCGTTCTTGCGCTTGCATCATCATTGCAAAACCGGTGTCTTTTTTGATGTTAAATCCACTAATTGGATCAGAAATAATACCTAACTTAATTGCCATGCGCTATGCCTTACTATAAATGTTACTGTTTATATGAGGGTGCTTTTAGTTATTTCAATTAGCTAAATCGCCAAATTGAAGTTGTAATGCACTTAAGACCGTTAAAGCGGCGGTTTCCGTTCGTAAAACGCGCGGGCCTAAGCGAATATCTACAAATTCTAGTTGTTTAGTTAGTGCCATTTCATCGTCGGTAAAGCCGCCTTCTGGCCCTACTAAAAAGCGTACACCATCTTTGGGTACGGTAATGGTTTTAATACTGTGCTCAGCACGAGGGTGAAGCGTGAGCTTAATTTCATTGGTTTGTTGTGCAAGCCACTGCTTTAAATCTACAGGAGGATGAATAATTGGTACAAAATTACGCCCAGATTGCTCTGCCGCTGCAATTGCTATTTTTTGCCATTGTTGGTGTTTTTTCTCAAGGCGATCGCCCATTAGTTTCACACCACAGCGCTGACTAAAAAGTGGGGTGATTTCGGTAATACCCAGTTCAACCGACTTTTGAATTGTAAAATCCATTTTGTCGCCACGCGAAACACACTGGCCTAAATGAATTTTAAGCGGGGATTCTACATCGTGAGGATTAAGCTCCAGCGGCATTACAATGACTGTTTTTTTTGTTACCTCAATTATTTCACTAAGGTATTCGCCGCCTTCGCCATTAAAAATAGATACATGCTCGCCTACTTTCATGCGCAGCACTCTGCCAATATGGCCAGCAGCATCGTCGTCTAAAGCTATAGGGGTATTTAGGGCAATACTCGATGTTTGATAAATATGAGGAACTCGCATAGGGCGTCACTTACTACTTAGCGTAAAAATATATACTGCTATGGTAAGTAAGCTGGCAGCTGTGCGCAATTATTTATTTTTATTAAGTTGCTCGGCGAGATCTATTAAATCTTGTGGTGTGTGCGCTATATCGTGGTGATTTTGCGAAGGTTCGGTTAATGTTTCGTCAGTAACCCGGCTTAGCGTATAGCCTGTATCATCAAGGTTTATTAAAAAGCGATCTTCATGTAACGAGTTATAAATAAAGCGCTGTTTATCACTTGCGAGTAAGTAATCGGCATTATTAATAAGTACACCATTTAAATTATGATGCTCTTTTAAATAGTTAATGAGTTCAGATACGCTAATTTCGTTTTCAAGGTCGCAATAACTATAGTCTTTAATAAGCTCGTCAAACATCATTTTTACTAGCTGGCGGGTATTACTGCCTGCTGCAATAAGCGTACTGACTTTTGTTTTGCCATTATTATTTACATAGTATTCGGCAAATGCTCGGCTAAATTCGTTATCTATGTCGATTAGCAAGTAGTTCGTGGCTTCAAGTGGCATGGGGCCTCGTTGCATCTAAGCAAAGTAATTACCTTAATACTTAAATGCAAACGACTTAATCGTTGAACCTTTAGTAAAGGCCTAAAGAGAAAACATACTAATAAGTAAATAACCAATAGCACAAAAAACAGCAAACTCGATACATGCAACACCAATGTTATCTTGGTGGTCTATTTCAAGCGCCGTATCAATATTTGGTAAAGAGATAACTTTTATTATATACGTTAAGCTGTAAAGTAGTATCCACATTACACCGCAATGCATAACGAGTGTAAATATGTTTTCTACCATTTTACCGTTTTGAAATGCAGCACTAGATAAACCAGCGTACACAGCCAGTGCTAAACCAATTGATTTACCTGCGTACCTTATTCCAATAGACGTATTTTCTAGGTTGAAGTTACTTTGTAGTGAAGCACCTTGATTTGCTTTTGCAAAACGGTGCTCTCGTATTTTACTATCAAGTGCAAACATTCCCTGAAGTGTAAAAAAGCTAACGCAAGCAATAAGTAAGTTACTAAACCCTTGGGTATGTGTCCACGTGTATAAACCAAGTGCAATAATACAGTTGGCGATTAACATGCCGGAATCCACCAGTGCTGCACATACATTTTGCTTTAGTATTGCGGCTTCTTCATTAAACCTGTGGAGTATCCATTTTCTATGAATTAAATGGCCCACTTTTATAAAAGTGAATAAAAGAATAATAATAATTAACACTTTTAATGGATTGGATTGCGCGGTGCTAATGCTTATTTCATCAAACAAAAAGGCCATAGTGGCTATTACAACTGATATTTCAGATGCGAAGCTAATACCCATGGCAAAGTTGTCGTGTTGCGCAAGTTCATCTTTAAGCGCTTGTTTTGCTTTGATTTGAGTGACAACTCGTAAACTAAAAATAGTTATACAAATAACCGCAAAACTAATGGCAATCGCAATAAAACTAGTGTTAGATAAAGACAAATATGACATGGTGATCCTAATTAAGTTAACCTTTCTAGGTTTTAGTCATTCTAGTACGGTTATTGATGATATAAAAGAGAGGATTGATGAGTACCGTAAAGCAACTTCCTATTCAATTACAAAAACTTGGCTTAGAGCGCTTCGAACAATTATATCCACAGCAAAGTAATGAAAGCGAAGTTATACGATTACTCGCCTTGAGCGACTTTGCTTGGCGCTGTTTAGAATCACAACCTGATTTAAATACTTGGCTATTATGCAAAGACGAAATACAAAATAGAGTAATAGATTCTCCTTTTAAAAACCTTAATTTAGCTGACATTGATGAAGTGCAGTGCCATAAAGTACTTCGCCAATATCGTGAAAAGTACTGGCTTAAAGTCGCCTTTTTAGATTTATGCTGTAATAACCCCATTGCAGATAGCATTAATTACATAAGCCAACTGGCTGATATGCTAATTAATAGTGCCAACCAATGGGCGCATGCAGAGGTGGCTAAAGTAAATGGTGAGCCGCTTGATGAGCAAAATCAAGCAATGCCATTAATGGTTTTAGGGATGGGGAAGCTCGGTGGACAAGAGCTAAATTACTCCTCTGATATTGATCTTATTTTTGCATATCCGCGCAGTATAAAAACTCAAGGTGGCCGCAGAAGCCTTGAGGCCCAAGTATTTTATACCAAAGTTGCACAAAAGCTCATTGCATCACTTAACCAAGCCACCGGTGACGGACAAGTATTTAGAGTTGATATGCGCTTGCGCCCGTTTGGCGAAAGTGGTCCTTTGGTTATGAGCTTTAACGCTATTGAAGATTACTACCAAGAGCAAGGTCGCGATTGGGAGCGCTACGCAATGTTAAAAGGGCGCTTAATTGGCACGCCTAATAAATATTGGGATGAATTTATTAAGCTTTTAAAGCCGTTTGTTTATCGCCGGTATATTGATTTTTCGGTGATTGAATCACTGCGTAAAATGAAGCTAATGATTGCACAAGAAGTGCGCCGAAAGCGCTTAACTAATAATATAAAGCTCGGTGCTGGTGGTATTCGTGAAGTTGAATTTATAGTGCAAGCCCTACAAATGGTACGAGGTGGGCGAGAGGCTAATTTACAAACTCAATCACTACTTAAAGCATTAAATGAGCTGGCGCTCAACCAAGTTATTGATGAGCAAGAAGCAAGCGAGCTTAAGCGCAATTATCTTTATTTACGAAAAGTTGAGCAGTACTTACAAATATTTGATGATCAGCAAACGCAAACACTTCCCGATGATGAATTAAATCAACAGCGTTTAAATTTATTATTAGAACAAGCCGATTTTGATGCCACTTTAAGCACTATTGAAAAAGTGATGAAGCAAGTTAACGGTGAGTTTGCACTCGTTATTGGCGAGGAAACTGCGCCACTTGATACCTGTGAAGGCGCATTTATTAGTGCTTGGGATCATGGCGATGTGAGCTTTTTAAAAGAAGCTAGAGATGAATGGCAAACACCCCTTAACGATTTTAAATTAAGGCTTTCTAAGGTAAATATAGGTAACCGAGGGCGTGACACTCTTGATAAATTAATGCCTGTTTTATTAAGTCAGTTAAATGACTTTAATGCCAGCGCAGCTGCTTTTACAATGGTTTGCCAAATTTTTAATAAAATAATTTCACGCACTGCTTATTTAGAATTACTGTACGAAAACCAAGGTGCGTTAAAGCAACTCGTTTTACTGTGTTGTCATAGCAAATGGATAGGCGAGCACATTTCTCGCTACCCTATATTGCTTGATGAGCTAATAGATCCGGCGGTTCTTTATAAACCGACACCATTAACGGCTTATAAAGATGAAATAAGACAGTATTTTTTACGAATAGAGCATGACGATTTAGAACTACAAATGGAGTCGCTTAGACAGTTTAAGCAAACACATCAATTACGAATTGCAGCCGCCGATGCAACCGGTGTTCTAGATGTGATGAAAGTAAGCGATCACTTAACAGTACTGGCTGAAGCGATTGTTGATCAAGCTGTTAATATTGCATGGCATAACACTGTTAAGCGTTTTGGCATGCCCCCTGGCACTGATGACGAAAACAAAGGCTTTGCTGTTATTGCATATGGTAAAACAGGCGGCTTAGAAGTAGGGTACGACTCAGATCTAGATTTGGTGTTTGTACACAATCATGATGGCTCAAGCCAAACAAATGGTGAAAAACCGATAGATTCTCGGCAGTTTTATTTAAAGCTCGCTCAGCGCTTAATGCATTTGTTTAATACTCGTACTGCTTCAGGCATTTTGTATGAGCTCGATACACGGCTTCGCCCTGAAGGTGCATCGGGTTTACTGGCTATCAATCTAGAGAGCTTTAATCACTACCAGCAAACTCAAGCATGGACGTGGGAGCATCAAGCACTTGTTCGGGCTCGTCTGATTTTAGGTCAAGATGATCTGATAGAGCGTTTTTCACAAATTCGTAAAAACATACTTAGTCAAAAACGCGACGATGCCGTATTAAAAGCAGATGTGATAAAAATGCGCGAAAAAATGCGCAATCATTTAGCGAAAGGAAATACTGAGCAATTTGATTTAAAACAAGATATTGGTGGTATGGCTGATATTGAGTTTATTACGCAATATTTAGTACTTAAACACGCTAATGAATTTGAGCAACTTACCGTTTATTCAGATAACGTGAGGATATTAACGGATGCAGCAAATATAGGGTGCATTACCAAAGAGCAAAAACAGCAGTTGATCAAAGCGTATATTGATTATCGTTCACGCTACCATACACTTAGTTTAAATCAACAAGGTCGGTTGATATCGCGTTTAGAGCTTGAAAATAATATTAATAATGTTAAATCCATTTGGGAGAACATATTTTTATCAAAATAGTTCGCAAATTTATTTTTGCGCTATTTATTAGATAACGCTATATATCAATCCGCATAATTATATAAGAGTAACTTATTTTTAGAGTTATTATAATTAGCAGTAATACTTAATCAATTTAAGGGACTAACCTGATGTTTACTGTGTTAAAAATCTCTGATGCAGGACAACTAAATAACGAAGTTTTTGCCTTGTTATCGTCAAGGCTTTTTTAGTTCAAAATAGACCACTTAATTAAGTGAATTGGTATCAAGTAACTATTTATATTCAAACGGATTTATCTCACAGTTATACGGTTAACCTAATACAATTAGAACGTACGAATTCAGAGGGTAATTCAGTGATTATAGCAGCACGTTGTTTGTAACAAAAAAAGGTGTAAACTTCATTTACAAAATCATTATTTATAGAACGACTAACTTTATACAAAGTAGTTATGAAGTCCCCATCCACTCTGAAATGATCTTTAACAACATAGTCTTTATCTAAATACCAATAAAGTATGATGTTCTCTTTTTTTGCGTAGTCAGTTAAAACTTCTTTAAGAGTAAAGCCCCTTTCAAAGCGTCTTGCCTTCGTTTCTCCAACCCAGTTAGCTGACATGGGATCTACGGTTCGTCCTCTTGCACTTAAAACTCGATCTAAACTTTGTTCTGGCTTGCTCAAATCAAGTACGTACTTATCACGTTCTTTATCTTCATTTATTTTACTGCGGATAGACTTATAGAATCGAGATAAGCCGTTTGCAGCTGCATTTGTAGAGTTTTTAAAGTTAACTACAGAATCACTATTTAGAATAAAATAAAGAGCGCAAGTAATTAAAGCAACTCCTATCATTATATGTTTAATCCAAGATAACATAATCGTTGTTCTTCTTATTTTGTTATTTATTACGCTATATATACCATTACTTTTTATAAAAAGAAGGGGTATTTTTATCAGGTCGAGTTTTAAAGCGACGGTGCAGCCACATGTATTGTGCAGGAGCTGCATTTATACACAGCTCTACGCGTTGATTAACGCGTGTTACATCAGCTTTATCATCACCACTTGGGAAGTTTTCAAGCTCAGGCACTACTTCTAAATGATATTTACCATTTTCGTCTCTGTAGCTTATTAAGCTCATTGTTTCGCAATTTTTGCTACCAGCAAACATAAGTGTTCCGGTGGTGGTGGCTGTATCGGGAACTGCGTAAAATGGAACAAATTCACAGCGGTGACGGCCGTAATCTTGATCAGGTAAGTAATAACAGACCTTTTTATTTTTTAATGATTTAAGTAAACCTTTTACATCTTTTCGGCCAATTAGGTATTCGTTAGAACGAAGGCGCCCATTAGTTGTAAAGTATTCCATTAGGGCGTTATTGTGAGGACGATAAAAGCCCAAACCTTGGCATTTTAGCCCCATTACACGACTAGTCATTTCAAGATGCAAGATATGGGGTACAAGTAATAAAATACCTTTACCAGAAGCTTGTACGCGCTCAAAATGCTCTAAACCTTTGATAGAGCCATATACACTTTTAACTCGCCACTGCGGCCACCACCATGCCATGCCAGTTTCGACCATTGCAATGCCGGTATTTTCCATATTTTTGAGCACGAGATCTTTTTGATCTGCTTCGCTCATATCAGGAAAACACAGTTTTATGTTTACTTCTGCAATATGGCGGCGGCGTTTCATAAACTTATGAACTAAGCGGCCAAGTTGTTTACCCATCGCCAACTGTAGTTTTTGTGGCAACCAAGAAATTAAATATAAAAATAGAACGCCAACCCACGTTAACCAGTATCGAGGGCCTAAAAAAGATGCTTTAAAAGGAGATGAAGTGACCACAAAAATCTCTCTGAGAATAAAAATGATAGTTTAACGCTAAGCGCTGTAAAATACAAAAAGCCAGCATTTAGCTGGCTTTCAATGTGTTCATACTACACGAGTAATGATATTTAAGCGGCTTTTAAACCTTGGTTTATAGCCACTAAATCTTCACTTGTTAGTGTGCCCGCAGCTTGTTTTAAGCGAAGGGTAGATAACACATAACGGTAACGTACATCAGCAAGGTTACGCTTTGCATCGTATAAGTTTTGCGTACTTACTAGTACGTCAACAATGGTACGCGTACCTACTTCAAAACCAGCTTCAGTTGCTTTAAGGGCACTTTGAGCTGAAACAACGGCTTGCTCTAGCGCTTTGTAAGTAGCAATATCTGAAACAACTTGATTATAAGATGTAATCACTGTGCGAGTTACTGCACGGTAATTTGTTTCATAGTCTTGGCTAGCACCTACGTAAAATGCACGTGCTTGATTTGTTGCAGCAACTGTTGCACCACCTGAATATAAAGGTACGCTAAAGTTAAGCCCTACAGAGCTTGAGTCTGAACGTGGTTGATCATCAAAGTTAGCGCCATTTATTTGATTGTCTGTAAGAGAATCACCATAATTTGCACTTAGTGTTAGCTTTGGATAATGACCCGCTTTAGCTAATTCAATTTGATCTTTTGCAATATCAACCGTTACTTTAGACACTTGCAGGTTGATATTTTTATCTTCAGCTACTTTAACAAAGTCGCTTGAGCGCTTAGTTGGTTTAGTTGTTGAGAAAGTATCTGTATTTAAAAAGTCTAATTTTTCGTGGTATTTACCTGTAATCTCACGAAGTTGCTCACGTGCTGTTTCTACAGCATTACCTGCAATAATTTCTTGAGCTACTGAGTTATCAAACTGAGCTTGCGCTTCGTGTACGTCTGTAATTGCTGTTAAGCCTACCGCATAACGTTGTTTTGTTTGCTCAAGTTGACGTGCAATTGCACGTTTTTCAGCTTCAACAAATTCAAGGTTATCACTGGCACTTAATACGTTAAAATAACCTTCAGCAACGCGTACAATTAAGTTTTGTTTAGCTGCATCGTATAGGCCACTTGCTTGAAGTGCTTGTTTATCGGCAATATCTAACGTATTCCATGCACCTAAATCAAACAATGTTTGGCTTAAACTTACACCACGAGAGAATTGGTCTGTGTCACTTTCAACTTTTACTAGGTTAGATAAGTCGCCAACGCTTTCGTACGACGTTGCATCGCTTTTTGTATAACCCATAGTTAAACCAATTTGAGGTAATAGTGCACTCATCGCCAAATCGCTTTGATAAGACTGCGCATCGGCTTGGGCTTTTGCTTTTAGCACAGTAGGGTCGTTAGCTGTTGCTATTTCAAAAACTTGTAGTAAATCTTCAGCTTTCACTGCTGTTGCACCTAGTGCGCATGATAAACTAACTAGCGCCGCAAGAATGTTCTTTTTCATGTGGGGTTCGGTCCTTAGACAATTTTTGTACTAAAAGCATGTTAACCTGTTTTACTCCATAACAAAAAAAATAATTAGTAAAACAGTATGTTCAAGTGTAACAGAATATATTAACGCATTTTAAAGCTTTAGATAAGTAGGGGGTAGCTACGTGATTGATAAAAAACTCGTTCAATTTACACATAAAGATGTAGATTTGAGGCCAACAAAAAACCTTTATAAAGGTTTTTTTCAGGTTGATTTATACCAGTTTGAACATGCTCTTTTCGCAGGTGGAAAATCTAAAGTAATTAGCCGAGAAATATTAGAACGTGGCGATGCCATTGCAGTACTCCCTTACGACCCAATATCAGATACTGTTCTTTTAATTGAGCAAATACGTATTGGCGCTATTAAAAGCAAGCATTCGCCTTGGCTACTAGAGTGTATAGCCGGAATGACAGACGGCAGTACGGATTACGAATCAGTTGTAAAAAAAGAAGCGTATGAAGAAGCAGGGCTTGAATTAACTGAGCTTGAATTTATGCTTTCGTACCTATCAAGCCCTGGTGGTACAACTGAGCGCTTACATTTATATTTAGCGCGTGCTGACTTAAGCCAAGTAAAATCAGGTGTATATGGTCTTGAAACTGAAGGGGAGGATATAAAAACTCACATTCTATCGGTTGATGATGCGCTAATGCGCCTCAATAATGGTGAAATGGATAATGCGGCAACGGTTATTTGTATGCAGTGGCTTGCGCTTAATCGCGAAAAAATGGCAAACAAATGGGCATAAATTTTTACTAAAACTATTACTTAAATTATGGCGGTACTTTGACAGCACAATTAGCAGCAAAGCGATATATTCAAAACCTCCCAAAGTATTTAACACTTTGTGAGCATAACTATGTGCGACTATTAAAGTTGTTACCGAGCGAGCGCAATATAGGAAGCATTCGTGAAGTAAAACTTGGCAACAGTGAGTTTGCTACAAAAATTGATGGCAGCGCAAAATACACTATGGATATTTCAATTAAGCAGCTAACAGGAATGGTTAAAGGGATTACGCCGCTGTATTTAACGGTGCGCTTGTATCACGATGCCAAAGTGGCTGAAATTGTTCATCACGATTACCATCAACGCATAAAACCATCGTACGGATACCCCAACCCTAAAATGCATCAAAAAGATGAAAAGTATCAACTTAATGCTTTTTTATACGACTGGTTAGTGGCCTGTGTAGAGCACGGGCAAGCAACATTAAATTGGGATGTAAATAATGGCTTGGTTTGATGATACATATACATTTGATAAATCATCTTTGTGCATTGCGCATATTACCGACAGCCATTTATTTGCAGACAAAAGCGGTGAGTACTTTAGTGTAAATACCGCAGCTCATTTTGAGCAAGCCTTAGCGCACATCGCTAAGCAGCCAATAGACTGCATTATTTTTGGTGGCGATTTAACGCAAGATCATAGCTTTGAATCGTACTTACTATTTAGTGAACTTATAAATGCCAGTGACATTGCTTGCCCTGTATTTTGGGTGCCAGGTAATCATGATGAACTAGCAATGCTTAGTCGCATAAGTGGTGGGCAAATAAATTCGGCTAAACATATTATTGCCAACGGGGTTGAGCTGCTTCTTATCAATTCTAAAGGGCCTACACCCGCAGGATGGGTTACTGGCGCGCATTTAGATGAAATAACGGATACTTTAGTCAACTCGAGTAATAGTAAAGTTATATTTTGTCATCATAATCCGCTGCCAATAAATGGCTATCTTGATAAGCACTTATTAGAAAATGGTCCACAGCTTTTAAATATCTTAGTTAATAGTAATAATGTATCTGCGCTTTTTCATGGTCATGTACATAATGATTATGAACAAAGTTTTAGAGGGCTGCCTATATATGCGACCCCAGCCAGCTCAATACAGTTTGTAAAGCACACTCCAGAGTGGGAGCAAAAAAATGCAGGGCCAGCTTACAGAATGCTAAATATAAAGAGTAAAAAAGATAAAGTTGAAGTAAAAACGGAAGTGGTATGGCTAAACGCGTAATTTATATTCATGGCTTTAATAGTTCACAAAAATCATATAAAGCTGTGCGCTTTGGTGAGCTTATGGCAAACTATGACGTTGATTATTGTGTACCGAACTTAAACCACGAGCCCCTACAAGCTATAATTGAGCTTGAGCAATTACTAACGCCAAATACCGTTTTATTAGGTAGCTCGTTAGGTGGTTTTTTTGCCACGTATTTATCGCAGCGTTATCAAATTCCTGCAGTGGTCATTAATCCCGCGGTCGCACCCTATAATTTATTACAGTCGTTACTTGGACCTAATTATAATCCGTATCAAGATTATCATTACGATTTAAATAGCAATCATATTGAGGCACTTAAATTACTCGCTGTAGATAAATTAGCATCCCCTGAGTTACTGTACTTATTACAGCAAACAGGCGATGAAGTGTTGAACTTTCAACACGCAGTAAAATATTATTCACAATGTAAGCAATTGATAGAATTTGGTGGCGATCATAGCTACGTTGAATTTGAACGCACCTTTGCAAGTATTGTAGATTTTCTTAAAATCACGTAAAACTAGTTAACCTAAACAAAGGTTAGTTACTATATTAACGCTTTAGCGCATATAACAATAAAACTAGTAAAACGTATTAGAGCCTTAGCGGATATAAAGACAAAAACTATGAGTGATCAAAATTATAACGCCGAAGCCATTGAAGTACTTAATGGATTAGATCCGGTAAAACGACGCCCAGGGATGTACACAGATACAACACGTCCCAATCATTTAGGCCAAGAGGTTATCGATAACAGTGTCGATGAAGCTATGGCGGGTCATGCTACTCGTATCGACGTCATACTTCACGAAGACAATTCGCTTGAAGTAAGTGATGACGGACGTGGTATGCCTATTGATATTCACCCAGAAGAAGGTATCCCTGGGGTTGAATTGATCTTCACTAAATTACACGCCGGTGGTAAGTTTTCTAATAAAAATTACCAATTTTCGGGTGGTTTACACGGTGTAGGTATTTCGGTAGTAAATGCGTTATCTACGCGTGTAGAAGTAACAGTAAGACGCGATGCTCAGCAATTTAGAATGGCATTTGAAAGCGGCGATAAAGTAGAAGACTTAAACGTAATTGGTACTGTTGGTAAGCGTAACACCGGCACTACGGTTCGTTTTTGGGCTGATGTTAGCTACTTTGATTCACCAAACTATTCAATTACCAAGCTTAACCATTTATTAAAAGCCAAAGCGGTTTTGTGCCCAGGGCTACGTATTAAGTTTGTTAATAAGCAAACAAAAGAAACCCAAGAATGGTTTTACGAAACAGGCTTAAAAGATTATTTAGTTGAAGCCGTTAAGGGTTTTGAAACATTACCGCAAGACCCATTTGTAGGCGAATTTAAAAGTTCAATTGAAGGCGCTGATTGGGCTGTTGTATGGCTGCCAGAAGGTGGCGAATCAATAGCTGAAAGCTACGTAAACCTTATTCCTACCGCGCAAGGTGGTACGCATGTAAATGGTTTACGCCAAGGCTTGCTTGAAGCAATGCGTGAATTTTGTGAGTTTAGAAACTTACTCCCTCGTGGTGTAAAATTAACGCCTGATGACATTTGGGATCGTTGTAGTTACGTGTTGTCGGTTAAAATGCAAGACCCTCAATTTGCCGGTCAAACAAAAGAAAAACTATCATCACGCTCGTGTTCTGCGTTTGTATCAGGGGTTGTAAAAGACTCGTTTAGTTTATGGTTGAATGAACATACAGATACCGCAGAATTATTAGCTGAGTTATGTATTTCAAATGCGCAAACTCGCTTGCGTGCAGCTAAAAAAGTAGTGCGTAAACGTGTTACTGCAGGCCCTGCTTTACCGGGTAAACTAACAGATTGTAGCGCTGCAGATAACGACCGTACCGAATTGTTTTTAGTGGAAGGTGATTCTGCTGGTGGCTCTGCTAAACAAGCACGCGATCGTGAGTTTCAGGCAATTATGCCGCTACGAGGTAAAATTTTAAATACTTGGGAAGTTGAGTCAGGCCAAATACTCGCATCACAAGAAGTACACGATATTTCAGTGGCACTGGGTATTGACCCCGAGTCAACAGATATGTCGGGACTGCGTTACAATAAAATTTGTATATTGGCCGATGCTGACTCCGATGGACTACATATCGCAACACTTTTGTGTGCACTGTTTGTTCGCCATTTCCCAGAGTTAGTAAAAACAGGGCATGTGTATGTAGCAATGCCGCCATTATTTAGAATAGATATTGGTAAAGAAGTTTATTACGCACTTGATGAAGAGGAAAAAACCGCTATTTTGGCACGTATAGAAGCCGAGAAAAAACGCGGAAAAGTAAACGTACAACGATTCAAAGGTCTGGGTGAAATGAACCCGTTACAACTTCGTGAAACCACGATGGATCCAAATACACGACGTTTAGTGCAGCTTACGCTTGATGAAGAAGTGGAAACCATGGAAATGATGGATATGCTGCTTGCTAAAAAACGATCGCCTGATCGTCGTCAATGGTTAGAAGATCATGGTAACAAGGCACTCGTTTAATTACCTGTGCTTAACACTAGGAGAGGCGAATGAAAAAACTACTAGGAAGTTTACTGTTGCTCGGGCTGACTACCGCTCCTGTAATGGCTAAAAATATACTCGATAAGCTCACAGTAGCACCGGGATTTGAAATAAGCTTATTTGCAAATGATGTAGAAAATGCACGTCAAATAGCCGTTTCAAAAAAAGGTATTGTGTATGTTGGCTCTCGTAAAGCGGGCAACGTATATGCGCTTATTGATCATAATAGTGATGGCGTAGCAGATAAAAAAATTGTTGTGGCTAAAGGCCTAAACATGCCCTCTGGCATAGCAATTAAAGATGGCGATTTATATGTAGGCGAAGTACATCGTATTATTCGCTTTAAAAATATTGATACCCAATTAAAAGATCCAAAGTTTGACGTGGTCTATAACAAGCTACCGAGCGAGCGTCATCATGGTTGGAAATTTTTACGTTTTGCACCAACGGGGGAGTTAATCATTCCGGTGGGTGTGCCATGTAATATTTGTGCTGAGGATGAACGTTTTGGCCGTATTTTTGCGCTTGATGTAGACACAAAACAAATAAAAACAATAGCCAAGGGTGTTAGAAACACCGTCGGTTTTGATTTTCATCCAGCTACTCAAGCTTTATGGTTTAGTGATAACGGTCGCGACATGATGGGTGATGATATTCCACCTGATGAATTAAACCGCGTAACGCAAGATGGTGAGCATTTTGGTTTTCCGTATGTTCATGCCGGTGCCATTATTGATCCTGAGTTTGGTGAAGGCAAAAGCATTGCAGATTACACGTCGCCAGCTCTTGCACTTCCAGCGCATGTAGCGCCATTGGGCATTCATTTTTATAACGGTAAGCAATTTCCAGCAAGCTATAAGCAACAATTATTTGTTGCTGAGCATGGCTCATGGAACCGTTCTAAAAAGTCAGGTTATAAAGTAGGGCTGGCAACAATTGAAGTAGGTCGCGTAACTAAATATACGCCATTTATTACTGGCTTTATGAAAGATGAAACAACATTTGGACGCCCTGTTGCATTTGCAGAATTAGGTGACGGCAGTCTGTTAGTAAGCGATGATTACGCCAATGTAATCTACCGTGTAAGCTATAAGAAAAACTAGGTAAGCTTTAATGAGTGATACAGATACCTTGCTAATGCAAGGAATTGAGCAACAAACAATGGGGCGTTTTACCGAAGACGCCTATTTAAACTATTCCATGTACGTAATCATGGATCGTGCCCTACCGCATGTAGGTGACGGCCTAAAGCCAGTACAACGTCGTATTATTTATGCGATGAGCGAACTGGGTTTATCGGCTAACGCTAAGTACAAAAAATCAGCCCGTACCGTGGGTGATGTACTCGGTAAATACCATCCACATGGCGACAGCGCATGTTACGAAGCAATGGTATTAATGGCGCAGCCGTTTTCTTATCGCTACCCATTGGTAGACGGGCAAGGAAACTGGGGCGCGGCAGATGACCCTAAATCGTTTGCAGCAATGCGTTATACCGAAGCGCGTTTATCTAAGTTTTCAGAAGTACTATTAAAAGAGCTTGGCCAAGGCACCGTTGATTGGACACCAAACTTTGATGGCACAATGGATGAACCTGTAGTACTGCCTTCTCGTTTACCGCATATTTTACTAAACGGTATAACGGGTATTGCCGTAGGTATGGCAACTGATATTCCGCCACATAACGTACGTGAAGTGGCTAGTGCATGTTGTTTATTACTTGATAAACCAAAAACAGAGCTTGAAGAATTACTTGAGCTTGTACATGCACCAGATTACCCAACAGATGCTGAAATAATTACCCCAAAAGCCGATATTCATAAAATATATAAAACCGGTCGTGGGTCTATTAAAATGCGTGCGGTTTACACCGAAGAGCATGGCGATATTGTAATTACAGCACTACCGCACCAATGCTCTGGTGGTAAAGTTCTTGAGCAAATTGCAGCGCAAATGAACGCTAAAAAATTACCAATGATTGCCGATTTACGTGATGAGTCAGATCACGAAAATCCAACACGCATTGTAATTATTCCGCGTTCAAACCGCATTAAAGCTGAGCCATTAATGGCGCACTTATTTGCAACTACCGATCTTGAAAAAAACTACCGTGTAAACTTAAACATGTTGGGGCTAGATGGCCGCCCGCAAGTTAAAGATTTACGCTGTATTTTAAGTGAGTGGCTAACATTTAGACGCGAAACAGTGCGTCGTCGTTTGCAGTATCGCTTAGATAAAGTATTAGCGCGTTTGCATATTTTAGAAGGTTTATTAGCCGCCTTTTTAAATATTGATGAAGTAATTGAAATCATCCGCAGCGAAGATAAACCAAAGCCAGTATTAATGGAGCGCTTTGATTTAACTGATACTCAAGCAGAAGCCATTTTAGAATTAAAACTTCGTCATTTAGCAAAACTTGAAGAGTTTAAAATTCGTGGTGAGCAAGACGAACTAGCTAAAGAGCGTGATAAATTAGCGCAAATATTGGGCTCAGAACGTCGTATGTCGACACTGCTTAAAAAAGAAATTCAAGAAGCCGCTGAAATGTACGGTGACGATCGTCGCTCACCAGTGATTGAGCGTTCAGAAGCGAAAGCGCTTAACGAAAAAGATTTAATTCCATCAGAGTCAGTTACTGTAGTGCTATCAGATAAAGGCTGGGCACGCGTTGGTAAAGGTCATGACTTAGATGTACAAGGCTTAAATTACCGCTCAGGTGATGCCTTTAGAGCCTCGGCTCGTGGTAAGAGTAATCAACCAGCTGTATTTTTAGATTCAGCAGGGCGGGCGTTTGCAACCGATGCGCATAGCTTACCTTCGGCGCGTAGCCAAGGGGAGCCAATGACAGGTCGTTTTAACTTAACACCAGGTGCTAATTTTGAGCATGTGGTAATGAGTGAAGACGAGCAAGTATTGCTTATGGCGTCAGACGCAGGTTACGGCTTTATTACCGACTTTAAAGACTTAGTGAGTAAAAATAAAAATGGTAAAGCGTTGGTAAGCGTCCCTAAAGGTGGAATATTACTTTCTCCTATTAGAGTGAACGATGTTGCTAGCGATTACTGTATGGCTATTTCTAACGAAGGTCGCATGCTTTTATTCCCACTGCGAGACTTACCAAAATTAGGTAAGGGTAAAGGTAATAAAATCATTTCTATACCAGGAGCTAAAGTACAAGCCCGCGAAGAGTTTGTAAAAGTGCTTGCTGTTGTGCCCCAAGGAAGCAGTGTTACGCTTCATGCTGGCAAACGTAAACTAACACTTAAACCAAGCGATTTAGAGCATTATCATGGTGAACGAGGGCGTAGGGGTAATAAACTGCCACGTGGCTTACAACGTGTTGACGAAGCCGTTGTTGAGTTAACACCTCAAGATGATGAGCCTGTAGAAGTAATTAATGAAGAATAATTGATTACTTTTATATGATTAAAAACGGTCTGCATTTGCAGGCCGTTTTTGTTTTAAAACCATTTTAAAGCAATATTAAAACAAGCAGCTTAAATATTTCAGCGTACACTTGTGCGCTATAGACTCGTTTGTGTCACAAAATAACGCTATAATAACCATAATTGATTTTTGGAGAAACCCATTTGCTAGCTGTTATACGCGTTTTTATTATGCTGCTGTTTATATTATTCAGTTGTGTTTTTGGTTTATTATTGTCGATAGTAAGACCATTTCATCCTAACAATGTACATATTATATCGGGCTGGTTTGGCTCAATGGCTAAAATGGTTGGCGTTAAGCTAGTTTTAACACGTCATAAAGATGCAGTTGATCCAGGCCCTGCAGTTTATGTTGCTAATCATCAAAATAGCTACGACTTATTTACAGTGCCAGCAATGGTACCTAAAAACTGCGTAAGTTTGGGGAAAAAGAGCTTAAAGTGGATCCCATTTTTTGGTCAGCTTTATTGGTTGTCGGGTAATATATTAATAGACAGATCGAATCGCTCCAAAGCGGCAGGAACTATCTCAAAATCCGCCGAAAAGATTAAAAATAATGGCTTATCTGTATGGATGTTCCCAGAAGGTACTCGAAGCTATGGAAGAGGGTTGCTGCCATTTAAAACTGGCGCATTTCACACCGCAATGAGTGCAAATGTACCCATAATTCCGGTATGTATGAATACAACGCATAAAACCATTAAGCTAAATCGTTGGGATAATGGTACAATTCACATCGAAATGTTAGCGCCTATACCGCTTGATAAAAACATTAGCGCGCGTGAGCATGCTAAAAGCGTGCATAGCATTATGGCTGCTAAAATAACTGAATTAGATGCTCAAGTGAGAGAAAAATAATGGAAAACTGGCGTGAAATAAGTGAAGACATCGTAAGTTCACTACTTGAAGATGGGTCAGACCCTGAAATACTTTATGAAGTAGAGCATCACTTTGTGTGTGAAGACTTTCCTAAATTAGAGCAAGCTGCGCTTGCTGCCTTTAAATTAGGTTACGATGTTGAAGAACCAGCAGAGCTTGAGCTTGAAGACGGCAGTAAAATTTGGAGCTTTGACATTGTAGTTGAAGCTGAGCTAGACGTAGACGTTATTATGGAAGACGTTGATAAGCTAGCGCAATTAGCCGTTGAGTGCGAAGTTGAGTACGACGGTTGGGGCACTTACTTTCAAGAGTAATGTAACTAACGAGTGTTTAGATTAACTAATTTAAAAGCGAGTGTTGTAAAAACACTCGCTTTTTTGTGCCTATAATTAGGGGAGGGGTTATTTATCGAGGTTAAATAAACATCCTGCTGAAAACTCAACCACCAAAGATCAACACGCCCTAGCTAGAGAGTAATAAGCCTAAATGTTTTAGTGTTTTAATATGCTAGTAAATCTCCTAATTAAATCCCCAAATTAAAGCTCCGGTTAGTTATTTCTTCGTACTAAATCTATTTTCAAACTAAGCTATATTAACGCTTTATTGGTATGACCAGTTTTTCTCGATTACAATTTTATCAAAAATAATTTTAGTTTATTCATAAAGTATTAAGCTATTTATGGAAAATTGGTAATAGAGGCTTTTGTTTGAAGTACTACTATTTTCTGAAATTTATAAATAATTACATTCGATAATTTGAAAGTATTTTATTTTCAACTATATGATTTTTCGTTATTTATGTTTGTTTTTGTTGTGTGTTTTAGAATGTTCCACTGATCCCATGGTAACAATTAACTTGTTGACATATTGGCAACAAAAAATATAGCCTTGCTTTACCAGTTTGGTAAGGTTTTTGGTAATGCCAATTTGAATTATTTTAATTCACTTTTGCTATTACCAATTTTTCGAATCGAAAGTCTGTTTATACAATGCGTTTTAAGTTTGGTATTTACTACCAAGTTAAGTTGTTAAGTTATTTGTATACAGATTTAAAGGAATAAAAATAATGTTTAAATACAAAAAGTTACTTATTTGCTCTGCAATTGCTGCGAGCACTTCTTTTGCGCATGCTGCCACGATTGATAACTCGGGTTTTGAAGATGGTTGGAGCGATTGGAATGAAACAGAGCCAGCAGCGCTATCTTCAGATGCATACAAAGGCTCAAAGTCACTGAAAATACAAGGCAGCCCAGGGCGTGTTTACCAGAATGTAGATGTAGATCTGAACACGGAGTATACACTAACTGCGTACGTACTTGGTAAGGGACAAATCGGCATTAATGATCTTAATGGTTTGTTTAAAAGTGAGAAATTTAACGTTTCTTCGTGGACAAAAGTATCTAAAACTTTCACAACAGCTAGCACTAATTCATTGCAAGTATTTGCTAAGCATGACAATAGCTCAAACGATGTTCGCTTTGACAGCTTTTCATTAACTAAGGGAAGTTCTTCTGGCGGCGGAGACACGGGTGATACTGGCGGTGGCGACACTGGTAGTGGTTCCGGCATAGCAAGCAATATCACCAACGGTAGTATTTTTGACCTTGAGGGTAACGATCCTCATCCATTAGTAAATAGTGACACTTTAGAGTTTGTACCTCTAGAAGCGCGTCATATTACTCCAAACGGAAATGGCTGGCGTCATGAATATAAAGTAAAAGAAAGTGCACGTGTTGCAATGACCGAAACCTATGAGGTTTTTGAGGCAACTGTAAAAGTTGAAATGTCAGATGGTGGTAAAACGATTATTTCTCAGCACCATGCTAGCGATACGGGTACTATTTCAAAAGTATATGTTTCAGATACAGATGAATCAGGCTTTGATGATAGCGTAGCGGATAACGGAATTTTTGACGTTTATGTTCGCTTGCGTAACACCAATGGTAAAGAAGAAAAGCATGCACTAGGTACTATTAAAAGTGGTGGTTCATTTAATCTAAAAGTAGTTAATAATTACGGTGATGTGGATGTAACTGCACTAGGTACTACCTTCGGTATTCCGGTAGAAGATGACTCTGAATCTTACTTCAAGTTTGGTAATTATCTTCAATCACAAGACCCGTACACACTCGATGAGTGTGGCGAGTCAGGAAACTCAGATTCATTTAAAGAGTGCTTTAAAGATTTAGGAATTACAAAAGCTAAAGTAACAATGACTGACGTTAGTTATACGCGTAAAACTAACTAATTATTTATTTAATTGTTAAGTAGTTTAAAAGGCCACTCAGTTTAAAGTTGAGTGGCTTTTTTTAATGCTTTTTAAATGTATAAACTTAATTTATAACCATTTTTTATTTTTAAAATACACACCAATACCGCCAGTAAGTACAATCAAAAATATAACAAATGCACTAAATGCATAGGGGCTATCGGTACCCGGAATACCTCCTACGTTTACGCCTAACAGGCCGGTTAAAAAGCCTAAAGGTAAAAATAATGCAGCCACTACAGACATAACGTACATGCGCTGATTTAATTGCTCAGATACTTGGTTAGTGATTGTTTGTTGAATGATTTGTGCACGCTCAATAGAGCTGTCCAGTTCCTCTAAATAACGAATAAGTAAGTTAGTGGTTTCATTTAACTTTGCTTTATCGTCATCTAGTAGCCACGGATAGTGATTATTTACCATTGAGCTGAGTGCTTCTTTTTGCGGTTTTAAATAGCGCTTTAAAGCGATGGTTTGGCGGCGCAATTGCGATAAACCTTGGTTATCAAATTTTTTGCTTGGCTCATCTATTTCTTCTTCAAATTCGTCGAGTGTTTCATCTAGTGAGTCAATAACGCTTTGCATACGTGAGGTTAGTTTTTGCGTTATAGAGCATACAAGCTCAGAAATATTGCATGGGCCTTTATTTTCATTTAAACAGGCCAGTGTATCTTGCACCGATAATAAACGGCGCTTACGGGTGGTAATTAAAATATTTTCGCTGATGAATAAACGGATTGAAACCATGTCTTCAGGGCTTTGTGCTGGATTTAAATTAACACCACGTAGAAATAACATGTGCCCATTAGTTGTGGCCGTAATGCGCGGGCGTGTTTCATCAGCAATTAAAGAATCTAGCTCGTAATCGGTTAGGTGAGACTGTACTTTTAACCAGTCGACGGCTTCACTTTGGCTATAATCCATATGAACCCAAAGTTTACCTTGTCCTGGTTGCCAGCTATTTAGCTCATTAGTGCTTTCAATAGAGCGTGCGCCACCTTTTTCGTCAAGCACAAGGGCATGTAGTAAACCATTAATCATAATTAATTCTCATAATAGTGTATTTTTAATACTGTTAACTATAGTGTATCTACTTAGTTGCTTACAGACTTACCTTTACTTTTAATAAGTTAAGTTTAAATCGCAAAAAATATGCAGAGCCTCTGTGCTGAGTAAAGTGACATAAAGTACTACTTAGCAAGGCGCGCATTGTGTGACCAGTTGCTTAAAAAGATCAATTTAATTTACTAATCGACTAGATAAATTTATTTCGTTGGTGTTTTTTTGCCTGTAGCGTATAAGTCACTTTTTTATTAAGGGCACATTTATGACAGCAAAGATCACCGTTGGTTGGCGTGAGTGGTTAAGTTTACCTGAGCTTGGTATTAACGACATAAAAGCAAAAATTGATACAGGCGCTCGCACTTCATGTATTCATGCAATTAACATTGAAGAGTACGAAGAAGATGGCGAAAAATGGGTTAAATTTACAGCCCAACCACTGCAAGATGATGAGCAAACTCAAATTACTTGCAAAGCAAAAGTTAAAAAAATGAAGTACGTAACCAGCTCAAGTGGGCAAAAAGAACTACGCTACTTTATAGAAACGACGTTGCATGCAGGCGAGCATAGTTGGCCGATAGAGCTTACTTTAACAAGCCGTGCAACAATGAAGTTTAGAATGTTATTAGGGCGTACAGCCATGGAAAATCGTATAGTCGTTGACCCGGCTTTATCTCAACTATTAGGTCGTAAGGTTTAACTATGAAAATCGGTATTTTATCTCGCAACAGAAAATTATATTCAACACGTCGCTTAATTGAGGCGGCAGAAGCACGCGGCCACGAAGTTAAAGTGATTGATGCATTGCGCTGTTATATGAATATAAACTCAGAGCAGCCAGAAATTCACTATCGCGGTGAAAACTTAAAAGAATTTGACGCAATCGTCCCGCGTATTGGTGCATCAGTTACATTTTATGGCTGTTCTGTATTACGTCAGTTTGAAATGATGGGTGTTTACCCTGTTAACGAATCGGTGGCTATTTCACGTTCTCGCGATAAATTACGCTCACTTCAGTTACTTTCGCGTAAAGGCGTAGGTATGCCGGTAACCGGTTTTGCAAGCAAACCCGATGACGTAAAAGACTTACTAGAAATGGTAGGCGGTGCACCTGTTGTAATTAAATTACTTGAAGGCACACAAGGCATTGGTGTTGTACTTGCCGAAACGCGTAAAGCGGCTGAAAGTGTTATTGAAGCGTTTATGGGTTTAAAAGCCAATATTATGGTTCAAGAATATATTAAAGAAGCAGGCGGTGCTGACATTCGTTGTTTCGTATTAGGCGACAAAGTAATAGCCGCAATGAAACGCCAAGCACAAGAAGGTGAGTTCCGTTCTAACCTTCACCGTGGTGGTAGTGCTACATTGGTTCGCATTACGCCAGAGGAACGTAAAACGGCAGTAGCGGCGGCTAAATCAATGGGCTTAAACGTAGCGGGTGTTGATTTACTTCGCTCATCTCGTGGACCACTTGTGATGGAAGTAAACTCATCACCAGGTTTAGAGGGCATTGAAATAGCGACAGGTAAAGACATTGCAGGCATGGTGATTGACTTCATCGAAAAAAATGCTTCAAGTAAAGGAACAGCAACACGTGGCAAAGGTTAAAATTAACCGCCCTTTTTCCTTATTAGGAGAAAGTGTAGGCGTAGGCGAGCGTAAAACGCTTGCCTTAGAGGCAGCTAAACTTTACACCCATTCACCCCTTAATATTCCTATTGAAGTGGTTAACGGTGTAATGGAAGGCCCTGTGCTTATGGTGTGTGCGGCTATTCATGGCGATGAGCTAAATGGCGTAGAAGTTGTGCGTCAGTTAATTGCTAAAATAGACCCAAGCCAACTGCGCGGTACAATAATCGCTGTGCCTATTGTGAATGTGTTTGGTTTTATTCATAAATCGCGTTACTTACCAGACAGACGCGATATGAACCGAAGTTTCCCGGGTTCTGAGCGTGGCTCACTAGCTGGGCGTATGGCGTATATGTTTTTTAATCAAGTAGCGGTACATTGTACTCATATTATTGATTTACATACTGGCGCTATTCATCGAACTAACTTACCGCAAATTCGCGCTAACTTAGAGGACGAAGCAACCGCTGATATGGCTAAAGCATTTGGTACGCCTGCAGTTATAAATGCATCATTGCGTAATGGTTCATTACGAAGTGAAGCTGCAAACCTAGGTATACCGGTTATAACCTACGAAGCGGGTGAGGCACTGCGCTTTGATCCGATCGCGATTGCGGCAGGTGTTCAGGGTGTTGATTATGTTATGCGTCACTTAAAAATGATCCGTGGCAAGCGTCCTAAAAAACTACCAGATCCTATTATTGCAGGTTCAACAAGTTGGATACGTGCTGAAGTTGATGGGATTGTGCGTGCACAAGTATCATTAGGTGAGCATGTAACTAAAGGCCAAGTGCTTGCTTATATAAGCAGCCCGCTGGGCGATTCTGAGCTTGAACTTTTAGCGCCGAAAGGCGGTATTGTTATTGGTCAGCAAACTATGCCATTAGTAAATGAAGGTGATGCGGTATTCCATCTTGCGTATTTTGCTAGTGATAATAGTTTAGTAGAGCAACAGCTAGAGAACTTTATTGACGAGATAAACGATTTAGATGACGAGCTTAAAACAGCTGAGCTAAATAACTAATAGCTAAACTAAATTGTGGTTAGTTAAGCATTAAAAAGCCGCAGAAGTTAATTACTTACTGCGGCTTTTTTGTGAGTATTGCTTTATAAACGATGCTTTTTAAACTATGTTTTTTTAGGGCCAATAATACGCTTTATAACGGGAGCTTTTGTTGGCTTTGGTTCTTTATTTAAAACCATGACAGGGCGTGTCACAAATAAATTATTAGGGTAAATTACACGGTGCCCATCAATATGCTCAAGTACTACATTCATTAAGCCCATTTCAACAATGCGGCCTTCAATATGATTCGCACCATCAATAATTCGTACCCAATAGCCAACACGGCAATCGTTTTGAATAAACATTAGTAAAAATGCGGTGAGGTTACTCAATAATGACCAAGCGGCAAAAAGTGCTACCCCCAACATGGCAAATAAAGAAGAGCCTAAAACCAATAAACCACGCAACTCTATACCCCAAAATACTAAAACCAAACACAGCACGACAAAGGCGAGTATAATTTTTAGTAGCAGCTCTGCACGATACTTTCGGTGTAAATCAACTTTCCCCTTAATTGCTTTTTCGAGTAGTTTTTTGGTTATTTTTAATAGCAGAGGGAAAACCAAAATAGCGATTATAGTTACAACCAACTTATATTGTGATGCAAACAATTCTAAAACTTCTATTATTTCCACATTAGGTCCTGAACTTTCATAACAATGTAATTTAATGCAATTGGTATTAGTTTAACGTGTTTGTATTATTTAAAAAGTGTTTTTAACGCTTACTAGCCACTGGACTGAGTCTACATCGTCGTAGCTATCAATGGGGGCAGCAATATCAATATGAATCATAGTGCCTGAGTTTGCGCGACTCGGTGCTAAACGAAGACCAACACCTACATTTTTTAATACATGTGCGTTTTCGCCATTATTTTCATCGTTAAACCATGCTCGGCCTACGTCTACAAAAGCGGCTCCACCCACTTTAAATAGTTGCAGCAAATCATACTCCCAGTAATAGCGCTTTTCTAGATTAACTAAAAAGCTGCGGTCGCCATGTTGATAATCCATAGGGTAACCACGCAGGCCTGTTTCGCCGCCTAAAGTAAGCTGTTGATCAGCGGTAAGGTTTTTGGCGTACTGCACGCGGGCTTTAACATACCAAGATTGGTTTTCGCTGGTATTTAAATAATATTGTATTTGGCTGGTGGCCATAAAGTTTTCGAGTTTTTTCTGCTCTTTATTCCAATAGCCATCAATGTCTGCGCTAAAGCGCCATAAAGTATTATCGTTAGTAAAGTGGGCTTTTTTGAAATTAAATGAATACACCGCGCGGCTGTCGTCATTACTTAATGACTCATCTGAATAGCCAATTAAGCTTTTAATATTCCAGCCTAAGTTTAAATCTTCTGTGCGCGATATACTATCGAAATTTCGTACTTTTATGTAGTTGTCTTCAAACCAATGGCCGCTTACAAAGGGATAACTTAAACTTCGGTCATCGGCAAGTGGTGCAAATGTCGTGTCTATCGCTTCAAAGGTATGTTGCTCGTCGGTATAACCTAAGGTTAAGCGCTGGGTCCAATTATTATTAAGTGCTTTAGAGTGTCCTATAAATGCACGGTTTAAATCGGTAGTTTGATCAAATTCACTAAACTCTTCGCCGCGTTTATATAGCGACTCTTCGCGCTGCTCAGAATAGCTTAAAATACCGTAACTAAAAGGGGTGTCTATCGCGTAAAATGGATAGGTTAGCTCAAGCAAATGGCGCTTACCGTCGCTGTTATCCGCGTATTCTAATCGACCGCGGTAGCGAGTAGATAAAATATTAGGATCGTCGTAAACAAATAAGTAGCCGCTTCTGTCACTGTCGGTCGTGCGTGAAAAAGAAAGGCGTTTACCCCAGCCAAGCAGGTTTGATTCTCTAAAACCTATACTCGATTTATTTTCTCCGCCGCTACGGCTAAAGTTTACTTCAGGTAAAAGTGTCCATAAATCACGGGTAACCACTTCTACATTAACGTTGCCGTCGCAGTTTTCGGTTGCACTAATTTGTGCATCATATAGGTAGCTTTCTTTACGAAGTAGGCGCTCAGACTCTGCAAGCTTTTTAGCATCGTACTTGTCACCAGGGGAGAATAATAAAAGGTTATTAATGACATCGGGCTCTGTTTGAATATGAGCGCGGTTAGCAAATCGGAATAGGGCATTATTTTCCTCTTCAAGCTCAGTATTAAATACATTAAGTTGTTTGAGCTTTATTGAGGCTATTTTAGCATTACTATTACTGTGCGTGAGGGTTGTTTTGTCTTGAACTTCTCGGCGTAAGTTTTTATTTGTGCTTAAATCTGTCTGTTCTACAAGGCAGTTATCAGTTTTCATTGAAGATTGTTGTGCGAATGCATTAGGCACATAAAAGCTTAAAACTGTTAAGCTAATACAACATTGTGCTATCCATTTCTTGTCCACCATTAAACCTCTTTACTACTGTGTAGCGAATGACTACCGTAATATCAGCTTACATCATTGTTATTATAATGTAAGTAAAAGGTATGGATTTTGAAACTTATTAATTGTTACCTGTTTTCACTTTTGTTAATGAATGCTGCTTTGGCGTGCTCAGCACTTAAAATTAGCCTAAATAAAAGGCAAGTGCAGCTAATAAGTGTTCAGCTTCAACACCTTCGCCATTAATCCAGACACTTTGGCTGTAATGTTCGTAGTTTAAATTAAAGGTATGGTGGTTATAAGTAAAACGAACTTGATGACGATCGGCGCCTGCAGAGTATTCGTTGATGGTTACATCGTCTGAGTGTAAAAATAGGGTACTCCACAGCTCAAAATCTTCGTCGTGTGGAGGCTCGACTGGTGTAATTAAAATGTATTTATGGGCGTGGTCATATTCTATTTGGGTCATAACATTCTTAATTTGTAGCTAGGTAATTGCGAATTGCAGTTAAAAATTCGCCGCCGTATTTATTTAACTTAGTAAAACCGACACCCGACACTTTTAAAAATTCACTGTCGTTTGTTGGCATAAGCTGCGCCATTTCGGCTAACGTTTTATCATTAAATACCACATAAGGTGGTACATCGTCGGCATCAGCAAGTTCTTTGCGAAGTGCGCGCAGGCGAGCAAATAGTTTTTTGTCGTAATTAAATTGCGCTAATTTATCTTGATAAACGTGTTTGGCTTGCAGGCGTGGCTCGGCTAACTGCAGTGCGTACTCACCTTTTAAAATGGCACGCGCGGCTTCGGTTAATCTAAGTGACGCACCTTGCGTTATATCTTGGCTAAGTAAGCCTTGATGAATAAGTTGGCGTAAAATACTGAGCCAAAACTCACTGCTTTTATCCCTACCTATGCCGTAAGTGCTTAACTCATGATGGTTGTTATCGCGTATGCGGCTAGTATTTGCACCACGTAGTAATTCAACAATGTACCCAAGACCAAAGCGCTGGTCAGCTCTATACACACAAGAAAGCGCTTGCTGGGCAACTAGCGTACCGTCAAAGCTTTTTGGCGGATTTAAGCAAATATCGCAGTTGCCGCAAGGCTCACGTTGATATTCACTAAAGTAATTAAGTAATATTTGCCGACGACATGTTTGCGCTTCAGCAAAACTTGCCATCGCGTTAAAGCGTTGCTCTTCTACACGGCGGCGTTGCTCGTCGTCTATGTCTTCAAAAAAGCGCCTTACGCGACCAATATCAGCCGGGTCAAAATACATTATGGCTTCGGCGGCTAGGCCATCTCGACCAGCGCGCCCGGTCTCTTGATAGTACGACTCTATACTTTTTGGAATATCGTAATGCAGTACAAAACGCACATTAGGCTTGTTTATACCCATACCAAAGGCAACGGTTGCGACCACTATTTGTATATCGTCACGGGCAAAACCAGTTTGTACAAATTGTCGTTGCTCGTTACTCATACCAGCATGGTAAGCGGCGGCGTTTAGCCCTGCATCAGCCAATTTTTCGGCAATGTCGTCTACACGTTTACGGCTGGTACAGTAAATAATACCGCTTTGGCTTTTTTGCTCTTTTAAGTAGCGAAGCAATTGCACCATAGGTTTAAACTTTTCTTCTATGGTGTAGCGAATATTAGGGCGATCAAAGCTACCAGTATGAATATAAGGCTGTTGTAGTTTTAGTTGCTCAACTATATCAAAACGGGTGGCTTTATCGGCAGTTGCAGTGAGCGCCATCATGGGTACATGTGCAAAACGTTGCTTTAATTCGTTTAAGCGGAAGTAGTGCGGTCTAAAGTCGTGGCCCCAATGCGATACACAGTGCGCTTCGTCGATGGCAAATAAACTCACATTTAAATGCGATAAACGCTCTAAAAATTCGCGTTGTAATACTTTTTCAGGTGCTACATATAAAAGTTTAATTTGCCCCTGATGAAGCTGTTGATACACCAATTGCTGTTCTTCTCGCGCTAAGCTGTTATTTACGTAAGCGGCTTTTACCCCAAGTGCTTGAAGTTGACTTACCTGATCTTGCATTAGCGATATAAGCGGAGATATAACAATAGTGACGCCTTCAAGCACTAAAGCAGGAATTTGGTAGCAAACCGATTTTCCGCCACCGGTGGGTAGTAATACCAGTGAGTCTTGGCCATTAATAGCAGCATCAATAACTGCTTTTTGACCGTCGCGAAATTCACTGTAGCCAAACACTTGTTTGAGGACAGTTTCGGGTTTACGCACTAGTGTGCTCGAAGGTGGAGTTGATGTGTTCATTGGCGGGTATTTTAGTGGTTTTTTTATGAGATGTCTTTAGCTGAGTTACTTGATAAATTATTTAAGTGAGGTCTCGTAGTTTTACACTATGTATGCTTTACTCATCGTACCAGTTTAAACGTAGAGAATAATAATGAATAAAGAAATGTTAATTGAACAAGTCGGCGCATTGTTTGTAAATGGTATGCCCTTTAATCAGTTTTTAAATATCTCGGTTGAGTCACTTACTCCAGAGCAAGCAAAAATAAGTTTTCCTTGGCAAGATGTATTTATAGGAAACCCTGCGCAAAAAATATTACACGGTGGCATTATTTCAGCCGTTCTCGACAACGTAGGAGGCATGCTCGCGGCAGCGAGTGTAATTGATAAATTAACTGATATAGACATTAAGAGTGTACAGCAAAAGCTAGCAACCCTTGGCACTATTGATTTACGAACCGATTATTTGCGCCCAGGAAAAGGAGAGAGCTTTATAGCGAGCGCCACACTTATTCGCTCAGGTAATAAAGTCTGTGTGTGCAGAATGGAATTACATAACGAACAGTCTGTTCAAATTGCTTTTGGGACTGGCACGTATTTAGTTGGATAAAACACCTATGGCAAGTAAACTGTCGGCCTTTTAAATCACTAAGTGTTTATTATGTCGATTGATACCGAGCAGCGTAAAGGTGCTATTTTTGCTTGTCTTGCTTTTTTAATGTGGGGCCTCGCACCAATATACTTTAAGTTAATTCAGCATGTTACTGCCTTTGAAATTTTAATGCATCGGGTTGTTTGGTCGGTTGTATTTTTAGTACTGGTAGTAAGTGTTTTAAAGTATTGGGATAAAGTTAAACGTATCATTGTTCAGCCTAAGCTTTTGCTTATGCTTGTTATTACTTCTGCACTGCTTGGTTTTAACTGGGGTTTATTTATATGGGCTATAAATAATAACCACATGCTTGATGCAAGTTTGGGATACTACATTAACCCTCTTTTAAATGTATTGCTGGGTATGCTCTTTTTAGGCGAACGCTTACGTAAGTTTCAAGGCGTAGCAGTGGCACTTGCCTTTAGTGGTGTTGTACTGCAGCTAATTAGTTTTGGCTCGTTTCCGGTAGTGGCATTTTCACTGGCCACATCGTTTGCACTTTATGGTTTATTACGTAAAAAGTTACCGGTTGAAGCCTTACCGGGCATTTTGCTAGAAGCACTTATATTACTGCCTGTGGCACTAACTTATTGGTGGTTAATGGTGCCTACACCAACTTCAAGCCTGCCTGCTAATGATTGGCATACTAATGCACTACTTATAAGTGCAGGCATTGTCACTACATTACCGTTGTTGTGTTTTACCGGAGCCGCCAAACGCTTGCAGTACACTACATTGGGATTTTTTCAGTACATTGGACCAAGCTTAATGTTTATACTTGCGGTGGTGTTTTACGGTGAAGTATTTGACGCTGAGAGATTAGTTACGTTTGCATGTATTTGGAGTGCGCTAGCTATTTTTAGTTGGGATTCTTATCACCAATCACGCAAACGTAAAAAAGCGGCTATTACAGCCGCAGAAGTATGATTAACTAATAGAGTGGTCAACTAACTACTTTATTACGACCAGATTCTTTAGCGTCGTAAAGCTTCAAATCGGCCTGTTTTAATAATTCATCAATTTGATAAACAGGCCCATCTGCAAAACCAATAGATATAGTAAACTTGATTTTTTCTTTACTAAACTCTTGGCTATTCATTTCTATAAAATACCTAAATCCTTCAAGCCTTTTTAAGGATTCTTGCTTATCAGCATCTGCAAAATAAACCGCAAATTCTTCTCCGCCTAAACGTGCAACTAAATGTTTTTCAAAATACTTACTAAAACAGATTGATAGCCCTTTTAATACTTCGTCGCCTACATCGTGTCCGTATGTGTCGTTAATCGCTTTAAAATGATCAATATCAAGCATGGCTAAAGCAGCACAACCTTTAGCACGTTTAATTTTCTTTAATGACTTTTCAGCTTCTTCGAAAAAGTAACGGCGGTTTGGTAAATTAGTAAGGTAATCAGTATTAGCCTGTCGTTTTATGGTGGCCATAAGTTCTAACATATCGACGTTTTGGCTAAGTCTGCAATAAAACTCTTCATTATTAAAAGGTTTATGCAGATAATCATTTGCGCCATTTTTTAAAAACAAAGTTGATAAATCAGATGAGTCTGCGGCTGAAATACCTATAATCACTTTTTCATCGTTATTATATAAACGGCGAATTTCGGTACATAATTCATCACCGTTCATATTTGGCATTTCATTATCAGTGATAATAACCGAGATGTCAGGAGCAGCTTCAAGCATCGCAAGTGCTTCTTTTCCATCTTCTGCTTGTAATATTTGATATTTATGGCGTGCAAGTAAATTACATATATAACTTCGTGTAGAGGCTAGATCGTCAACAACGAGTACTTTTACATTTTCGTTGCGAGTTAGTCTCAATAATTGCTTTTCTAAATATTGGTAAGCTTGTTTGTTTTCTTTAATGATGTAATCGATGATTGGATATTTTTCTACTGTATCGCGAGTTTTTTTATCAATATTACCTGTCATTACAATCGTTGGAATGTCAGCATTTACAGTGCAAGGTACTGCCTCGCCAGACGGGGCATCTGGTAAAATAAAGTCGACTACAGCGCAAAAGTAACTGTTTTTACTTATCAGTTCTTTTGTTTGTGCTAAAGACTCTGCTATATCAACTGCATATCCTGCTTTAAGCGCGATATGCTTTTGCACTCGCGCCATTGCAGGTGTATCTTCAACTATTAGTATTTTTCGCGTCACGTAACACCTTGTTTATATTTTGCAAAATGATTTGCTTATATAAGTTGTAACTGTTAAAACGCAAAAAAGCAAATAACTTAAGTACTTACAGGTTATCAGCTTCTGAATAATACTCTTGGCTAATTGGTGCTGGTCCTGACATTTTTGAGCGGCCAAACAAGGTATGAAACTTACTTTTGCAGGTCGTTAGCTTTAAATATTTTACCCAAGCACGTTCAATTGGGTTGGTAGGTTCTTGTGAGCCAGTGACTACTGCTACAAACTGTTCTTGATGTTCGTTTTGCGGCTCAATTGTTTTGCTATATAAGCCTCTTAAAACAACACCGTGTTGTTCTAATATACTGGCTTCTAATAAGGTGAAGTTTCCGCTGCGGCCAAAACCACGTGGAAAATTCTGATCATCATAAAATTGACGTTGGCTAACAAATGCTTGGCGTAGTAATGAAATGTTATTGCTCATAGCTTTATCCTCATACCCTATTAATTAGCTGGAGTATGATGCAAGTTTGGCAATTTATTAAACAAATTATTTTTATCGTGAGGATAAAAAATTGGATATCGATTTATTAAAAACATTTGTTGAAGTAGTGCGTACGCGTCACTTTGGTAAAGCTGCCGAAAACCTTTATATTACGCAGTCTGCAGTGAGCTTTAGAATTCGCCAATTAGAGCAAGGGCTTGGGGTTAATTTGTTTATTCGCCAGCGTAATAATATTCAACTTACCGCACCGGGAGAACGTTTATTACCCCACGCTCAAATGATTATTACAGGTATGCAGCGCGCAAAAGTAGATGTTGCACTTGCCGATAATATGCATAAGCAAATTAGCTTAGCAGGAACGCCTAATATTTGGGATGCTTTTTTACAGTTTGGTATAACAAATATTGTATCGGCAATGCCAGGCGTGTCGTTGGTTGCAGAAGTTAAAGCACAACAAGAAAGCACACGGCTTTTATTAGAGCGCACTCTCGATTTGGCTATATTATTTGATCCACCAAAAGTAGATGAACTCGTAGTAGAGCGTATTTGTGAGTTACCCATTATTCCAGTAAGCGGATACGACACGGCTACCAACGAAAACTTTTTTGATAATCAATATGTGTATGTTGATTGGGGAACCACTTTTTCACTTTGGCATGCGCGCCAATTTACCGGTAAAACGCCTCCTTACTTTAGAACCAGCACAGGACGTATTGCGCTTGATTTAATACTGCAATGTGGCGGTAGTGCATTTATACCGCAAGTATTAGTAGAAGGGCATTTAGAAAAAGGTGAGTTGTTTCATGTTAAAGGGGTAGAAAATACCTCGCGAGACGTATTTATTGCGTATCACAGAGACAACGAGCAAAAAGAGCTAATAGAAACCTTAGTTAATTTACTCTCGCAAATGACGCCAAGCTTGTCATTAAAGCAAGATAAGTAAGTACGGCCGTTTATTAAATTTTCATGTTATTTAGATTTCACATTTAATGCAGTATTATTAATTAAAAAAGACAAAAATGTTTCGGTTGTAATATTACTGTCATTTATCAATGACAAAATGCAGCTGTTTTAAAAATTAGTCTTTTGTGATTATCCAAGGAAATAACATGAAATTTGTAAAATCGAGCTTATGCTTAGCACTATTAAGTGGCTTATCTTTTAATGCACTTGCCGACGTAGATATTTACGGTAAAGCGAATGTAACAGTGCAATCGTCTGACGATGGCGAAGGGTCTTTTACTGAGATTAAAAGTAATGCA
Source organism: Pseudoalteromonas sp. TP27 (assembly GCF_056470645.1). NCBI lineage: Bacteria > Pseudomonadati > Pseudomonadota > Gammaproteobacteria > Alteromonadales > Pseudoalteromonadaceae > Pseudoalteromonas > Pseudoalteromonas sp. TP27. The sequence goes on along the minus strand of NZ_JARDAK010000002.1, from coordinate 199,659 downwards.
TCTCGTCTTGGTGTTAAAGGTTCTGAAAAAATAAATGAGAGTTTAGAAGCCGTTTATAAGTTCGAATTTCAAGTTGACGTGTCTGATGCTGATTCAAAAGGCGATAACGATGATAATATTTCTGCGCGTAACCAATATGTTGGTTTAAAAGGTGCATTTGGCCAAGTTGTAATTGGTCGTAACGATACTGCGCTTAAGCAATCTCAAGGTAAGTTAGATTTATTTAACGACCTTGAAGGCGATATTAAAAATGTATTTAAAGGTGAAAACCGTTTAGGAAACACTGTTAGCTACTCATCAAACTCATACGAAGGCTTTAAAGTACTTGCTACTTTTGTAGCTGAAGACGATGTAGACGCAGACAACGGTTACTCAATGGCGGTTACTTACGGTGACGTGGCACTTAAAAATAGTGCGGTATACGCCTCTATTGCAGCCGATAGCGAAGTAAATGGCTACGATGTAGTACGTGCTTCAATCCAAGGTAAAGTTGAAAACTTTAAGTTAGGTGCAATGTACCAAACACAAGAAAAGGTAGACGGCAGCGCAGAAGCTGACGGTTACTTATTAAATGCAGCGTACAGCATGGGTAACAATACATTTAAAGTGCAATACCAAGATATGGATTTTGACGACAGTGATGATAAGTCAGCAATTTCAGTTGGTATTGATCACAAATTAAATAAAAACATTAAAGTATTTGGTTTTTACTCAAGCTTCGACATGGACAACAACGTTGACCAAGATTACGTAGGCTTAGGTATGGAATACAAGTTTTAACGATTAGTCTAATTAGTTAAAACACTCCCTTTTTAACCGTGCTCCTTTGAGCGCGGTTTTTTTTGCTTTAAATTATTTACCCGCCCATAATAGACCCTCATTTGGAATGAGGTGCAAATCCTCAACTATTCCCGTAACTGTAATTAGCGCAAAGCTTTAAGTCAGATACAAATGAGCAATACTAATCAGCATAAATATTTGAACAATTTAACGAATTAAATTTATCACTTAATAGGTTCTATATCTAAATAGATTGGTATAATTTTTTAACGAGCGGGTTTACTCATTTTTATTAATGCACTAGTTATTGTTAGTTGTATTGTTAGTGAGTACACGCCTACCAAGGACTCACTGTTGCACACTAAATCAGCGCTAAACACGCCTTTACTTAACGTTAAAAATGTTTCGTGGGGGATTGCCAATAAAAGCATTTTAAATAATATTAATTTGCAAATATCGCCAGGTAAATTTGTGGGTTTAATAGGCCCAAATGGGGCGGGTAAGTCGAGTTTGCTGCGTTGCTTATATCGTTTTAACCGGCCAATATCAGGGCAGATTACTTTTAATAACCATGATATTTGGCAACTTAAAAGTGAAGATTATGCAAAGCAAGTCGCTGTGGTACTTCAAGAAACACCTTCGCAATTTAACCTAAGCGTATTTGACGTTATTGCACTTGGGCTAACGCCTCATAAATCGCTATTTAGTTCAGTAACTAACAGTGATAAACAAAAAATTACTCAAGCAATAAATACTGTAGGGCTTGAACAACACAGTAATCAAAGTTTCGAATCGCTCTCAGGCGGTGAAAAACAAAGAGCGCTTATTGCTCGTGCTATTGTGCAGCAACCTCAACTATTAATTATGGACGAACCAACTAGCCATTTAGATGTTAAATACCAAATACAGGTAATGGAGCTTGCTAAATCGTTGGGTGTAACGGTGTTTGCATCGTTTCATGACTTAAACCTAGCTGCTGCAATGTGTGATGAGTTAGTGGTTATTAAAAACGGCGAAATTACGCATACAGGTACGCCAACTGAGGTATTAACCGAAAACATGCTAGGTGATGTTTTTGGTGTCTGCGCCCAAGTAAATAGTCACCCGCAGTTATCTAAAGCAGGAAATAGCATTCCTCACATTACTTACTTTTATGGTTATGACTAATATGAGCGCTGTTAATACTCGCCACTCACTTGCACTATGTATAAGTATTGCAGCTGCTTTATTTAGCTTATTTGCAGCACTTAGTTTTGGCGCCGCAGAAACCTCACTTCAAGACGTATTAAATAGTCTTTTACTCTCAAATGATGCGTCTTTTAATACGCGTATTATTTTTGAACTAAGAATGCCTCGCACATTACTCGCCTTTTTAGCGGGCTCTGGTTTAGCTATTGCGGGGCTTATTTTACAAACCGTAACGCGAAACCCTTTAGCCGATCCTTACTTGTTTGGTATATCGTCGGGCGCCTCTTTTGGGGTGGTGCTACTTATGGCATTTGCCGGTATTAGCGCTGGCTTTATGCTATCAACAGCGGCACTGTTAGGTAGCTTACTCGCAATGAGCTTATTAATACTTATTGCAGGTAGGCAGCAAAGTGCACAGGTAGAATCAATGTTATTAGCAGGCGTTGCGCTGTCATTTTTATTTAGTGCGTTTACCAGTTTGTTGCTTTACTGGAGCGATCCTCAGGCGGTAGCTGCTATTTTATTTTGGACACTGGGCAGCTTTGCTCGTGCGCAGTGGGCTACGCTTTGGTTACCTTTATTGGTAATCACATTGTGTACGTTTGTAATGCTGAGCTTTAGAAGGCAACTCAATGCTATGTTACTTGGCGATGAAAGCGCAATTACATTAGGAGTTAGGGTCCAGCGTTTTAGAATACTTATGCTGGTTTTGAGCTCATTAATTACCGCTGTGCTGGTGGCTATGTGTGGCGGTATTGGATTTGTCGGTTTAATGGTGCCGCATATTGTGCGCTTTTTTATCTCCCAAGGCACTATTGCAGGTTTACTGGTAACTAGTTTGGTAGGTGGTACGTTTATGGTGTGGGTTGATGTGCTTTCGCGCTCATTACTAAAAAACCAAGAGTTACCTGTAGGTGTTATAACCGCTGCTATTGGTAGCGTGTTCTTTTTAAGTTTATTATTTTTTAGAAAGCGAAGGGTGTAATTCCATGAAAACCTTAATGGTGCAAGGCACTACATCAGATGCTGGTAAAAGCACCTTAGTTGCAGCCCTATGCAGAGTATTTGCTAAGCGTGGGGTAAAAGTGGCGCCTTTTAAACCACAAAATATGGCACTTAATAGCGCAGTAACAAAAGATGGTGGCGAAATTGGTCGTGCGCAAGCTTTGCAAGCAATAGCGGCTAAAGTAGAGCCCGAAATAGACTTTAATCCCATATTGCTTAAACCTAATAGCGACACGGGCGCACAAGTTATTATTCACGGAAAAGCCATTAGTAATATGGAAGCGGGCAAATATCACGACTATAAAAAAGTGGCGATGGATGCAGTAATTACCTCACATAACCGCTTAGCTAAACGCTTTGATTTACTCCTTGTTGAAGGGGCTGGTAGTCCCGCTGAAATAAACCTACGCGAAAACGATATTGCCAATATGGGTTACGCCGAAGAGGTAGATTGCCCTGTTATTATAATTGCCGATATAGACAAAGGCGGCGTATTTGCACATTTGGTAGGTACGCTTGCTTTGTTAAGCGAGTCAGAACAGGCGCGCGTAAAAGGCTTTGTTATAAACCGCTTTAGAGGCGATATAGGTTTGCTGCAAGGCGGGCTAGATTGGCTTGAAAAATACACAAACAAACCCGTACTTGGTGTATTACCTTATTTGCACGATCTCGCGCTTGACGCTGAGGACGCCGTCGCAATTGATAATAACGTAACCAACGCCACCATTAATATTGCAGTGTTGCTTGTTCCACACATTAGTAACCATACCGATTTTGATGCACTACGTTTGCACCCAAACATTAATATAAATTATGTGCGTCACACGCAAATGATCCCCGACGTTGATCTAATAATTCTACCAGGCAGTAAAAACGTGCTGGGGGATTTAACCTTTTTAAAAAATGAAGGCTGGGATTTACAAATTAAACGCCACTTACGTTATGGCGGCAAAGTACTTGGCATTTGTGGCGGTATGCAAATGCTGGGTAATACGCTCAACGATCCCGAGGGTATTGAATCGTCATTAAAGCAAGTAAATGGGCTTGCTCTGTGCGACTTTGAAACCATACTCACAACACAAAAAGTATTAACTAAAATAACCGCTACACTACTTTTAAATAACCAACAAACACCGTGTAGTGGTTACGAAATACATGCAGGAATTAGCCAAGGTACAGCGCTTAATAAACCGTTTTTAACCTTTAATGAAAACCACCCAAATGGCTTTAAAACAGATGGCTTTATTAGCGATGATAACGCCATTGCAGGCACCTATTTACATGGTTTATTTGATGAAGCTGATGCTACATCGCAAATTTTAAAATGGGTAAAGCCAAGCGCTACCATTAATCCTATTAGTATTGCCGATCACCGCGAGCAGCAGTTAGAGCGCTTAGCAACCATGTGCGAAACGCATTTAAATATACAGCAAATTATCTCGATTTATGAAGGGCACAATAATGACTGAACAAAATAACGATAAGCACCAGCAGCGCCAGCAAAAAGTAAAAGAGCAAGTAGATGCGCGCGTTGCTGCCGCGCAAGATGTAAAAGGTATTTTTCAGGTAATTACCGGTAATGGTAAAGGTAAATCAACCTCAGGTTTTGGCGTTGTAGCTCGCTGCGTAGGGCATGGTAAAAAAGCCGCTGTGTGCCAATATATTAAAGGCACGTGGGAGTGTGGTGAGCGTAATTTATTACAAGGTGCAGGCGTTGAGTTTGTAGTAATGAACACCGGTTTTACTTGGGATACACAAAACAAAGAAGCCGATACAGCCGCTGCACAAGCAACATGGCAAGAGTCAAAACGTATGCTTGCTGACAGCAGTATTGATTTAGTATTGCTTGATGAGCTTACGTACATGGTGACTTACGGTTACGTTGACTTAGATGAAGTAGTAACCGCGCTTAATAACCGCCCACCCATGCAGTCGGTTATTATTACAGGGCGTGCAGCGCACCGTACTTTAACCGAACTTGCCGACACAGTAAGCGAAGTGCGTAATGTAAAACATGCATTCGATTCAGGCATAAAAGCGCTTGAAGGGTTTGATTACTAATGTTTAAAGCGTTTTTTATTGGGCTACTGCTTTTTAGTGTATCGGGCAGTGCACTTGCAGAGCAGGCGCAGGCTGAGGATTCTAAAAAGCTGCGAATAATTGCGCTTGCACCGCACATAGTCGAAAACCTATTTGCGATAGGGGCGGGCGATAACATTGTGGGCACAGTTGATTACGCTGATTACCCAGCTGAGGCTAAAAATATTGAGCGAATAGGGGGCTATTACGGAATCTCGCTTGAAAAAGTATTGGCGCTTAAACCTGACTTAGTTATTGCGTGGAAAAGCGGAAACCAAAGCGAAGATTTAGCCCAAATAGAACGTTTAGGCATAAAATTATATTTGAGTGATCCCAACACAATCGCTGGTGTAGCCGACGAGTTACTTACTTTTGGTGAATTTACAGGAAATGTTGAGCAAAGCCAGCAAGTAGCAAATGCATTTATTACTAAGCTCCAAAATATTAAAAAACAGCAGCAGGGCAAAAAAATAGTCACTGCATTTTATCAATTATGGTCAGAACCGATGATGACAGTAGGTAAAAATACGTGGATAAACCAACTGATTGAAACATGCCATGTAAGCAATGTATTTTCCGATAGCACCACAGATTATCCGCAAATTAGTATCGAAAATGTCATTGTTACTAAGCCACAAATTATTATTATTCCTGATGAAAAATCAAAAACACCACAGCCGGTTGTTAATTGGCAAAAGTGGCCAGAAGTGCCCGCTGTTAAAAATGATCAATTTATTAGCGTAAATGCCGATTTATTACATCGTTTTACCCCGCGTATGCTAGATGGACTTACGGATATGTGTGATAAAATAGACGCATCACGTAAACAGATTAAGAGTACACAATGAGCGATTGGGCCACATTTTTAAAAAGTGAATTACAGCAACCTTACATGCAACAAACGTTAGAGTATGTGGCTAATCGCCGCAATGAAGGAGTTGCTGTTTATCCGCCTGAACCTCAAGTGTTTAGCGCTTTTGATGCCACCGCGCTTAATAACATTCGCGTTGTAATTTTAGGGCAAGACCCTTACCACGGTGAAGGGCAAGCACATGGTTTGTGTTTTTCGGTATTGCCTGAAGTTAAAAAACTGCCACCGTCGCTTAAAAATATGTATAAAGAGTTAGCTACCGACATTACTGGTTTTACTATTGCTGATCACGGGTACCTGCAAAGTTGGGCAGATCAAGGCGTGTTTTTACTTAATACCGTACTGACCGTTGAGCAAGGGCAAGCGCATTCTCATAAGCATTTAGGGTGGGAGCAATTTACCGATAACGTAATAGCGCACATAAATAAGCACTGCGAAGGTGTAGTCTTTATTTTATGGGGCGCACATGCACAGAAAAAAGGTAAGGGCATAGACAGCGCTCGCCATCATGTTTTAAAAGGGCCGCACCCATCGCCACTTTCAGCGCATAGAGGCTTTTTTGGTTGTCAGCATTTTTCTCAAACTAATGAGTTGTTACAAGCCCAAGGTAAAAAGCCGATTAACTGGCAGGTGTAAATAATACCAATTCCAATAAATAGCTGATCTATTTTACTTGCTAAAACAACCCATTTCTTTGTTGTAAATTTCGCAAAGGGAACAACCATTTACATCAATTTACGCCTAGAACTGAATTGTTTTTTCGGCGTAAAATTTAGATCACATACTTAATGGAATTGGTATAACCTGGGCTCTGAATAATAAATTTATCTCATGCAGCTAATTTCAGCGCATTAAAAAAGGCTTTCATATAATGAAAGCCTTTTTGTTTAGTTGGGGCGTATTGAATTAAAAATTTAGCTCATCAATCGCAATACTGTCTGTAAAAAAATCATATTCCTGTAATTCTTTACGTAAGCGGTGTTTGTCTTTTATTGCTTCTATTTCCCGCCATTTTCTTTTTTTATTTTTCTGAGAGGTTTTCCTTGTTGTATCTGGTCCTTCTAATATCTCTAATATATCGTTTAGGCTATCCATGTACTTCTCCTATTGATTTTATTGACCTCAAGAATACCTATACCACAGGCCTAGCTAAAATAGAATAAAAAAGTGACAGTAATGTTACGAGGATGTGATGAGTTGATGAAGGTTTATACGAAGATTGTATGAAATGATATCAAGATTTATATTAAGGAATAGCGTATTTTAGGCATAAAAAAACGCCGCAATAGCGACGTTTTTTAAAGAACGTTTAAAGCAAATTACATTGCTTTAAAACGTGCTTCTAGTTGTTCTTGTGCATCAGCAAAAGAGCGAATACCTTCAGCTAGTTTTTCAGTAGCCATAGCATCTTGGTTATGTAACCAACGGAACTGTGCTTCTGTTAAAGGCTCTGGTTTTGGCTCTTGTGGAACATCGCTTTCTAGCAAGTATTCTTGTGCGTCTTCTAAGTTACCTAAATCTTCTAAAAGATTAGGGCTAATAGTTAGCTTGTCACAACCAGTAAGTGCAATAATTTCGCCTGTATTACGGAAACTTGCACCCATCACAACTGTTTTGTAGTCATGACGTTTGTAAAATTCAAAAATGCTACGTACAGACTGAACACCTGGATCTTGTAGTGGATCGGTTGGTTTTTCCATGCCGTTAGCAACGTGCCAATCTAAAATACGACCAACAAATGGCGAGATTAAAAATACATTTGCATCGGCACACGCGCGGGCTTGGGCATCGCTAAATAATAAAGTAAGGTTACATTTAGTGCCTTCTTTTTCTAGCTGCTCAGCGGCTTTAATACCTTCCCACGTAGACGCAACTTTAATTAAAATTTTGTCTTTGCTTACGCCTTCTTTTTCGTAAAGGCTAAGTAGGGTATGTGCTTTATCAATTGTAGCTTGCGTATTAAACGAAAGGCGTGCATCTACTTCAGTAGAAATATAACCAGGTACAATCTCGCTAATTTCTTTACCTAGTAATACGGCAAAGTAATCGCATGCTAGTTCAAGTTGCTTAGCAGGCTCTTGCTCGGTTTCTTTTGCATAGCTCCAAGCTTTATTTAGATAAGGCTTATAAGCTTCAATCTCACTCGCTTTTAATAAAAGCGACGGATTTGTAGTTGCATCTTCTGGTTGATGCTTTTTGATCGCTTCAATATCGCCAGTGTCGGCCACGATAGATGAATGTTGTTTTAGCCTTTGTAGAGCTGAAGTCATTTGCTTTCCTCATTCCAAGCAAGTTAAAAGAATAATCTAAACACTCTTAATATATACAATCCATACTGCAACAGTGTGACAATGCTTGATAGGTCTTATGTCCTGATCAATAGAAAAACGGCAATGCATGGGTTATTAAGAGAGGATTTATTTAAACAAAACGTGCTTTTCGTTTCATTTAATGTTGAAATTGACACTAAACAAATTACAAGTCAATAGCTAACTATGATCACTGTTATTTCACCTGCAAAAAATCTTGATTACGAAACGCCACCCGCAACAGACAAGTTCACTCAGCCTGAATTACTAGAGCACAGCGAAGAGCTCATGAAAGTATGCCGTGAACTAACACCAGCGCAAATTGGCAGTTTAATGAAAATTAGCGATAAGCTCTCAGGGCTTAACGCAGCACGCTTTAGCGAGTGGGCGCAGCCGTTCACACAAAGCAATGCTAAACAAGCCGTACTTGCCTTTAATGGCGATGTATACGGCGGTTTAGATGCAGGTACCCTCAAAGCGAGTGAGCTTGATTACGCACAAAACCATTTACGTATACTTTCGGGTTTATACGGCTTATTAAAGCCACTTGATTTAATGCAAGCTTACCGTCTAGAAATGGGCACCAAGCTTGAAAACTCACGTGGCAAAAACTTATACGAGTTTTGGGGCAGCATAATAGCAAATAAACTAAATGACGTATTAAAAGCACAAGACGCACAATACCTAGTTAACCTTGCTTCAAACGAATACTTTAAAGCGGTAGATAAAAAAGCGCTTAATGGTCAAATTATTACCCCACATTTTAAAGACTGTAAAAACGGTCAATACAAAGTAATTAGTTTTTACGCTAAAAAAGCACGTGGCATGATGGCGCGCTACATTATCGAAAATAAAGTAACGCAATTAAGCCAGCTTAAAGAGTTTACTGTGGCGGGTTATTATTTTAGCCCTGAGGCAACAGCAAAAGAGCTTGAGCCCGTATTTATGCGTGACGAGCAAAACTAAGTCAGTAAACCCAATTAAATATTTTAAAGCCATGCATTGCATGGCTTTTTACGTTTGGCGTTATAATTGCACCTCACCTAATATTAATGAGACTACTAATTAAATAGGTGCAAATAAAATGATCAGCATTCCCTCAGTGGGCGAAGCCGAAAAACTAATAGAAGAAAAGCTCGGAGGGTGGTTTGATATTGTTATCAGCCATATCCCTAATTTTATAGTGGCAATTATAATTGCCATAGTGTTTTCAATATTGGCGCGCTTTGCTGGCAAGCTGGTGAAAAACGTATTACGCAGATCCCTCGATTCAAAACAAATTGCCGATTTAATGGCTTCAATATTTAAAGTTATTGTTTTGTGTATCGGTTTATTTATAGCGCTCGATTTTGTTGGCTTAAAAGGCACCGTTACCTCACTACTTGCTGGTGCGGGTATTGTGGGTTTAGCAATTGGTTTTGCGTTTCAAGATATGACCGAAAACTTAATAGCCGGTATTGCTATGGGTGTACGCAAACCATTCAAAACAGGCGACGTAATAGAAACCGATGATGTGTTTGGTTCAATACATTCCATAAACCTACGTAACACGCTAATAGAGAGCTTTTATGGGCAGTTAATACTGGTACCAAACAAAGTATTATTTAGAAACGTACTAAAAAATTACACCACGCTAGGTGTTAGGCGCATAGAAGTACCCGTAGGTATTTCGTACGGCGACGACATAGAAAAAGCAAAGGACGTTATAGTTAAAAAAATCAATGAATTTGACTTTGTAATACGCAAAGACGAAACCGCCGTATACGCCGAAGGTTTTGGTGACAGTAGTATAAATTTACTGGTGTGGTTTTGGATTAAATACCCAGGTGAGCCTGACTTTATGACGGTACGCCACAAAGGTGTAGTGGCAGTTAAACAAGCACTCGACGAAGCTGACATTAGTATTCCATTCCCAATTCGTACTTTAGATTTTGGTATTAAAGGCGGCGAAAAACTCGATGCCATGATCAGCGATAAAATAAGACCGCAATCATCAAATAAAGGCAGTGGTGGTGATGCTGATTCAAGCCAAAGTGAGTAATTTAGTTAAAGCTCATTAGGCAAAAGCATTGGGAAATAGTTACTTAGTAACAGCGCGTTTTTACAGAGTGAAACGCGCTTTTTAAACATTTTATAAAGTCAAAAATATTTCTAATTTTAAAGTTAAGTCCCTTCATACAAGTATAAATTATCATTTTCCAATAAGAGCGCAGTAAATAAACCCGCAACCATTATGGGCACGTAAACAACGAAATATTTGGATAATAAATTCATTCCAGTGTTTTTTTGTACCTTTTTTGTTTGCTTTACTCTGTAAATTCGGATTTTTTGAATAAATTAGTTCATATTTGCCTTTTGTTAAGCTAGATTTAACTTAACAGCCCTTTATTTAGTAAATACAAATGCCAAGTAAGAAAGAAAATTCAGCTTTTCAAACGAGTCACTGGAGTTTAAAAACTAAGCTAACATTAATTTTCCTACTCGTAGGGATAATACCCGCCCTCATAATTACTACAATTTCTACATTACAATCAAAATCACGCGTCGAATACAATATATCTCAGTCGCTTGAGGCGATTAATCAAATAAAAAAAACTCAGATCGAAAGTTATTTTAATCAAAAAAGGGCAGATATTGAGCTTTTGGCTTTAATTATTCCGCAGCTTGAGGAAGACAACTATGATCACTTTTTTACAGAATATATACAGAAGTATGACTATTACGATGTGTTTTTAATTAATAACAATGGGCTTATTTATTACACTCAAGCTAGAGAATCTGATTATCAAACAAACATATTACAAGGGAAATATGCGAGTTCAAATTTAGGCGATTTAATTAAAGAGGTTAAACAATCTAAAAGTTTTAGTATTGCTGATTACAAACCGTATGCACCAAGTAATGGGGAACCCGCTGCGTTTATTGCTGTACCTGTTGATGGTAGCGATACAATAGTTGCTTTACAGCTTTCGAGCAAAGGGACTAATCAAATAATGGGTGTTCGCGAAGGGATGGGAGGAACTGGTGAGAGTTACCTAGTCGGAGAAGACAAGCTAATGCGTTCTGATTCATACCTTGACCCTGAAGGGCATTCACTCAAAGCAAGCTTTGCAGGAACTGTAAAAAATAATGGTGTGGATACCGAGGCTGTAAATTTAGCTTTAAATGCTCAACATGGAACTAAAATAATAAAAGATTATAATGGAAATAACGTGCTTTCTGCCTTCGATAGTATAAAAATTGGAGATTTTAGCTGGATTATATTAAGTGAAATTGACGAATCAGAAGCATTTTCACCAGTCCATCAGACTGTGCTTTTTAGTGTGATTTCTATAATAGTAGCTGCAATTGTTGTTGTATTTATCGGTGTTTTCTTTTCTAGAAAAATAGCGACTCCAATAATTGTAGCTTCCACTTTTGCTAAAAAAGTGGCGGCAGGAGATCTTAGCAGTAATATCGAAGTTAATTCACACGATGAGGTAGGCATGCTACAAGTTGCATTGCATACCATGTTAGAAAATCTCAGAAAAATGATTGGTGAATTATCTAACGTTGCAGTTCAGCAAGGCAGTACAGCAACAGAGCTTGCCTCAGTTACTGAGCAAACTAGCTTAGCAGTTACCGAGCAGCAAGCACAAACTATACAAGTTGCAGCCGCCACTACCGAAATGACTGAAACAGTTAAAGAGATAGCGAGTACAACTTCTAGTGCATCATTATTATGTGAAAATATTCAAAGAATGGCTCGAGAAGGCTCTAAAAATAATGATAGTACTTACAATGCACTTGTTTCTCTTGGAGAAGCTACACAAAAATCAGCACATGAAGTGACAGAGTTGAAGCATAATTCAGAAAAAATAGTGAATGTATTAGGCGTTATTAAAAAGATAGCTGATCAAACTAATTTACTTGCTTTGAACGCAGCAATTGAAGCAGCTAGAGCTGGTGAACAAGGGCGTGGTTTTGCTGTTGTTGCTGATGAAGTACGAAGCTTAGCTAAGTCTACGCAAGAGTCTACAATGGAGGTTGAAGTGATCATTGAAGCTGTTGTGAGTGCCAGTAACGCAGCTGTTCAAGCAATGACAGATAATGTAGGACAAACAATTCAAGTTCAGGAAATAGCTAAGAAAGCAAACTTAATCAATAGTAATGTAGGCAAAGCAGTAGATGAAATTTTTGATATGGTTGTTCAAATTGCAACCGCCTCTGAGCAGCAGGCAACCACCATTGATGAAATATCACGAAATATAGGTGTCATAAATATGGGTATATCAGAGACCGAGCAGGCAGTTAGAGATATTGCACAGTCAAGTAGCGAATTGTCTAGAATGGCAAACGGTTTAAATGATGAGGCCCAAAAGTTTAGTCTTTAACTTACTCTATTAATTTAGAAATCTTCAATTTAATGCCGCTAATCATACAAATATAACTACGGTAGGATGGTACACGGATGTACCATAAAAGACGTAAATAAGCGCGTGCCAAATAGTGCACGCGCATGAATAAATATTAGAGTTGGTGAGACACTTTGCAACCGACGAGCTCGTAAGTAAATTACAAACTTTCAACATATTTATGTTTTATTCTAATATGTTAAATAACGCTAATTTTATTACGAATGATTTTAACCCCATCCATATTTTCTAAAAACTTTTGAGCTAGTGCGCGCTGAAAACCAGTTTGTGCTTCACCGTATAAATCTACTTCACCATTTTTTACCTGCACACGAATATCACTTAACACTAGGTTAGGATTAGTTCGCAGGGTGTTGGTGATAGCTTGTTGTAAGTTAGGTTGAGTGGCTACACTGCTTACTACGGCCATGTTGGTTGCTGCACTTACTTTTGTAGCGCAAGCTAATAAAAATAAACAACAAAATGATACTAAAGCGATAGTTAACTTGAAGCGGTTCATAACTTAATCCTTACATTACGGTGAATAGTGCAGCCACAATATGGAAATTTTATCGGGCTAGTTACCTTTGTTATTACAATTTCGATGCCACAATTAATACACTGAAATATAAGGATATTTTATTAAGTGAGAATTCAGGTGGGCAATAATTACATTAAAATGAGTATGAGTTACATGATCTGATTACATTTGTTACAGGTACAAGTTTATCGGTGTAGGCTTTGTGGGTACTGTCTTTACATGCATTGTGTTTGTAGATGCTGTCTCTATATTTATTAAATATATAGAGATTAAATATAGAGATTAAATATATAGAGACTAGGCATTTAACTGCGAGCTTAAATGTTCACTGCTTTTTTTACTAAAGCTTTATGTAAATATGCGCTTATACAATGTAATGGATTATTTATATGGCACATAATTACCGTGAGCTTTTAGCCTATATAGGTTGGGAAAATAACAACGTTACTATTGAGCTCGTAAAGTTAACTAAAAATGGGCATTCATATTACTTTCAGGATAAATTATGGCTGCGAAATTTAAGAGGATTAGGTGACACTCTGTGTTCTTCTGAGTCAGGGGAAAAGCTAGAAATTGCTGTACTTAATCGAAATCGTATTCCTTGCTGGGTTAACCCAGATGAGGTGGTTGTTGCTGAGTCAGCAGCTGAACGTTTTGAAAAATGGACAAATAAAACCTTAAATAAATAAGCTAATCGCATTAAAAAGCCGACAAAAGTCGGCTTAGTATAAAAATGTTTTAGGTTACTTTTTCTTTTTAACCTTGGCCTTTTTCTTGGCTTTCATTTTTACTGGATCTTTACGCTTTTTAGCCGGTGGCTTAGCCTCTTTATGCTGTGGCTCAACACCTCTAATTACACGGCGTTTTAATTTTTGTTCAATGTAGCGCTCTACTTTATACAAAATACCAATGTCGTGTGCTTCAACTAGCGATATTGCTATCCCTTTTTTACCAGCACGGCCAGTACGACCAATACGGTGTACGTATACGTCGGCAGTGCGCGGCATATCAAAGTTAATAACATGGCTGATGTCAGATACGTCAATACCACGTGCAGCTACATCGGTAGCAACTAATATACTTGTTTTGCCACTGTGGAAGTTTTCCATGGCTTTCATACGTTTGTCTTGTGGCATTTCGCCGCGTAACCACGCTGCTTTTATATCATTAGTGGTAAGTTCACCAATTAATGTTTCTAAGCGTTCGCGAGTTTTAACAAACACAATCGCTTTAGTTACTTCAGGATTCTTTAGCGTATTAACTAACAACTCAAGTTTATGATGGTAGTCGTCGGCTAAATGTACCCATTGGTGAATTTTAGCTTTTTCTTTACGTGACGATTCAGCTTCAAGCAGTGCAGGGTCGTTTAATGTTTTTTCAGCAAACCTTTCTACGCTGTCACCTTCAAGTGTTGCTGAGAATAAAAAACATTGGCGACGATTTTTAGCTTCGTCACAAATACGGCTCATTTCTTTTTTGAAACCCATATCTAACATGCGATCTGCTTCATCAATAATAAGCATTTCTACGTGTTCAGCATGAAAGTTTTCGGTTTCAAGATATTCCATTAATCGACCTGGTGTAGCGATTAAAATATCGTTATTTTTTTCAAAAATTTCTTTATGCGTGCCGTAGTTAATACCGCCTGTTACTACACCAATTTTTAGGTGTGTGCGTTTAGCTAGCAGTTCACATTGTTCATGAATTTGATAAGCGAGTTCACGAGTCGGGGTCATAACGAGTACGCGCGCAAAACCAGGATCACGACGTGGGAAATCCAGTAAGTACTGAATAGCCGGAATTAAAAATGCCGCTGTTTTACCTGTACCAGTAGGCGCAGATGCTAAAATATCGCGCCCCTGTAGTGCTTCAGGAATAGCTTGTTGTTGAATGCTGGTTGGCGTCTCGTAGCCCATTTTATTAATGGCATCGAGTAGCTTGTTATCAAGATCAAATTCAGAAAATTGCATAGAGTGTCTAAAATAAGGGACAATTACCCTGATTATACGCGCTATGCTGCGCTTGGTGAATGAAAAGGTGAAAAAATGTCTGGTTTTGTATTTAAACAATTTAAAGTTGAACATGACCACTGTGCAATGAAAGTTTCTACCGATGGCATTTTGCTTGGCGCATGGGCTAATTTAAGCGGTGCAAAGTCATTACTTGATATAGGCACCGGCACCGGCTTATTAGCACTAATGTGTAAGCAGCGCAGTAATGAGCTTAATATAACTGCGGTAGAAATTGACGAAAGTGCCTATACCCAAGCATTACAAAATGTAGCTAATAGCCCGTGGCCAACTATAAGTATTACGCATCAAACTATTCAACGCTTTAGTAGTGACGTTAAGTTTGATGTGGTTATCTCTAATCCGCCGTATTTTAATCACAGTTTAAAAGGCGATAATACTGCGCGTAATACCGCACGTCATACAGACGGCTTAAGTTTTGAAGAATTAATAAATGCGTTTAAACGTTTAAGCCATAGAGGTTCTCGCTTTAGCTTAATACTCCCACGCGTTGAAGGCGTGCTATTTATTGAGCTTGCTACTCAAAATGGGCTTTATTTAAATGCTCATTGCCAAGTAAAAGCCACGCCAAATAAAGATATTAGCCGCAGTTTAATGACATTTAGCTACGTAAAAAGCGATATAGAATCATCAACACTGTGTATTAGAAACTTAGATAATACCTACACAGCTGGTTATATAGCCCTGTGCAGAGCATTTTATTTGAAAATGTGAAGCAATTGTAAAATAGGAACAAATAACGCAAACTGGCTAAAACCTATTGCTGAGAACAGATATGGATAGTCAGTTACCTAAACCCTTTATAATTACACTTGCCGTATTACAGGCTATTGCTCTTACCCTTTTGTATAGCAGTATAGAAAATAATGTGTGGCCAGCAACAAGCCCTACATGGCTTGTCTCACTTATTACATTTTCTATGAGCTTTCCTTTATTAATGCTAATGACCGTTAATAAAAATAATATAAAAACGTCGTTACTTTTAATCCTTCCTTTTTCCTTGTTGTTATCTTTATTGGGTGCCTATGCAGGCTTTCAACAAGAGCCTCAAGAGTACGTAAGTAATAGTAATTTAATATCAATTTTTATTTTTACTAGTTTAATAGCTGGCTTTAAAGGCCTTATGTACATTCAACAATTTGGTAGTTCAGAAAATGTTAGCTACAGTCGTTTGTTTAAGCTCTCTTGGCGTAATTTTATAATTTTTGGAGAATGCTGGCTGTTTGTACTTATTTTTTGGGGAATACTAAATTTAGGTGCGGCTTTATTTGATATTTTAGATATACAATTTTTCTCTGAGCTACTAAGAGATGAATGGTTTTGGATCCCAACCTTAACGCTCGCATTTGCCTTTGCGAGTGTCATATTTAGAAAGCTTTTGAACATTGAAGACAATATCGCTTTTTTACTACAAACTTTAATTAAGTTTTTATTGCCTGTTCTATCAGTTATTTCTCTCGGTTTTTTAGCAACACTTCCTTTTACCGGACTCAATAAATTATGGGAAACCGGAAGTGGTAGTTTATTAGTAATGTGGCTGCAGGTGCTCACGTTATTTTTTGTTAATACGGTTTATAAAGATGACTCATCAGTTCGCCCTTATCACTTGCTCTTGCACCGACTCGTTTTTATAAGCGTAGCGTTACTTCCTGTTTATAGTGTTATTTCGGCCTACGGAATTTACTTGCGGGTAGATCAGCATGGGCTAACAGTAGATCGTTGTTGGGGCATTTTAATTTGGTTTTTATTAGCGTGTTTTTCGTTTAGTTACCTTGTTGGAATTATAACAAAACGAGACAATTGGCTAGAGCCGCTGAGCAAAATAAATATTGTGATGGGCTGGGTTGTACTTGTAAGTATGCTTGCTGTTAACTCTCCTTTATTAAACTTTCAAAGTTTATCTACAAACAGCCAAATAGCGCGCTTAGATGACGGTAAAGTAACAATTGAAGAGTTTGATTATTACTATTTTGAGTACAGCTTAGGTCGTCAAGGTTATTTGGCTATGCAGTTATTAAAACAGAAAATTGAAACGAGTCACCCAGAGCAATACGCTATTATCGATAGAATGTATGTAAATAATGAGTTTGCTTTAACGCTTGAACACACAGTCGATGATTTTATTGAGCGCAGTGTATTTTGGCCATCACAAGAGCTAATACCTCAAGGCTTAATAGAGGCAGTATTTTCTGATCAACGTTTTTACGATCGTAACTCTTTAAAAGAACATACTTACTATTTCATTGGCATGGACTTGAACAAGGATGATGAGCTAGATTTTATAGTGATTGACGAAAATAATGAAAATATAGCCGCCTATTTCTGGTTATTCGACATGGGTAAGTGGCGCTCAAAGTATATGGATGTCGAAAATCCTGAAGAGATTAGATACCTTAAAAGCATGATTGATAATAATGAATTATCTTTAGTTGAGCCTGAATATTCAAATCTAAAAATAGGGGATGTTGTTTTTAAAGTGAGGTAATACGTTACTTTGTTTTTTATGCTACAGCCCCTTAAACCTAAACTAATGATTATTAGTTTAGGTTTTTTATTTTATGTACAGCGCTTTAATAGTGTGTTTATAAATCACCTGATATGATTTAGCCATTAGCCCCTTAATTTAAAGGCAACACAATGAAAAAATTAAATAAAACAGTATTACTTAGCACGTTAGCAGCCACCATTTTTGCAAGCCAAAGCGCGTTTGCTGCAATTACGCCTGTAGGGCTTTGGAAAACCATTGATGAGGATACAAACCAAGCTAAGTCGTATGTACGTATTACCCAAACCAATGGTGTATTAAGCGGCAAAGTTGAAACCATTCTTAACCCTGCAAAACAAAACGATATATGTACCGAGTGCGATGATGAGTTAAAAGACCAACCTATTCTTGGCATGACTATTATTAAAAACGTAAAAGCACAGGATGATGGCATCTGGGGAGACGGTGAAATACTCGACCCAACAAATGGCAAAACTTATACCTTACAACTAACCCCGCAAGAGGAAGGTAAAAAGCTCGAAGTACGCGGCTACATTGGCTTTTTTTACCGCAATCAATATTGGATAAGAGTAGAGTAAGTTTTACTGCTTATTTAATTACTAAACGTTAAATAATTAACCGTTAACTGAAATCATTTTTGCGCTTTGCCTTTCTTACTCATTAAGTCAGCCATATTTAATTGGCATTAAATTTTGAGTGAATAATAAAGGAAAGAAGATGATTAAGTACGTAGTTGCTTTAATGATGCTAAGTACACTGTTAATAAGCGGCGGGGCAAATGCAAAGGATGATGCTGTAAATACGGGGTGGTTTAATAACACAGCTATTAAAGGGTACGATAGCGTTGCTTACTTTACCCAAAATAAAGCAGTTAAAGGCAGCAGTAAATACACATTTAATTATTTAGGTGCCGACTGGCATTTTTCGAGTGAAGAAAACAAAACGGCATTTGCAGAAGACCCTAAGCGTTATGCACCGCAATACGGTGGATGGTGTGCTTATGCGATTGCCGATGAGGGCAATGCTGTAGGTATAGACCCAGAAGCATTTTATATTCACGAAGGTAAGCTTTACTTAAACTATAGCGAAAGCGTGCAGCAAAAATGGCTAAGTAATTTACTGCCGTACATTGTTATGGCAGATGGGTACTACCCACAAACAACCAATGTTATGACGTTTCAATAAATTTACTCATATTATTAATTAAAAAGCCCGTAACTAGGTTAGTTACGGGCTTTTTAATTTTTAAATACCGGTATTTACTAACGAGAATAACTAAAGCGTTTCGCCGTATTCAGTCATTACCTGTTCAACCCACGTTGCAATACGGTCGTCGCTTAGCTCGTATTGGCTGTCTTCGTCGAGTGCGAGTCCTACAAACTGTTTGCCATCAGGCGTTAATGCTTTTGAAGCTTCAAACTCGTAGCTACTGTCGTTTGGCCAAAAACCAAGTTGAGTAAATGTTTGCGTATTTATTTCGTCGTGCAGCATGCCTAGCGCATCTTGAAACCACTGCCCGTAACCTTGCTGGTCGCCCATGCCAAATAAAGCAATGGTTTTACCGTTTAGGTTTACGTCGGCTATGTCGTCCCACTTTGACTCCCAGTCTTCTTGTATTTCACCAAAATCCCATGTTGAAATACCAAAGATGATAAAGTCATACTGCTCTGCATTTTTTAGTGGCTCGTCTTTAATATTGTGCAGGGTAACTATATCGGCACCAATAATGTCGCGAATCTTTTCTGCTGCCATTTCGGTGTAGCACGTAGTAGAACCAAAAAATAAACCAATTTGCATCGTATTTATCACTGTGTAATTGCCTGATATGATAGGCTCAAGTTTACCGTAAGGTATTTTTAATTGATACCTTAGCAAAGCATGAGAGCATAATGTGACAACGCTATCTGACGATTCTTTTGAAAATAACAGCAGTATGAGCAGTAATAGCGACTACCTAGAAACCTTTTTAGATAGCCTGTACTTAGAGCAAGGCGTAAGCGAAAACACATTAAGTGCTTATCGCAGTGATTTAGATAAGTTTTGCCTATTTTTAAAAGGGCAAAATTTAATGACGGTAACCGGGTTTGATGTAGAGGGTTACTTAGCTCACCGAGTTGATTTAGGTTTAAAACCACGCAGTACTGCGCGCAGCATTAGTGCGCTTAAGCGTTTTTATCAGTACTTTGTGCGTGAAAAACTAATTAGTGATACTCCCATGCTAAATATTTCTCAACCAAAAGCAGGGCAATCGTTACCTAAAACACTCTCAGAGGCCGAAGTTGAGGCATTATTAAATGCGCCCAATACCGAAGAAGCAATGGGACTGCGCGATAAAGCCATGCTAGAGCTACTTTATGCAACGGGTTTGCGTGTAAGTGAGCTTGTTGGACTGCGCATGGAGCAAATTAATTTGCGCCAAGCGGTGGTGTTTGTAAAAGGTAAAGGTAACAAAGAGCGTTTAGTACCACTAGGTGAAGAGGCCATGTATTGGCTTGAGCAATTTTTAAAGGTCGGGCGCGCACAAATGATAAAACACGCCACCGATTTTGTGTTCCCCTCTAAACGCGGAGTAGGCATGACGCGACAAACCTTTTGGCATAGAATTAAACACTATGCTATTTTGGCAGCAGTTGAGTCTCCATTATCGCCCCATACTATGCGCCATGCTTTTGCTACGCACTTATTAAATCATGGGGCAGATTTACGTGTGGTACAAATGATGTTGGGCCATAGCGATTTATCAACGACGCAAATTTATACCCATGTTGCCAACGAACGGTTAAAGTCGGTACATGCGCAGCATCATCCACGTGCGTAAGTTTGAAATTAAATATCATTAAGCCGGTCAATATATTAAGTCTTTTAGGATAGAGAGAAGTTATGAAAAAATTAATGTTAGCAGGTGCCATGTTGTGCACAAGTATTAGTGCATTTGCAAATGGCGTTGCTGTAACACCAGATGCTAATGATCCTATTATTACTAAATTTGCCGAGCTTGGTGTAACTGTAAAGCAAATTAATCCAAGCCCAGTAGCGGGTTTAAAAGAATTGATCACTAATAAGGGCGTGCTTTACGCAAGTCCAGATGGTCAATTTTTAATGCAAGGCACACTAATCGACTTAAACAATCGTAATAACTTAACAGAGCAAGCATTAAACGGCGTGCGTGTTGAGGGCATTAAAGAATACGAAAATTCGATGATTGTGTACAAAGCACCAAACGAAAAACACAGCATTACTGTATTTACCGATATTAGCTGTGGTTACTGTCGTAAATTACACCGCGAGTTAGGCGATTTACTTGATGCAGGTATTACTGTTAAGTACTTAGCGTTTCCTCGTGGCGGACTGCAAGGTTCTGGTTACGCAGATTTAATGAATGTATGGTGTGCACGCGATCAGCAAGAAGCACTTACAGAAGCTAAATCGGGCACAAGTACTAAAGTAGTTGCAGGTTGTATCGCGCCAGTTGCAGAGCATTACCAACTTGGTCAAAGCTTCGGTATTAGCGGCACGCCCGCTATTATTTTAGAAGATGGCACGATGATCCCAGGTTATCAGCCAGCTGCAGCACTAAAAGCAGCATTAGAGGCTAACAAAGCGTCGTAATTAAACGCGTAGCATTATTAAAAAGGCCTTAATGGCCTTTTTTTGTCTTTTTAATACGACTCAATAAGTTAAAACTCTGCATGAAAAAACTAATCATTGCGCGTGAAAACGTTGACGACTCGCATCTCCCGAGTAATTTACACCCTGTAATTAAACAAATTTATGCTAACCGTAATGTATTTAATGCTGAAGAGCTGAATAACAGCGTAGCGACGCTTCACGACTTTAAACTGTTTAAAGACATCGACAAAGCCAGCGACTTATTAATTGAAGCATTAAAAGCACAAAGCCATATTTTAATCGTTGGCGACTTTGATGCCGATGGCGCGACCAGCACTGCAACACTAATGCAGGGCCTTGAGATGTTTGGCTTTAAGCATTTAGATTACTTAATTCCTGACAGGTTTAGCTTAGGTTATGGCTTAAGCCCCGCGCTTGCAGAGCAAATAGTACAAATAAAACCTGATTTAGTGATCACCGTAGATAACGGCATATCGTGTATTGCCGGTATTGATATTTTAAAAGCGGTTGGCATAAAAGTGCTGGTTACAGATCACCACTTACAAGGTGATCAACTGCCAAATGCCGATGCAATAGTAAACCCAAATAGGCACGAGTGTAATTTCCCGTCTAAATCGATAGCAGGCGTTGGTGTTGCTTTTTACTTACTAATAGCACTGAGAAGCGTAATGCGAGACTTAGGTTATTTTGAGCAGCAACCGCCACCTAATCTAGCTAACTTACTCGATATTGTAGCGCTTGGTACGGTTGCCGATGTAGTGGCGCTTGATGCAAATAACCGCACTTTGGTACATCAAGGTTTAGCACGTATTCGCAGTGGTAAAACACGCCCTGGTATTACCGCGCTAATTGAAGTGGCTAACCGTAATGCTGCCCGCTTAAGTGCAAGCGACTTTGGTTTTTCACTTGCACCGCGTTTAAATGCAGCTGGGCGATTAGACGATATGAGTTTGGGTATAGCGTGCTTACTCAGTACCGATATAAATCAAGCTCGCAGCATAGCGGGCGAACTCGATAGCTTAAACTTTGCAAGGCGTGAAATAGAGCAGGGCATGCAAGCAGAGGCACAAGCTGTACTCGATAGACTCGCATTTAGCGACGATAACATTCCTGATGCTATTTGTTTGTTTCAAGATGATTGGCACCAAGGCGTTATTGGTATTTTGGCCGGTCGCTTAAAAGAAAAATACCATCGCCCAACCGTTATATTTGCTGGTGGCGAAAACGGTGAAATAAAAGGCTCGTGCCGCTCTATTGAAGGGCTACACATGCGCGATTTACTCGAAGGGCTTAATACTGCCGACCCACACTTAATTAATAAGTTTGGTGGCCACGCAATGGCTGCTGGTTTAAGTATTAACGAGCAACACTTTAACGACTTTAAACAAGCCTTTGACGCTGCTGTTAGCGCGCAACTCAGTGAAGAAAGTAAACGCTGCATTGTGTTTACCGACGGCGAGCTGCCAAACGACTGCTTTACTATGGAATTTGCCCAGCTATTAAAGCAGTCAGGTCCATGGGGTCAGCAATTTCCTGAGCCGGTGTTTGAGCATACCTTTGAAATAATACAGCAGCGCATAGTTGGCGAAAAACATTTAAAGCTGGTGTTAAAGCATCAATCTGGTCGATTAGTTGACGCCATTGCCTTTGGTATTGATGTAAAAGAATGGCCAGATACCGAGGCTAAATTTGTAAAAGTAGCGTACCAGCTCGATATAAATGAGTTTAGAGGTAAATTTACGCTGCAATTAATAGTTAGAGAGCTTGAAAAAGTGCACTAAAAAATATGTAATATCATGCATAAAATGCTAATAAAGCGCGCGGTTTTTTGTTAAAATCGGGCGTTTTTATCATTTGACGATAATTTATTGCGAAAATCCCATTTTAAGGGGCGCAATTACCTAGCCATTTTGGAGTGATGTACATGTTTGAAGTGAATCCTGTGATTAATCAAATCAAGGAAATTCGCGAACGTACTGAATTGCTTCGGGGGTACCTTTGACTACGCTCTTAAACAAGAACGCCTAGAAGAAGTTAACGCCGAACTTGAAGATTCAGCCGTATGGAATGAGCCTGAACGCGCACAAGCGCTTGGCCGTGAAAAATCAGCATTAGAAGCAGTTGTTGAAACAATCGACAACCTTGTAGCCGGTACAGACGATGTTGAAGGCTTACTTGAGCTTGCAGTTGAAGCTGAAGACGAAGACACCTTTGTTGAAGCGCAAACTGAACTTGCTGATTTAAACGAGCAGTTAGAAGGTTTAGAGTTTCGTCGTATGTTTTCAGGCCCTCACGACTCAAACGATGCTTATCTTGATTTACAATCAGGTTCTGGCGGTACTGAAGCTCAAGACTGGTGTAATATTTTACTACGTATGTATTTACGCTGGGGCGAAGCTAAAGGCTTTAAAGTTGAGCTAGTTGAAGCGACCGACGGTGACGTAGCCGGTATTAAAGGCGCAACAGTTCGCTTTGTTGGTGAATATGCTTACGGTTGGTTACGTACCGAAACTGGCGTGCATCGCTTAGTGCGTAAAAGCCCATTTGATTCAAGTGGTCGTCGTCATACCTCATTTGCTTCTGCGTTTGTATACCCAGAAGTTGACGATAATATTGAAATTGATATGAATCCGTCAGACCTACGTATAGACGTTTACCGTGCATCGGGCGCGGGTGGTCAGCACGTTAACACCACCGAATCGGCAGTGCGTATTACTCACGTACCAACAAATACCGTAGTGCAGTGTCAAAACGAGCGTTCGCAGCATAAAAATAAAGCCCAAGCGATGAAGCAGTTAAAAGCTAAATTATTTGAGCTTGAGCTACAACAGCAAAATGCTGAAAAACAAACGCAAGAAGACGCTAAATCTGATATTGGTTGGGGTAGTCAAATTCGTTCATACGTACTTGATGACGCACGCATTAAAGATTTACGCACTGGCGTTGAAAACCGCAATACCCAATCGGTACTTGACGGTAACTTAGATAAATTTATTGAAGCCAGCCTTAAATCTGGCCTATAACCACCAAGCTAATAAAGAGCTAAAAAATGACTGATAAAATCCAAGACGAAAACAAGTTAATCGCTGAGCGTCGCGGCAAGTTAGACGCTATACGCGAAAATTGCCCAGCCAACGGTCATCCAAACCAATTCCGTCGTGAGCATTACACGGCTGATTTGCAAGCCCAGTTTGGTGATAAGAGCAAAGAAGAATTAGTAGAGATGCAAGAAGTTGTGTCTATCGCTGGCCGTATTTTAGCAAAGCGAGGACCGTTTTTTGTAATTCAAGACATGAAAGGTCGCGTACAAGCGTATGCATCTAAATATGTTCAAAAAGATCTTAAAGAAAAATATGGTCAACTAGACACTGGCGATATTATTGGTGTTAAAGGCGCGCTAAATAAATCGGGTAAAGGCGATTTATACGTAGAAATGACTGAGTATCAACTATTAACTAAGTCACTTCGTCCGTTGCCTGAAAAATTCCATGGCTTATCAGATCAAGAAACAAAGTACCGCCAACGCTACGTTGATTTAATTACTAACGAAGCAACGCGCGAAACATTCCGTATTCGCTCGCAAGTAGTTGAAGGCATTCGTCGCTTTTTAGCAGACCGTGACTTTATGGAAGTAGAAACGCCAATGCTACAGGTTATACCTGGCGGTGCATCTGCGCGTCCGTTTGTAACTCACCATAATGCGCTTGATATCGACATGTACTTACGTATAGCGCCAGAGCTTTACTTAAAGCGCTTAGTGGTAGGTGGTTTTGACCGTGTATTTGAAATTAACCGTAACTTCCGTAACGAAGGGTTATCTACGCGTCACAATCCAGAATTCACAATGATTGAATTTTACCAAGCATACGCTGATTACATCGACCTGATGAACATCACCGAAGACATGCTACGTACAGTTGCAGAAAACGTGCTAGGTAGTGCAGTTGTAGTTAATACAACTAAAGACGAAAACGGCGAAGTGATTGACTCAGTAGAGTACGACTTTGGTCAGCCGTTTACACGTTTAAGCATGGCAGATGCTATCTTAAAGTATAACCCTGAGTTTGATGCTGCGGTATTTAATGACCCAGAAAACCACTTTGACGAATTAAAAGCGTACGCTAAACAAGTGCACGTTAAAATTCCTGAAAATTGTGTTTGGGGCCCAGGTAAGTTCTTGTGTGAAATATTTGAAGAAACAGCAGAGCACATGCTTATTCAACCTACGTTTATTACTGGCTACCCGTGGGAAGTATCGCCACTTGCACGCCGTAACGACGAAAATGCATTTGTTACAGACCGTTTTGAATTTTTTGTTGGCGGTCGTGAACTTGCAAATGGTTTCTCTGAGCTTAACGACGCACAAGACCAAGCTGAGCGCTTTACTCGTCAAGTTGAAGAGAAAGACGCAGGCGATGATGAAGCAATGCATTACGATGAAGACTACATACGCGCACTAGAGTATGGCTTACCGCCAACTGCAGGTGAAGGTATTGGTATTGACCGTTTAGTAATGTTGTTTACTGACTCATCAACAATTAAAGACGTTATTTTGTTCCCGCATATGCGTCCACAAGCTGACTAGGCTTTGGGTAGAACAACGTAAGTTAATAAACGCCGCTTAATAGCGGCGTTTTTTGTTTTTAAATCGGCTTTTGTTATTTTAGTTAATAATACCAATCTGCTTATATACGGGGTCTATTTAACGTTAAGAAAATTACGCTAGAACTAGGCAAAAATTTTTGTATCTAGTTGTTCTCGGCAATTGCTCCCTGCATTGCTCTACCTCCTGCACCCATGCAGTCGTAAATAAAAAATTTTTAACGACGTTATAGTGCAATTTAATTCGTTAAATTGATCAAAGATTTATGCAGGTTGGTATAAGTACCACACTAAAAGTTAAATGTAGTTATTAGTACTGGTTAATCTGCAATTCAGCTTCGCTAATTTATTGTTATTAGCAGTTTTAATATTAAAACTAACAGTGCTATAACTTTTTAGTATGATTGTTTTTTAAACATATGTTGTATTTATGTAAATATATTAGATAGAATACGCACGAAATTTAAACTGCTTAGTATTTAGCAGATCAATATAGATTCTTAAAGGACTTAGAATAATAGTATGAAAGATAAACGAGTAGATGATTTATCAGAAGAATGCACAACAGAGCAAGAACGAGATGCTTACTACCGTGCTTGTATTGCCGAATTTCAACAATTAGGTTACCAAGAACAGTATTTGGCTCAGTTAACGGATGAGTTAGTTCCTGTGCTAGGTGTTAATCCTTCAAATAAAAATACGTAACCCGCTTAAATTTCAAACTAATTACACTTTTAAACCAAGCATATGTGCAATCTGTAACCATATAGTCGTTTTTGGTAGAAAAGTGTTTGACATATTTTCTGAAATCTTTATTATACGCCCCACAAGACGGAGAGGTGTCCGAGTGGCCGAAGGAGCTCCCCTGCTAAGGGAGTATAGAGTTTGTAGCTCTATCGAGGGTTCGAATCCCTCCCTCTCCACCATTTTTTTAATGGCGTGTTTTGTAAAGTTTTAAAGTATGGGTGCATAGCTCAGCTGGATAGAGTACTCGGCTACGAACCGAGCGGTCGGAGGTTCGAATCCTCCTGCGCCCACCATACTTTAATAACTCTGCTTAGAGTCTAAATAAGCAAAAGCTCTACTTAGAGTTAAAATAAGTAAACTATAAAGTGGGTGCATAGCTCAGCTGGATAGAGTACTCGGCTACGAACCGAGCGGTCGGAGGTTCGAATCCTCCTGCGCCCACCACTTTATAGACTCTCACTTAGAGTAAAAACAAGTAATAGTAAAAATGAAAGTGGGTGCATAGCTCAGCTGGATAGAGTACTCGGCTACGAACCGAGCGGTCGGAGGTTCGAATCCTCCTGCGCCCACCACTTTCATGTTTTCATACACTTTTAAGTGTAAGAAAAATAAACCGATGGAAATCGGTTTTTTTATGTCTGAATTTATACGCTCTGCTTAGAGTTTAAATAAGCAATCTATGAAAGTGGGTGCATAGCTCAGCTGGATAGAGTACTCGGCTACGAACCGAGCGGTCGGAGGTTCGAATCCTCCTGCGCCCACCACTTTCATACTAAGCCGACGTTAAGTCGGTTTTTTTGTGCCTGAAATAAAGTGAAATGTAGAGTTTAGGAGGATTGAGAACCAAGAAGTCGGAGATTCACTCTTACAAGATACGTCCTGCGCCCACCACTTTCATAAATAAGCCGACATTAAGTCGGTTTTTTTGTGTCTGAAATAAAGTGAAGCTCGAAGATAACCCCTGAAGACACCGAGTTTAATAATCTGTTGTAGACGCTGAGCTTGCTCGCGTGAGAAGCGAAGCTTCTAATTACTAACCATGAATATAACTCAGACTTTATTTACGAGCTTCGCTCGTCGCGTCAGCAAGCTGCACGCCTACAAGTAAAAGCAATCATATCCAACACCGAGTCTAATAATCCGTTGTAGCCGCAGAGCTTGCTCGCGTGAGAAGCGCAGCTTCTAATCACTTACCATCGATATAACTCAGACTTTATTTACGAGCTTCGCTCGTCGCGTCAGCAAGCTGCACGCCTACAAGTAAAACCTGCCCTAATCTTTAAATCTAAACTCCGAGTTTGTTTATTCGTTGTAGCCGCAGAGCTTGCTCGCGTGAGAAGCGCAGCTTCTATTACTATATCCATTCAAAGCCTAATCAAGTCCACTCGACCCATTTCTAAAGCTGCTCTTTATTATTACCTATGTTATTTTAAACGCCTTGTTTAAAAGGATCTGACTGCATGTTTAAAACCGCATTTATTACTCTATTCTTATTTCTTAGCGCTATTTTTATTTCAAGCGTGCAAGCCAACGAAGCTAATAACTCACTTGTTGTCGGTGCGCAGCAATATGCTAAATATTTACCAGAGTTAAAAAATAAACGCGTAGGGCTGGTGGTCAATCAAACATCAATGGTAGGGCAAACTCACTTAGTAGATGCTCTACTGACTAAAAGCATCAACATAACTAAAATTTTTGCACCTGAGCATGGCTTTAGGGGCGATCACGATGCTGGCGCGTATGTAAAAAATGCCGTTGATAGCAAAACCGGTATTCCGCTTATTTCTATTTACGGTAAAAATAAAAAACCAAGCCAAGCTGCTTTAGCCGATGTTGATGTCATTATTTTTGATATTCAAGATGTGGGTGTACGCTTTTATACCTACATAAGCTCTATGCATTACGTGATGGAAGCTGCTGCAGAGCAGGGGATAGAATTTTTAGTACTCGACAGACCCAACCCAAATATTGCCTACGTTGATGGGCCAATATTAGAGCCAGAATTTAAATCGTTTGTAGGCATGCACCCCATTCCTGTATTGCATGGTGTGACCGTTGGCGAGCTGGCTAAAATGATCAAGGGTGAGAGCTGGATCAATAAAGCGGCCGATTTAAAACTAACCGTGATCCCTGTTGATCATTACACTCGTAAAAGCACTTACAGCTTGCCTGTAAAACCCAGCCCTAATTTACCTAACGATCAAGCCATTGCGCTTTACCCATCGCTTTGCTTTTTTGAAGCAACTCCTATCAGCATTGGCAGAGGCACCGACTTTGCGTTTCAAGTAATTGGTTACTCGCCAGTTGCATTAGGGGATTTTAATTTTACACCGCGCGCAATTAAAGGCGCTGCTTTAAACCCTAAATTTAAAAACCAAACCGTGCAAGGGCTCGATTTAAGACAAGTAAACATCACAGGGCTAAATTTAACTTACTTAATAAATGCGTATACGGAGCTTAGTAAAAATGACATCTCGTTTTTTGAACGTGCTGACTTTATGGATAAACTAGCGGGTACTAATAAATTGCGCTTAGCTATTGAAGCAGGGCAATCAGAGGCGCAAATAAAACAAAGTTGGCAGGCGGGGCTTGTGCAATTTAAAGCGCAAAGAGCGCCTTACTTGCTATATAAATAAGGGCTAAGCATGTTTATTGCTTTTAAAAATCAAAGGTGTAGTTATATAAAAAAAGCATTTATAGCGGCGTTAAGCTTTATTGTTGTGGGTTGTAGTACACCATCTGAGCCTATTAGCTCGGTGCTACCACTTACAAAAAGCCAACTTGTAGAGCTGCCTAATGCACAAGTGGTTGTAACGTTTCCTGAGGTAAATCCAAGTAGCCGGTTTTATGTAAATAACCGAGGAACGTTTAAAGCTTACAAAGGGCGCGGGCAATTATTAATACAAAACCACAACGCACAAAGCGCCGATATTTACATTAATAATCAAAAGCTCGACGTTAATCAATTAAGCGCCAACACCTTGTACAATTACAGCTTGGCAAAAAATACTCACAACGGCGTTAATACTTTTAAAGTTGAAAATATTCTCCCTACTGGCGCAAGTTTAACGCTGCGTTTTGCATTTCCTACTTTAAGCGACGACCCAATAAAAAGCGTAGATTTTAGCGAAGTGGATGCGTTAATAAATCGCGATGTAAAAGCGGGTTTTCCTGGGGCTGTGTTGGCTGTTGTTAAAAATGGCGAGCTAATAAAGTTAACTGCCTATGGCGATGCAAAGCAATATCAGCAAAGTGACTTAATGCTGTTACGCCCGGAGCCAATGCAAACTAATACCTTGTTTGATTTAGCCTCAAACACCAAAATATTTGCCACCAACTTTGCCCTTATGAAATTAGTAAGCGAAGGGCTATTAAATATTAATAAACCCGTACAAAGCTACCTAAGCGAATATAAAGGCGAAGGGCGCTCACAACGCACAGTAAAAGATTTACTTACACACAGCGCCGGATACCCGCCAGTATTTGATTTTCATCGTAAAGATGGCAGCAATGGCGATGCGTTTTATTCGCAAAATAGTAAAACCACCAAACAGCTATTACTTACCAGCGTACCTTTTAGCAGTAAATCATCTGCTCAGCATGTTTACTCAGATATTGATTACATGATTTTAGGTGTGCTCATTGAGCGTATTACAGGGCAACCTTTGGATGAATACTTAGAGCAGCACGTATATGCGCCACTAAAATTAACCAATACGTTATTTAATCCACTTAAAAAAGGCTTTAAGCCGCAGCAATTTGCAGCCACAGAGCTTAGCGGTAACACGCGAGACGGGCGTATTAAGTTTGATAATATTCGCACCACTGTTTTACAAGGGCAAGTGCATGACGAGCGCGCTTACTACTCACTTGATGGCGTAGCAGGGCATGCAGGACTATTTAGTAATGCTCACGACTTAGCCGTGCTTTGCCAGCTATTATTAAATAGCGGTGGCTACGGCGACCAACAATTATTTAGTGCAAGCGCCTTAGCACAATTTTTAACGCCGCAAAGCAGCGACGAAACCTATGGGCTGGGCTTTAGGCTTGCTGGTAACAACCAAGCAAGGCGTTGGCACTTTGGCCCTTATGCAAGCGCACAGGCCTATGGGCACACAGGTTGGACAGGTACAGTGACAGTAATTGACCCCGCTTACGACTTAGCTATTGTTTTACTTACTAATGCTCGCCATAGTGCCATTAAAGGTTCGCAAAAACGTTACGAATTTACAGGCAAGCAATTTGAAACCGCACAGTACGGATCGGTTGTGTCGCTTATTTATGAAGCACTACTAAATCAATAAGTTATCTTATAGGTTAAAACGTACTAACTGTGCCACTTTAAGTGGCTTATTTACAGGTGACTTGAGTAAGCCAATCCATTAAGCTAAGCGGTCTATAAAACTAAGCCGGTTTATGTTGTTAGGCTTAATAAATAAGCGTTAAAACGCGTACAAAGCGAGATTTACTCGCTAATAATTAAGGTTAACTTTTTATGCATTGGTATTCTATTTTACCGCCGCTAATTGCGATTGCTATCGTGTTTTGGCGAAAAGAAGTGATTATGGCGTTACTTGTTGCTGTTGCTTCTTCTGAGTTTTTACTCGCCTTTCAGGGCGAAGGTAATAGCTTGTTTGACACTTTTTTAAATACCATTGAACGTATTATTTCGGTTGCCAGCTCGCCAGGTAATACACGCATATTAATATTTAGTATTTTAATTGGTGCACTGCTTGCCTACATTCGCGAATCTGGCGGCGTTGCAGCAACTGTTAATATGCTAATGAACAAAGGCATTGCAAAAAGTAAGCGCCAAGTGGGCTTTTTAACCATGTTTACTGGCATAGCGGTATTTATAGAATCTAACCTGAGCGTACTTACCTCGGGTATTTTATCGCGTGGCTTATTCGACAAATTTAAAATGAGCCGAGCGCGTTTAGCGTATATTATTGATAGCACCAGTGCGCCAGTGTGTATTTTAATACTACTTAACGGCTGGGGCGCATTTGTACTTGGTTTGTTAGGTAACTACGAGCTAGGTGAGTCAGCCGTATCGGTATTATGGGGCAGCGTAGGGTATAACTTTTACGCCATAATTACCCTTGTTATTGTTTTTTACACCATAGCGTTTGATAAAGTACACGGCCCAATGAAAGAAGCCGAACAAAAACTAGAGCTTCAAACAACCGACTTAAAAGATGAAATAAAAGCCTCTAAAGCGCGTTACATGTTAATTCCGCTTATTACGCTAATTACCAGCATGGTTGGCTTTATGTATTACACCGGTAATGGTGTGTTAGCAGAGGGCAGCGGTTCTAAATCAGTATTATACGCAACGTTTTTAGCTATTGTTGTAGCGTACTTTTTAATGATTGGCTCACGTAAATTTACGCATCATCAATTAGTTGATACCGGTTTTAAAGGTATGGGCGAATTAATGCCACTGGTCGCCATTGTACTGCTTTCGCTTACACTTGGCGCAAGCTTAAAAGAGTTGGGTACTGGCGTATTTGTAGCGTCACTTGTTGGCGACTACTTACCTATTTACTTAATAGTACCTGTGCTGTTTTTAACTGGTGCGGTTATGGCGTTTACTACGGGTACATCGTGGGGCACGTTTGCTATATTAATCCCAATTGGTGTGCCACTTATTCAAGCGCTAGGTTTACCGCCATCGCTTGTTGTTGGTGCTATTTTGGGTGGTGGTATATTTGGCGATCATTGCTCGCCTATATCCGACACCAGCGCTGTATCGGCTATTGCATCGGGGTGTGACTTACTCACCCATGTTAAAACGCAGCTACCGTATGCTTTATTTGGTGGCGGCCTTACGTTTATAGCGTACTTAGTAACGAGTATTATTGTTTTATAAATATAATTGTTTAAATACTCAAAAGCCTGCTTAATTGCAGGCTTTTTTGTTTAATATAATGCGAAAAAAATGATTAGTTGAGTTGGGACTGCCCTTAACAAAGAGAACTTATTAGATAAGCTGTCAAATTGACACTATTATCTATAACTCCTCAGAGAGAGCCCTTTTTCTAGCTGAAGATTTAGAGGCTTTTGGCTTAGCCGATTACGGAAAATGGACCCAGTTGCTCGAATTGGCTATGCTCTGTGGGTCTCTAATACAGAAAAGCTTAAAAGAGAAATAGAAAAGGGTAATCCTCTTTTTTGGAATAATAAAGGCTTTGTCTATTGGGAATTCATGGCACGTTCTACAGTAGTTAATTTAGTTGCTGGGCTTGAGAAAGGAGGATTTAGAGGTACATTTGTAGAGATTCGTAACATGATAAAAAGAGTCGGTTTAGAGGTTGCTAAACAACATATAAAGTATGTCCACCACGATTACCAAGCTGGTAATATAGGAAAAGTTAAAGGGTTACTGAGTTTGAAGCAGATGGCTGATTACCATCATGAGGCATTTAGAAAGTTTAACATACCACCTAGTTTTTATGGTGGTACGTGGCTTGATAGTGTGCCTAATAAAGCTGAATTTAAATTATACGGCGATTTATATTGCCATGACTGTGACACTAATTATCAGAGACCCACACAATGATTAAGTTAGTTCTTTTATTTTTAAACGTTTTATTGGCAAATGGTTGCACTGAGAACAAACTAAAGTGGCAGGGGTATTGTTTACCTCTTGATAAATTAACGCCAGCTAGCTTAGCAGATACGCCAAATAAAGATGAAAATTATGATAGCGCTACTAACTATGGCCCAAGTTTATTTTTCTCAGGGGAAAATGTGACCAAAGAAATAACTACATTTAAAGCGTTTACTTCAGATCTTTCGTCTGGAAAGTATAGACATAATATACAAGTTAACTTATCCAAAACAAGTATTGAGAAATCTCCAAAAACAATACAATCACTAGTTAAGAGTGATTTAGAAGAAATTTATTTTGATATGCAGAGTAAGTATCATTGGGATGCATATAAAAAAGGAGATGAAACCTATGAGTTTTGGGGGAGTTGTATGCTAGATGGTAGCGGCAGATCAAAAGAAGGCTACAGCTGTTTAAGGCAACTCAAGGTTGAAAAAATTGTATTGAATTTTGACTTGGACTATGTGAATTTAAACAGCCACAAAGATGTTGACTCATTTCTCACTAACAAGTTAATAAATTGGAACTGTAACTAACGGATTTTAAAAGCGGTATAGTCCATTGCTTAATAAAATATCCGTATTGGATGTAATGTGTAGATATACAAGCTGGAAATATTTTATAAAAATGAAAAATAAAGCTTTTGTCTTTTTTAGTTTTTTATTGTTTTTGAACGCATGTTCTTATATTGAAAGTGAAACAGAGCAAGCTGAACGATTAGGTAAAACATATCAGCTCGATATTAAGGCTGGTGATACTCGTTTATTTTTCCCAGAACAATTTGCAGTCAGTGATGGAGAGCCCCCAATTCTTGAAATGGAAATGACTACGCTTGCAGATTCTTCTGAGTCACTTGATGGTATTGAGGCCGCATTAACGACATATCCTCAAGGGTTTGTTACTGAAGTAATTGACGCTATTTATCTCTCTGGTCCTATGCTTATGGAAGGAGCTGAAGCGGGTGGGACATACTCAAGCAACTCCATAATATTAGTAAATATTTCAGAACAAAATGGCACGAACTTTAACTTCGAAAACTCATTGAAAGGGGTTCACCATGAATTAAGCTCACTAATTTATATATGTTCACCTTTCGTTGTATTTGCATGGCAAGCTTTACTGCCAAAAGAGTGGGAGCCTGTATCCTCGAATTATGAGGCTTTAACGCAAGATAGGAATATAGGGCCTGATTATGAAAATGGATTTTTATCTAGATATGGTAAAACTAATGCTGAGAACGACTTTAATATTTATGCTGAATTTACCTTTGCTGAACCTGAAAAATTGCGGGAACTTGCCGCAACCTACCCAATAATAGCTAAAAAGCTGAGTTTGTTTATTACTGCGTATACGCAGGTTTTTCCTGAATACCAGCAGGACTTCGAAGATTATTTTACTAGAACGGGTTTAAGTGATGTTGCGGTAGAACCTGAAAATGTAGAAGTGACTATTCAGTTAGACTTGAGTAGCGTTAAGCCGCAAATAATTCATTAATTTAACTTAGTTAAGTACTTAAGTTTTTTAGAAAGCCATCGTTCAAATGTAAGGTATTCCTCTTTCAAAGAAACTCGAGTTAAATACTAAAAAATAGTTTTGCTTATACCTAAAATCATTACAGAAATTTGCTTATTAGGTTTTCTCTACCTCACTTTAAATGGTATGATTTTGCCAATTAAATAATAAATAAGGACATTTTTATGGATATTATTATCGGTCAACATGCGCTAAAGAAAAAAACACAGCTAACGCAACTTTCTGAACGTGCAATTGGTAAAGCCTTTAAAGATCAAGCTGCTTTAGCAATACAAATGACGCAATGTAGTGCAGCTGTTTATCGTCGATTACAAAGAACTTACAAATCAACTGTAACGCCACGCGATGAAAAAAGAGTTAAAGCAGGTGGCTTAAGTACACAATCAGTTACTTTTTCAACAAGTAATAGTAGCCAAAAATCCTTTAATAGCTTACTTCCTGCAATGCGAGGAAGAGGTGCACCTACAAACACTTCAAAAACGTCAAATGATGTTGCAGTTGCTTCTAATCAGCCACAAGCAGTTAACTTGTTGGCTTTGCTACATCCTGTTATAAGCGGCGACATAATGAAAACAGGTAATGCTGTTGAAAAAACAGCGACTATATTAGGGCTAGTAACAACGACTGTAGGTTTTGTAATTCCTGGTGGTGGGGCTGTATCATCAATTGTTAGTTGGGTAGGAAGTGGTGCTACGTATTCGGGTTTCTCAATGTCTAGAATTCGCTCTGATGCGCCAGACCGAGCTTATCACCAATTAACAAATTATATTACATGGCTAGCCGCTTGGAATAAAAAAGCGTGTGAGTTAATTGATATAGCAGATCCTAATGGTCAATGGACCTTTAGAGATATCGAGCATGGACTTTCATAAAATTAGACTCTCAGCAGCGTTTAAAAGAACGTCTATGATGCGCTAAAGTAAGTTATACCTTTAGCTTACGGTTATTGAAAAGCCTGCTTAATTGCAGGTTTTTTGTTTTTAAAATAAATAAAGCTAAGTTAAATTGGGCTAAGTAATATTAAGTCCAATAACACTCTCTCTATTATTTAAACCACTTAAATATAGACTTAAATACCCGTATTTATATTTTTTAGGTTATTGTATAGCATGAGCTTTAAGCTTTTTGATAGCTGGCCATTTTACTTTTCAACTCATATAAGGCTGTAAATCCACACTATGTTTGTAATCGATAATATCATTCTCGTTAGTGCCATTTTAATTTTACTTGGAGTGATCTCGAGCAAGTTATCTGCACGCGTTGGCTTACCGGTGCTAGTACTATTTTTACTTGTAGGTATGCTCGCAGGTGAAGACGGAATTGCAGGTATATCATTCGACAACGCAGAGGCCGCACATGCTCTGGGTACTCTTGCGCTTGCCATTATTCTATTTGATGGCGGCTTACAAACGCCTACCAGTTCAATTAAACAAGTGTGGAAACCCGCGTCTGCTTTAGCAACCGTCGGGGTGTTATTTACTGCTGTAATTACAGGCCTTGTGGCCACTTATATTTTAGACCTGCCCATATTGCAAGGTGTTTTACTGGGCGCCATTGTTGGCTCTACAGATGCTGCAGCAGTGTTTGCGCTTTTACGAAGTGCGGGTATTCACTTAAACAAAAAGCTTAAATCTACGCTTGAAATAGAAAGTGCATCGAACGATCCAATGGCTATTTTTCTAACGGTTGGTTTGCTCGAAATGCTCGTTAACGATATGCCAGTAGGGCTGGGTTTACTACAGTTATTTGCCCAGCAAATGGGTGTTGGCGCTGTGTGTGGTCTTTTAATTGGTAAGGTATCGGTTTGGTTTATTAATCGAATCAAACTAAATGCATCGGGTTTGTATTTAGTGATGGTAACCGCATTTGGACTGCTTTCATTTGGCCTTTCTGCAACGCTCGGCGGCAGTGGATTTTTAGCGGTATTTATAACAGGTGTTATTTTAGGTAACAGCAAGTTTGTATATAAACGCGGTATTTTCCTGTTTCATGACGGCTTAGCATGGCTTGGGCAAATAACCATGTTTGTTGTATTAGGCCTGCTTATTAACCCGTCCTCATTGGTTGATGTATGGTTAGAAGGATTACTTATTGCACTGGCACTCATTTTTGTTGCTCGCCCATTAGCGGTAGCGCCTATTTTAAAACTGTTTGGCTTTAATAATCGCGAAACCCTGTTTGTATCTTGGGTTGGCCTTAGAGGCTCAGTACCCATTATTTTAGCTATATTCCCATTATTATTTGGCCTTTCAGGGGCTGAACTTATTTTTAATGTGGTTTTTTTCGTGGTGTTAATTTCAGCCACGTTACAAGGCTCAACAATGCCTTGGATGGCTAAAAAACTAAATTTAGTAGAGCCGCCACCTGATCTTGCCGCTGCAACACTCGAAATTACAGCATTAAACGATATTGATATAGAAATTGTAGAATACACTTTAAGTGATGTTTCTCGGGTTTCTGGGCGTAGCTTGTCACATGCTGCACTTCCAGAGAGTGTGGTTGTTGCTATGATCACTCGGGGTCCGTCAATCATCCCGCCAAGAGGCTCAACTAAGTTAAAAGCAAACGATCATTTATTTGTTGTTTTAAAACCAGATAACAGGCCTTTTGTTGATTTAGTTTTTACAGCAACCGATAAAACAAACCATCAAGATAGCCACTTAGCCCACAACGAACTTAAAGTTAAAGGGGTAACATTGGTAGGCGATATATTTTACTCTTACCACATGCACATAGACGCCCCAGAAGAGATAAGCTTGGAAGAAGTGATTAACCAAAAGCTTTCAGGAGAAGTCAGTAAAGGCGATATTGTTGTTATTGGTAATGTGCAAATACGCGTTATAACAATGGTGCATACACGCATAGTTACCATTGGCTTAAAGTATTTAAATAATCCAGAAAAACGACTTTTAAAGCCGTAATCATTAACAGCGATTTATTAAGTGGGACAGCTCGTTTATAGCGTACGTAGGTTGGGTTGAGTGACACGAAACCCAACGAACCTGCAATGCAATGAGCACATCCAAAGCTAGTTATATGTATATTTTTGTAGCTAGGTTAGAGATAAAAACTGCCCCAGATGAATTTCTTGAATTACTAATAACAAAGGCGTTAATTGTTAGCTTGCTTTGAGAAATACCTAGACGAGTAGTCCATTATTAGTAATATACAAAGACCCTGGGTAATAACTTTAATGCTTTTTGTGATGAACTTTACAGATGGAAATTTTATCATCATTATATCCGGAACTATAGGTTAACGAAGAAGCAAGAATTTAGTTAATTATTCAGCTCCATTACTTTTGATGCATCCAACATGTTGAGCTTATTTGAGGGTCTTCTAAACTATTAATAGCTGTTTGTTTTGCATCTTTGACTGACCCTTCAATATCGGGAAAGAGGGTTCTATAGTTGATGTTCATTTTATCAAGTATTTTCAAGCATTCTAGTCTTTGGATATCAGAGCAGTTAAAAATGTACTTTGTTAAAAGTGGGGTGCCTAAGCTATTTCGAGGAAGCATTTTGACTACTTGCTGAAGCCATACTTCAAAGCTATTAAAATAAGTATGCTTTGTGAAAAAGCCTTGTTGAAAAGTTATTCGACGGTTACTTTGATTATGCTCAAAAACTATATCTAAAGGTTCAAATATAGATGTATCAATTTTCTTTTTCGATGAGATATTAATTATCTCTCTGTTGAGTGCATTTAAATTGTCAATATTGAGGGCCCAAATACATCTTGATGTTTTGTTATCATCGTGTTTCAGTTCAGCGAGTGCGAAGAAAAGTGCTACATAAGGAGATTCACTCCAATCTAGGAGTGGAGTTGGCAATCCAAAATGCTGACCATACTGCCACAAGTCCATAGATTCAACTTTATCTTGTGGCATGTCATTATTGTTAATGAGGTTTTTCTTGAATTCACTTAATAATGACTTATGTAGTCTGTTTTTTAAGGTTTCAGCCTCATTCCCTGTTTTTCCTAAATTACTAAGAGTAGCTTTTGTGAAGCGTATAAATGTAGGGCTTAATTCCCAATTAGAGTCGGTATGTCCTCTGAAACCAAACCGCGGGTAGCGTTTAACAAGTCGATCTGAGATTTCAGATAGCATTTCTTTTGGCGAGTTAATTTCTATAACATTTATTTTATCCAATCGAGTCATTACAGTCCTTATAGTTGAATTTTTGTCTAACTAGCCAATAGGTTTACTTTTTCTATTCAAAAAATCAAGTAAAAGCTCCACACTGTCTCACCCCAGCTCCCGCACGTTTAATCGCTATAATCTGCCCTTTACCATTATGTGCCATAGCCAACATATCACCCGTATTTAGACCACTTTCTACCGCATGTTTACCCTTTAAATCACTCAACAGTGAGTGCTTGATTTGCACTAGCACCTCAAGATTACAGCTGGAAGCTGCGCAGTCGATGTTTTAATAAATACTGGGTTGTTAGGTACTTCAAGTGTGTGCATAAGCCGCTCCAAATTTTATTGATCACTACAATTAGGGTGTTTTCAAAGCTATAACGGGTGGCAAATCAAAAAGGGGTGAAATAATTTTATAAAAAATGTGGGGTTTAGTTACAATAGCCATTCGCAAATATTAAAACTTAACTTTTTAGGCTGTTATGCAACTCATTGAAATAAATAAAGCGCGTTACCGTAAACATTTAAACCGTGTTATTGCAGGATGTGGTATTGGTTTGGCTGTAGGCAGCTTGGCTATATCGCAAACGCTGATTGCTTTATTTCCTGATGAAAGTGGTAGCCACTTTCATTGGAACTTAATAGGTGTTGCTATTACTAGCGTTGGGCTTGCATGGTTACTTCATAAATACCGTTCACATACGTTTATGACAGAAGTTGTTTATGTGTGGGAGCTTAAAAAAGCACTTAATAAAATAACCCGTAAAATGGCTAAGTTAAAAGCCGCTGGCCGTGAAGGCAATGCCGATGCGTTATTAGCGATTCATTATAGCTACGCGGGCTCTCGGTTATTGTGGCAGCTAGACGACAATCTAATCACTATGGACGATTTAGCCATTAAACAAGCTGAGCTTGAATCTGTTGCAGCGCAACATAACGTAACGCTTAACGTTGAAGATTACGACGCAAGTATTTTAAAACAGTTTTAAAGCAGTTTTAAAACATAGGTTTTTAAATTAGTTAGAGGAGCCTTAATGAAAAAAATACTCATAGTGTGTTTAGGTAATATTTGCCGCTCGCCAACCGCAGAGGCGGTATTAAAAGCACGTGCTAAAAAGCTAGGCGTTAACGTTAAAGTTGATTCGGCAGGGACTATTGGTTATCACGAAGGTAAAACGCCTGATAGTCGCTCAATGGCTGCAGGCGAAAAACGTGGTTATAGCTTTAAAGGTATTTATTCGCGCAAAGTACGCAGTAGCGACTTTACTGAGTTTGATTTAATTTTAGCGGCCGATACGCAAAACTTAGCTGATTTAACAGCGCAATGCCCTGAGCATTTACGCTATAAGCTGGCGCTATTTTTAGAATATGGCGAGCAAACCCAAAGCGTTATTCCCGATCCTTATTACGGCGGCGATGATGGTTTTGAAAATGTGCTCGATTTAATTGAAGCAGCAAGCGATAAAATACTCGCTAAACTTTAGAACTAATTTATAAATATAAAAGCGCCAAATGGCGCTTTTATATTTTAGCTTAGCGGTTAATTTTAAAGTCGAGTTGTACCTGAGAAATAGCACTAACAGGTTTGCCATTTTCGAACTTTGGTGCGTAACGCCATTGCTCAACAGCCGCTTGGGCTGACTTTTCAAATGCGTTGCCACCTTCAGAACTAAGTACTTTTAGATTTTTTACAAAGCCTGCGGTGTCTACCTCAAACTCCATAACAACGCTACCATCGGTACTAAATCGGGCTTTATGCGCTGGATATTTAGGATTAACACGATAGAGTGGTGTTTGCTCTTGTGATTCTTTCCATGGCACCATTTGAGCGATAGCTAGGCAATGTTTAGTTGCTTCTTCGCTTTTACCTTGTTTTTCGTACAGACCTACAAGCTTTGAATGAGCAGTTAGCTCAGCACTGTGATCAAAGCTTAAGTTATCGTCAAATGCAGTAACTATATTATTTAAGCGCTCAATTGCTCGGTTATATTTTTTGCTACCTTCGGCAAATGAGGCTATTAAAAAATTGGCTTTAATTTGTTCTACCGAGCTACTCGGAATATTTTCACGGTAGTATTCGTCGGCTTCTTCTAGGTAGTTTTTAGCTACGCGATATTTTTTAGAGCTAAACTTTTTAGCAAGCAGCGTTGCCGCTTCTAGTTTCATGTCGGCTACAAACTTAGGCTTATTTTGTGTTTTAGCTATTTCAATTACTTGTTCTAAAAAGTTAGCTGCTTTGTAAGCTGATGTTGTGTAGTTAGCTTGGCCGAGTAGTGCATCAATTGTTTCTATTGATAGTTTACCGTGGTTTGCAGCTAAAATAGTATGGGCTTCGTTATAGAGTGCAAAACGCTGTTCGTTTAGCTCATCGCCGTAGCTTTTTATTGCTTTAGCGTAATTAATAGCTAAGTTGGCAGTATTGTCGTCGCTTTTACCGTAAACGGCTTTACCTGATGTGTAAGCAAGTTTGGCAGTTTGTTGTACGTTTTTGTCTGCTTTAACTGCTGCTAAATAGCTTTGGTATGCCTGGCTAAATAACGCTTGAGGATCGTTTTCTTGGCTGGCGAGTGCTGTAGTGCTTAAAGTTGTTGCGCTTAAAGCAGATAAACTTAAGCCTATAAATAAAGCGAGTTGCTGACGTTTCATAATAATCCCTATTAACTTTTAAATTGAAACTAGGTTGACGTAATTACAACAGTTTTCTTATTAATATAATTTTTGACTGAATGGTAAAACTACTTAAAGGCGTTCAAAATACAGTTCAGCTTGAGTTGTTGCATTTACAGGTTTTCCATTTTTAAACTTTGGAGCGTAACGCCATTGTTTAACAGCGGCTATCGCTGATTTTTCAAACGCTTTAGAACCTTCAGAACTAATAACCTTAGGATTTTTCACAAAGCCATGGGTATCAACAGTAA
This sequence comes from Pseudoalteromonas sp. TP27, assembly GCF_056470645.1. Lineage (NCBI taxonomy): Bacteria > Pseudomonadati > Pseudomonadota > Gammaproteobacteria > Alteromonadales > Pseudoalteromonadaceae > Pseudoalteromonas > Pseudoalteromonas sp. TP27. The sequence continues at coordinate 157,766 of NZ_JARDAK010000002.1, read as the reverse complement.
TCTCTAATATAACTATTACATGACTTTTATATTCTCCGCGAGGGTATATAGGATCGATTATATAGAGTGGATTTTGCTCTGAGGCATCTTTCCACTGCGTATTTTTAGCAAAGGCTAAGGCGTGTTTAGTCGCTTTATCGCTTTCATCTTGTTTTTCATATAGCTGAACTAAGCCAACATGCGCATTAAGCTCAAAGCTTTGATCTAAATTTTTATATTTATCAAATAAGCCAACTATACGGTTTAGCCTTTTAATTGCTTTGTCGTAATCTTTACGGCCACTCTCAAATGAAACCATTAAAAGGTCAGATTTTATACGCTCTACTGCATTATCAGGTAGCTGGCCTTGGTAATATTTATCTGCATCTTGAGCGTATATTTTCGCTAAAGGATATTCGCTATGGCTAAACCCATAAAGTAATGTTTCTGCAGCTTCAAATTGCATATTGGCGACAAGGCCTGGGTTATTTTGTAATTCAGCGATTTTAATGAGTTGCTTAAAGTTTTTGACTGCGATGTGTGATTTATTGGTATGAGTGGCTTTGGCTAGTAGCGTATCCATAGTCTCTATTGAGTTTTCACCATAGTTTTTAACTAAAATACGGTGGGCCTGTGAATACAAATTAAACCGTTTCTCTTCATTACCATACCCTATAGCCACAAGGTTCTTTGCAACATAACTGTTGATGGCTTTAGCGTAGTTAATAGCAAGCTTTGCCGTTTCATTGCTATTTTCTCCATATAGAGCGAGTCCTTTTTGATAGGCAAGTTGTGCTTCTTTTTCAGCTTGTTCTTTGGCTGCAACAAATGCTGAGTCAGTTTCTTCGGCGTTTGCAGGTACAACTTGAATGCTATTTACTTGGTTTGCGAAAGTGCAGTTAGCGAAGGCTAATAAGCTTAATCCTATCGATATGGCGAGCTGTTGGTGCTTCATAATAATCCCTATTATTTATTAGCCCATAAAATTACCAAAACTATCAAGGCTTGTCATTATTTTAGGTAAATTAAAGTAAACAAGCGAAGTTGTAATATTCGGGTTATTAATTGCTTAACAATCATTGAAAATAACGCATGTCGTCGCCATATATTTGCCATAAACAGTCTTGTACTACGGTGTATTCATCCTATCTTGTGATATTATCACTTTATTATCGTGTCGTAGTTATTTAAATATTTGGATTTGTCGTGGCGCAAGTAAGAGCAAGAGTCCAGCTTAATGTTGGCAAAAATAGTGATATCCCTGCAGAAATAATCTCATTTACTGATTTAAAAGATGGTAAAGAACATATTGCTATGGTGTTTAATAACGCTGATACAGAGCAAGATGTACCGCTTATTCGTATGCATTCTGAGTGTTTAACGGGTGATGTATTTTACTCATCGCGTTGTGATTGCGGCGAGCAGCTAAACGAATGTATTGAAATGATGCACGAGCAAGGCGGTATTTTATTGTATTTACGCCAAGAAGGCCGTGGCATTGGTTTATACAATAAAATTGATGCTTACGTGTTGCAATCGCAAGGTATGAACACCTACGAAGCTAATAATCATTTAGGCTTTGCTGATGATTTACGTGACTTTTCGGATGCGGTGTTAATGCTTAATGCGCTTAATTTAAGCCACGTTAAATTAATGACCAATAATCCTAAAAAGCTTAACGCATTAAAAGATGCCGGTATTAATGTTGACTCGGTTGTGGGCACGCATGCGCACATTAAAGCGGGTGTTGCGGGTAATAAATCGTACCTAGAAACTAAAATTAAGCATGGCGCGCATATGTTAGATATTAAGAAAATTAAAAAACCTTAATCATTTAATTACGTTTCGTCTATTAATACCCCCTCACGCCAAGTTATACTTGGCGTGTTTCGTTTTAAATTAAGAGCAAGTATGTCTACACAATTACGAATTTTTAAAGCCGATGCAGGGCTAAAGTGGTTAAAAGCCGGATGGCTTATTTTTAAAACCCAGCCAGCAACCTTTATTTTTATGCATTTATTTATTGGTATTGTAGGGCTGCTGTCTTTATTTTTACCGCTGCTGCAAGTAGTAGCAGCACTAGCTACGCCATTTTTAACCGCAGGGTTTTACCAAGCGGTGCTTAGTAAGCAGCAGGGCGGAAAGATTATGCTGGCCGATATTCTCAAGCCATTTACGGCTAAGGGAAATCGTTTAGGGTTACTACGTTTAGCACTTTACCAAATGGGTGCGGGCATTTTAATGGCATTACTTGCTAATGGCTTATTTGCCGATGCAGTGGCTGTTATGAGCCAGCCAGGACTTGATCCAAACGTAGCACTTGAGCAAATGCTTGAGAGTATTTCGGGCGCGAATGTCATTTTGTTTTTTATGGCAATGCTAATTTACTTAACAGCGTTTGCTTACGCTGTACCACTTGTTTATTTTAGTAAAGAAACACGTATTTTAACGGCACTTAAAAAATCGTTAATGGTGTTTTATCATAACATTTTGCCACTTGGCGTTTTTGGCCTTATTTGCGCATTATTTATGGCGCTTTCGATGTTCTTATCGTTCTTACCACTGTTGATTTTAATGCCAATTTGCTACATTAGCTTTTTTGTATCTTATCAAGCCATTTTTATGCCTGTTGTACCACCAAGTGACGACATTAATGTTAAGCCACTTAGCAGTGAAACAAGCGGGCGTTTTGACGCTTAATGGATGATAAATTAAAGCAAAAGCTAAAAAACTATGTACTTTGGTTACTAGGGCGCCAAGAATATTCGCGTCGTGAGTTAACGCTTAAGCTACAGCAAAAAGAAGCTACAGAAGAGTTTATTGAAACGCTGCTTGATTGGTGCGAAAAGCACAATTTTATTAACGAGCAGCGATACTGTGAAGGCTTTGTAAGAAAACACATATTTAAATGCCACGGGCTTAAGCGAATACAAAGCGAAGCTATGGGCAAAGGGATTGATCGTTCGCTACTTGAATTAGTAGTAGAGGAGCTTGAAGTAGATTGGTTTGAGCTTGCGCAGGATGCGTACAATAAAAAATATTCGAATACACCGGCCGATCTCGATTACAAAGACAAAGCTAAGCGCGTGCGCTACTTAATGTATCGGGGTTTTAGCTACGATGAAATTAATTTTGCAATGCAAGCACAGTAAATACAGGTGAGACTTTCAAATGCAGCACATGACTACCGCACAAATTAGGCAACAGTTTTTAGACTTTTTTGCCAGCAAACAACACCAAGTTGTACCTTCAAGCTCGCTTATTCCGGGTAACGATGCCACGTTGTTATTTAACAATGCCGGCATGGTGCAATTTAAAGATGTATTTTTAGGCGCAGAAAGCCGCCCTTATACACGTGCGACTAGCTCGCAGCGCTGTGTACGTGCTGGCGGTAAGCATAACGATTTAGAAAACGTAGGCTACACTGCTCGCCACCATACATTTTTTGAAATGTTAGGTAACTTCAGCTTTGGTGATTACTTTAAGCAAGAAGCTATTAAGTTTGCATGGGAGTTTTTAACTGAAGAAGTAAAACTACCAAAAGAAAAGCTTTTAGTAACTATTTACCACGATGACGAAGAAGCGTTTGAATACTGGTCAAAAGACATTGGTTTATCTGAGGATCGTATTATTCGTATTGCTACCTCAGACAACTTTTGGTCTATGGGCGATACTGGTCCGTGTGGTCCGTGTTCTGAAATATTTTATGATCATGGCGAACACATTTGGGGCGGACCTCCGGGCTCTCCAGAGGAAGACGGCGATCGTTTCATCGAAATTTGGAATCTGGTATTTATGCAGTACAACCGTCAAAGCGACGGTACAATGTTGCCTCTACCTAAGCAATCTGTTGATACGGGAATGGGCCTTGAGCGTATTTCTGCAATTTTGCAGGGCGTGCATTCAAACTACGAAATCGATTTATTCCAAGGCTTAATTGCCGCTGCTGCAAGTGTTACTAATGCACAAGATATGGACGATAAATCACTACGTGTAGTGGCTGATCATATTCGTTCGTGTGCGTTTTTAATCTCAGACGGTGTTATGCCATCTAACGAAGGCCGTGGTTATGTACTACGCCGTATTATTCGTCGTGCTGTGCGCCACGGTAATAAGTTAGGTGCACAAGGTTCGTTTTTCTATAAATTAGTTGCTGCGCTAATTGAGCAAATGGGTCAAGCGTATCCTGAGCTTGCTAAGCAACAAGAAATTATCGAAAAAGTATTACGCATTGAAGAAGAACAGTTTGGTAAAACACTTGAACGTGGCTTAGCTATTTTAGAAGAAAGCTTAAGCGATCTTAAAGGCGATATTATACCGGGCGACTTAGTATTTAAGCTTTACGATACGTATGGTTTTCCTGCTGATTTAACGGCCGATGTTGCGCGTGAGCGCCAGATGACAATTGATCATCAAGGCTTTGAAGAGTGCATGGCTGTACAACGTAAAACTGCGCAGCAAGCGGGTAAGTTTGGCGCTGATTACAATGACCAATTAAAATCAGACAAGCACACTGACTTTAAAGGTTACGACAGCACACATTATAGCGCGACCGTTATTGAAATTTTTGCCGGTGGCGAAGCTGTACAGCTATTAGAAGATGGTCAACAAGGTATTGTAGTACTAGACCGCACACCATTTTACGCAGAATCTGGCGGCCAAACGGGTGACACGGGTACTATTACAGTTGCTGGTGGCGAATTTAACGTTACTAACACAACTAAACTTGGTAATGCATTTGCTCACCACGGTACAGTACAAGGCCGTATTGGTGTTAACGATAAAGTTGACGCAACTATTGATGATACGCGCCGCGATAGCATTAAGAAAAATCACACCGCTACGCATATTTTACACGAAGCACTACGCCAACTATTAGGTGACCATGTAGGCCAAAAAGGCTCACTTGTTCAGCCAGATCGTTTACGTTTTGACTTTTCGCATTTTGAAGCCGTAACTAAAGATGAGCTACGTGAAATTGAGCGTGTAGTTAATGACGAAATTCGTCGTAACTTTGCACTTAATACTGAGCTTATGGCTATTGATGATGCTAAAGCGAAAGGTGCTATGGCGTTGTTTGGCGAAAAGTACGATGACGAAGTACGTGTAGTAACTATTGGTGACTATTCTATTGAGCTTTGTGGTGGTACGCACGTTGAGCGCGCTGGCGATATTGGCTTATTCAAAATTGTATCTGAAAGTGGTATTGCTGCAGGCGTACGTCGTATTGAAGCCGTAACTGGCGCCGATGCAGTTGCGTACGTTAGCGAGCAAGAGCAACAACTTAGCGATGTTGCAGCTTTAGTTAAAGGCGATAGCGCATCGGTACTTGAAAAAGTAACTGCGCTTCTTGAGAAGTCAAAGAGCCTTGAAAAACAAATTGCGCAGCTTAACGATAAGCTAGCAAGCGCAGCAGGCGCGTCTTTACTTGACTCAGTTGTGGAAATTAACGGTGTTAAGTTACTTGTAGCTAACGTTGAAGGTACTGAATCTAAAGCGCTTCGCGGTATGGTTGATGACCTTAAAAACAAAATTGGCTCAGGTGTTATTGCACTAGGTGTTGCCAGTGGCGACAAAGTAAGCCTAATTGCTGGTGTAACTAAAGACTTAACAGGCAAAGTAAAAGCCGGTGAGTTAGTTAACCACATGGCAGGTCAAGTAGGTGGTAAAGGTGGCGGTCGTCCAGATATGGCACAGGCTGGTGGTAGTGAACCACAAAACCTTGCTGCTGCACTAGATAGCGTTACAGCTTGGTTAACTGAGCGTACTTAAGCCTAAGTGGCGCTTATTGTTCAAAAATTCGGTGGCACTTCGGTTGGCTCAATAGAGCGAATTGAAGCGGTCGCCGACCTTGTTGTTAAAACCAGGCAACAAGGACATCAAGTGGTTGTAGTGCTCTCGGCTATGTCGGGAGAAACCAACCGCTTAATTAACCTCGCCAAACAAATTGATACTCGCCCGAGTAGCCGTGAACTAGACGTACTAATTAGCACTGGAGAGCAGGTTTCTGTTTCACTCCTTGCTATGGCTATTATTAAACGTGGCCACTCTGCGGTGAGCTTATTAGCCGATCAAGTCAATATTCTAACCGACAACATGTTTGGTAAAGCTCGTATTGCGGAGGTTGCTGCTACGCGCTTAAAGCATGAGCTTGAACATAACCGTATTGCTATTATTGCTGGGTTTCAGGGGCGTGATATTGAGGGCAATATTACAACACTTGGACGCGGCGGCACCGATACATCGGCTGTGGAAATAGCAGCGGCTATAAAAGCCGACGAATGCCAGATCTATACAGACGTTGATGGCGTATATACTACAGATCCTCGTGTTGAACCTAATGCGCGCAGAATGAGCCAAGTTACCTTTGCCGAAATGCTAGAGCTGGCAAGTTTAGGCGCTAAAGTTTTGCATATTCGTTCAGTAGAAGCTGCAGGTAGACACAATGTGCCACTTAGGGTGCTTTCGAGCTTTAATCCTGATGAAGGCACATTAATAAGTTTTGAGGAGAACGATATGCCAAGCAAGGTGGTATCGGGGATTGCGTTTAATCGTGACGAATGTTTAATTAAAGTAGATGGTGTGCCAAGCGGTACGCAATATCTTTCAAAAATATTGAAACTTTTTGCTGATAATGGCATCGAAATAGATATGATTAATCAAGTTAATCATATCTTTGAAAAAATAGACTATGCTTTTACTGTGCACTCGAATGATTATCTGCAAGCACTTGAATTATTGAGCGAAGATCAAGCTCAACTTAGTGCTCAAAATATAAGCGGATTACCAACAATCGCTAAAGTTTCTGCTGTTGGAATGGGTATGAAATCGCATTCTGGTGTAGCAAGTTTATTTTTTGATGCATTAGCGCAGGAAAATATTAATGTAGTTTTAGTCTCGACTTCAGAGATTAAAATTTCAGTTTTAATAGATGAAAAGTACCTAGAGTTGGCTGTTCGTGCATTACATAAAGCATTTTTAACAGAAAATGGATAGATTGGGAGTTTTTACTTACTTTTCAGTCTAATTTTCATTAGTATGTTTAAGCGGAATCTTATAATTTTTATTGGAACATGGGAGCAAGAGAATGCTAATACTAACTCGTAGAGTAGGTGAAACCCTAATGATTGGTGACGAAGTAACAGTTACCGTTCTAGGTGTTAAAGGAAATCAAGTTCGAATCGGTGTTAATGCACCAAAAGACGTATCAGTGCATCGTGAAGAGATTTACATGCGCATACAAGCTGAAAAGTCGAACCCTAATCCGGGCAATGCTTAATCAACACGTATACGTAGTTGAGCAATTAGCTCAACTAGACTAAAAGCCACTCACTGAGTGGCTTTTTTGTTTATAAAAGCGAGTATTTCAGGGGTTAGTATTTGTTTTGAAATGTACTGCATTCCGCTTTTATTTTTAATAATAATACCTTGCTGAGTATCTATTACTTCGCTTATGTTTTGCCAAGTTAGCTCAAAACTTTTGTAATGATTAGCCGACTTAATGCCTTCGTCGTCAAAGGTAAGTGTTACCTCAGAGCCTGATGCTCTACTGAGCATTTGTCTGGTTACCCACCAAGGTCTGCGATAGTAAAAAGCGACGCACTCGAGTACCGCTAACATGATCATAAACGATCCTAAGTAATGATCGTTTAAAACATAAATACCAAATAAACCAAGCGCAACTAACAACACAAGTAAAAAGTACTTAGGTTTTGCACGCTTACTGTAAGGAAGTGACTCATCAAAGCACTCGTAAAAGTAGGGTTTATCTAGTGTGTAGGTGGTTGTGAATGCCATTTTGCCTTGCTTTAAATATCGTTTTTTTTATTTTAACAAGCTAACTGCTAAATGAGCAGCTTTATAGTTAGTGATTTTATTACAGACACAAAAAAACGGCCCTAAGGCCGTTTTTTAGCGTTACAAGAAGAATTAACAGTTAGTTTCTTCAGCGTTTACGCCTTCTTTAACATTTTCACATGCATCTTCAACAGAGTTTTGCACGTCAGTTACTGCTTCGTCGATACGTTCGCCAGCATCTTCTGCATGGTTATCTTCACAACCCATCATGAAAAAACCTGCAAATACTGCGATTAGTGCTGCTTTTAAAGTTGTAGAGTTCATAGTGTAATTCCTTGTAAGTATTGATTAAATTTTAGTGTTTGTTAGTTGAATGCTTTATCTACCTGGGTGATTTACCACGTAGTGCACCTGAAACTAATGAAATCACTAAAAGTACTAAAAAGATAAAAAATATAATTTTTGCTATACCAGCTGCGGCACCTGCGATGCCACCAAAACCTAACACTGCAGCGATTAAAGCAATAACTAAAAATGTAATTGTCCAGCGTAACATTGTTTTCTCCTTGGTTATCAAATTTGCTCACAATAACTAATGCCAGTTATATGCCAAAGTTTATTTTTGTTTTATATCAGCTAGTTATGGTTTTTAACTGTATTTTTAGTTATTAGTTAGTTAGTAATTTTTACGCTTTATTATGTAAGTTATTCACACTGTTACAAGTTACCGATAAATATTCACTAAAAATAATATTTTTGGTAAGACCAATTAACAGTTTATGTGTGTTTTTGTACTTATTATAAAATTTGGTGGTTGTTTTTATTAAGTTGAATAGTTAATTAACAACTTCCATATAACTATTAGCTATAGTCGTTATTTTCTGTATGTATTGTAGGGCGCGTGATTGCTGGGTTATGGCTTGTAAATAAGTTGAGCGTTATGTTGTTTATAGTTTAATTGGTTTTACCAATTTACAAGATGTAGACAAAGCGACTAGTTTTGTTATTATCCAGTGAATAAATATTTAATTAAATCGATTTTTTATTTTCGATATGGGTTTCAAGGGGGAGAAAAATGGATATAGGTGCTCTACTCACAACTGCTGGTAGCTTAATGCTGACTGGCATGGTTGGAGTGTTTGTATTTCTGTCGATATTAATTGGTGCAGTAACGCTTATGTCTAATTTGGTGACGCGCTATAGCGAACCAGAGGCATCACCAGCTAAATCACCGTCTTTTAAATCTCAAGGTGTGCCTAATGAGCACATCGCTGCTATTAGTGCTGCCATTGCTCAGTACAAATCAAATAATAAATAAGGGGCACACACATGGCTAAATTAAAATTAACAGAATTGGTATTACGCGATGCGCACCAATCATTGCTCGCAACACGTATGCGCCTAGACGATATGCTACCTATTGCTAGCAAGCTAGATGATGCAGGTTATTGGTCTATTGAATCATGGGGCGGTGCTACATTTGATTCATGTATTCGTTATTTAGGCGAAGATCCTTGGGAGCGTATTCGTGCGCTTAAAAAAGCGATGCCTAATACTAAACAGCAAATGCTATTACGCGGTCAAAACTTATTAGGTTACCGCCATTACGCTGATGACGTAGTTGAAAAATTTGTAGAGCGCGCACATAAAAATGGCGTTGACGTATTTCGTATATTCGATGCAATGAACGACGTACGTAACCTTGAAACAGCAATTAAAGCGGCTATAAAAGTAGGCGCACATGCTCAAGGTACTATTTCGTATACAGTAAGCCCTGTTCATACACTTGATATGTGGTTAACTCTTGCTAAGCAATTAGAAGATTTAGGCTGTCACTCAATTTGTATTAAAGATATGGCGGGTTTATTAAAGCCGTACGATGCTGAAAAACTAATTAAAGCACTTAAAGAAACCGTATCGGTTCCTATTGCTATGCAGTGCCACGCTACAACTGGTTTAAGTACTGCGACTTATCAAAAAGCGATTGATGCAGGCATTGATATGCTTGATACCGCTATTTCATCTATGAGTATGACTTACGGACACACCGCAACTGAAACTATTGTATCGATAGTTGAAGGAACTGAGCGCGATACCGACCTTGATTTAAACCATCTAGAAGAAATTGCTGCTTACTTTAGAGATGTACGTAAAAAATATGCGGCATTTGAAGGTAGCTTAAAAGGGGTTGATGGACGTATTTTACTTGCTCAAGTGCCTGGTGGCATGCTTACAAACATGGAAAACCAGCTTAAAGAGCAAGGCGCGGCAGATAAGCTTAATGAAGTTTTGCTTGAGATCCCACGTGTACGTGAAGATCTTGGCTTTTTACCTTTAGTTACACCAACATCGCAAATTGTAGGTACTCAAGCGGTACTTAATGTACTAACCGGTGAGCGTTATAAAACAATCACTAAAGAAACTGCTGGCGTACTAAAAGGTGAATATGGCTTAACACCAGCACCAATGAATAAAGAGCTACAAGAGCGTGTACTTGATGGAGCAGAGGTTATTACTTGTCGCCCTGCAGATAACATTGCACCAGAGCTTGCAACGCTTGAAGCTGAATTATTAAAAGAAGCGCAAGAGCAGGGTTTAACACTTGCTGATGAGCAAATTGATGACGTACTAACTTATGCATTATTTCCACAAGTTGGTTTGAAGTTTATTAAAAATCGTAATAACCCTGATGCATTTGAGCCTATTCCTACCGTTGAAGATAAGAGCAATAAGGCAACACCAAAATCGGGATCAAATAATAACGGCGTAAAAGCTGAGCAGTACAGCGTAAAAGTAGACGGTAAAGTTTACGACGTAGTAGTGGCGCAAGGTGGTGAGCTAAAAGAGGTAACATTAAAAGACTCTGAGCACATTCCTCAGTCTGCTTCGGTTGCATCGGGCGAAACACTTAACGCACCTTTAGCCGGTAATATTTTTAAGATTAAGGTAAAAGCTGGGCAAGTTGTTAACGAAGGTGATGTAGTGATTATTATGGAAGCCATGAAAATGGAAACTGAAATACGCGCTATGCACACCGGAACAATTGCTGAAGTGTTAGTTAGTGAAGGCGATGCTGTAACTACCGGCGACGCTATGATTGCATTAGCATAGGGAGTAAATAGAGGATGGACGGTATTTTAAACCTCTGGAATGCTACTGGCATTGCTAACTTTACAATCCCATCGTTAATAATGATTGCGGTAGGGTGTTTATTACTGTTTTTAGCGATAGCTAAAGGTTTTGAACCATTATTACTATTACCTATTGGTTTTGGTGCGATTTTAACAAATGTACCTGTGGCAGGTTTGTCAGACCCTGGTGGGCTTTTGTATTACGTTTATTACGTAGGTATTGATACCGGGATTTTTCCGCTATTGATATTTATGGGCGTAGGGGCGCTGACCGATTTTAGCGCGCTTATTGCAAACCCTCGTATGTTGTTACTTGGTGCTGCGGCGCAGTTTGGTATTTTTGCGACTTTGTTTGGCGCAATACTATTAAACTACGTGCCAGGCTTTGAATTTACTCTACAGGATGCATCTGCTATTGCCATAATTGGTGGCGCTGATGGACCGACTGCCATATTTTTAGCATCAAAGCTGGCACCTGATCTACTAGGCGCAATAGCGGTAGCTGCATATTCATACATGGCACTTGTACCAATTATTCAGCCGCCAATTATGCGTGCGTTAACCACACCAGAAGAGCGCCAAATTAAGATGCCTGAATTACGTAAGGTATCTAAAAAGGAAAAGATTATTTTCCCTCTTATGGTACTTAGTTTAACGGCAATGTTTTTACCGGCTGCTATACCGCTTGTAGGTATGTTTTGCTTAGGTAATTTAATGCGAGAGTCGGGTGTTGTTGACCGTTTAAGTAATAGTGCTCAAAACGAAATTATTAATGTTACAACTATATTTTTAGGCTTAGCTGTAGGCTCAAAGCTTGCTGCAGATAAGTTTTTAACTGTTGAGACGATTGGTATTTTGGTTCTTGGCGCATTGGCTTTTGCAATTGGTACAGCGTCGGGCGTATTTATGGCAAAAGGGCTTAACCGTATATCTAAAACACCTATAAATCCATTAATTGGTGCTGCGGGTGTATCTGCTGTGCCAATGGCGGCACGAGTGGTTAATAAAGTGGGCCTTGAAAGTAACCCACATAACTTTTTACTTATGCACGCTATGGGTCCAAACGTAGCGGGTGTACTGGGTAGTGCAGTTGCAGCAGGCATATTGCTAGCACTCGTTGGCTAAAAGTGTAATTTAAAATAGATTAACTATTAAGCGCAGTTTACTGCGCTTTTTTTTGTGCCTAATTTGTAGCTAGATAAAGCTTTTTTGTTTACAGTGACTATTCTTCAAAACTTTAAGGATAGTTACCATGCTTCACACACCTTTAGCAAAGCACTTACCTCATGTTAGTAAACTTGTATTCGGATGCATGGGTCTGGGCGGCGGTTGGAATAAAGACGCAATCACTGATGCACATGTTAAGCAAACTCATGAATGCATAGATAATGCTATTGAAGGTGGCATTAACTTTTTTGACCATGCTGATATATACACTTTCGGTAAAGCGGAGCAGGTTTTTGGACAAGCACTAAGTGAGCGACCAGAGCTTAGAGAACACATGTATATTCAATCTAAATGTGGGATCCGTTTTGAAGATGACTTAGGGCCAAAGCGCTATGATTTTTCGGCTAAGTGGATTGAGCAATCAGTTGAAGCATCTTTAAAACAATTAAATACAGAATACTTAGATGTATTGATGCTGCATCGTCCCGATCCATTAATGGAAGTGAACGAAATAGCACAAATATTTAGCTGCCTAAAAGAAAGCGGCAAAGTACGTAATTTTGCAGTATCTAACATGCAGCAACACCAAATGAATTTTTTACAGCACGCACTTGATATGCCTATTGTTGCTAATCAAATTGAAGCGAGCTTACAAAAGCACCAGTTTATTGATGAAGGTATATATGCGGGTAACGCTGATGGTAAAAATCTCAATTTTACTCCAGGAAGCATTGAATACTGTCGTCATTTTGAAATTCAAATTCAGAGCTGGGGCAGTTTATGCCAGGGTTTATACAGCGGTAGTGATTTATCAAACGCATCCCAGGCCGATATAAACACCAGCCTTTTAGTTAATAAGCTAGCTGCACTTTACGATACTTCTGCTGAGGCTATTGTGCTGGCATGGTTACTTCGCCTTCCTGCATCGATTCAGCCAATAATTGGTACTACTAATGCTAAACGCATTAAAGCCTCATGTGATGCAGTAAACGTAGAGCTAACTCGTGAGCATTGGTATGCACTTTATGTAAGCGCTAAAGGCCATGAATTACCATAAGTAGGGCGTTAATATGAACATATTCGTTATTTTAATTGGTTTGTTTGTAGCACTTGCAGTACTTATACCTTTGCTTGAAAAATATCAAAGTAAAATGGGGCTGGATGGCGCAACCAAATACAGCAAATATATCTGGCCATTAGTGATGGTGTCTTTAGTTATTCAGCTAATTTATGTATTAATGTATTAATGTATTAATGTATTAATGGTTTATAGCGTACAAAAAAAGCCTTTGCAGGTTTAGCCTGCAAAGGCTTTTTTAATGTTTATTAATAAATTTTATTTAAGTGCTAATTGTAGCTCACGATTGCGCTCAAGCTGGGCAATAAAGTTATCTGCAATAGGTTTAAACTTAGCAAGTTCTGAGCGAGGTAATGGCTCTGACTTAGGAAGTTTTACAGTTTTAGGGTTACGGTGCACGCCATTTACTAAAAATTCATAGTGTAAATGCGCGCCAGTAACACGACCCGTAGAACCTACAGTACCAATTTGTTGGCCCTGTTTAACTTTTTGACCCGTTTTAACTAGTTTCTTATTTAGGTGTAAGTACTTAGTTACATATTGCGTGCCATGGCTAATAAATACGTAGTTACCGTTGTATTTGCTGTAACCTGCTTTAATTACTTTACCATTACCTGATGCAACAACTGGTGTGCCAGTACGTGCTGCAAAGTCGATACCACGGTGAGCTCTAACTTGCCCAGTAACTGGGTGTAAGCGACGTGGGTTAAAGCTCGAACTAATATACTTAAAGTTTACAGGTGCACGTAAAAAAGCTTTTTTCATGCTACGCCCTTCAGGCGTATAAAAATTGCCGTCAGTATGGCGAATCGCTGCAAAGCGCTGACCTTGGTTTACAAATTCAGCAGCAATAATCTTACCAGTGCCAATAAACTCGCCATCAACATAATGAGACTCGTAAATTAAGCCAAACACATCGCCTTTGCGAATATCATTTGCAAAATCAACATCCCAACCAAATATGTCAGCAAAGTTCATTATTTGACGTTCGCTTAAACCTGCCGCAATTGCTGAAGTCCAAAAGTTATTAGATATTTCGCCGCCAGCGGTTTTAGTTAGCGTTTCAATTTCTTTACTATCGATAGCTGTATCGTAATTACCTTCTTCGTTTAAGGTAACAAATAAAGTATCTGTTTTTGAAATTACATAACGCAGTTGAGCTAAAGAGCCATCCTCAGCGGTAGCAAAACTAAGTATTTCACCTGGATGAATTTTAGTTAGCTTGCGAGTCTCTGCATTAGTGTTAATTAGTTTATGAAGCGTTTGAGCTGAAAAACCAGCACGCTTAAAGATAATTGCTAAATTGTCGCCATTTTTAATTTTATGATCGACAAAGTCGTATTCTGGTAACTTTTCTGCTGCTTGCTCTGAATTTAGCTCAGTTAATTTTTCGTTGTTATCAACTTTAACTTGTAACTCATAGCGCTTACCAATCTCTAATGCATTCGCACTATTGTCTTTGGAAGCAGTGGCTTTTTCAGAAGGAAGAAAGGCTAAGCCAACAATAGCAGAAACCAAACCTAGAATAAGCAATTTGTGTTTTTTGGGGAGCGTGTTAACCACGTGAACCATAACGTGCCTTTTTCTGCTGTCAAGATAATAAATACATAATATTGCAGGATATACTTAATAATGTACGAATACTAGTGTTTTGTAGATTTAAACTAACCTTAAACTGCGCTAAAATCGAGGTTAGAAAGCCTTTTTTAACGCTCTACCTCGCTAAGACTTAATTGATTTAGTTTAGTTGCATGAATCACTTAAAAAGTTGTTTTAATTAGGTAGAAATTTGTTATGTTAGCTACATCTATTTATTCGGTTTAAACCTTTATTAAACCGTGACTACACAAGTAACTAGTCGCCCCTTCGTCGGCAGAATTTTGGAGTAATACACAGTGGATTTACAAACCGCTCTAGCAGAGATAAAACGCGGTGCAGAAGAAATATTAATTGAAGACGAACTAGTTGAAAAACTAAAGTCGGGCAAAAAGCTAAAAATAAAAGCAGGCTTTGATCCTACAGCGCCCGATTTACACTTAGGGCACACTGTACTAATTAATAAAATGAAAACCTTTCAGGATTTAGGTCATGAGGTTATTTTCTTAATTGGTGACTTCACTGGCATGATTGGCGACCCAACAGGTAAAAACGTAACGCGTAAGCCACTTACTCGCGAAGACGTACTAGCCAATGCTGAAACATATAAAGAACAAGTATTCAAAATTCTAGATCCTGCTAAAACCACCGTTGCATTTAACTCGACCTGGATGGAGACGTTAGGCGCTGCAGGCATGATTAAACTTGCTGCTAACCAAACAGTAGCGCGTATGCTTGAACGTGATGACTTTAAAAAGCGTTACGCAGGCGGTCAACCAATTGCGATTCATGAATTTTTATATCCATTAGTACAAGGGTGGGATTCGGTTGCACTAGAGTCAGATGTTGAACTAGGCGGTACTGATCAGCGCTTTAACTTATTAATGGGCCGTGAGCTACAAAAAGTTGAAGGCCAAAAGCCGCAAACAGTATTAATGATGCCATTACTAGAAGGGACAGACGGCGTTCAAAAAATGTCTAAGTCACTTGGTAACTACATTGGTATTACTGATGCACCAAACGATATGTTTGGTAAAATAATGTCAATTAGTGATGTGCTAATGTGGCGTTATTACGATTTATTAAGCGCGCTTTCTATTGAAGAAATTGCAGCTCAAAAAGAACGTGTTGAGCAAGGTACTAATCCGCGCGATATTAAAATTGAACTAGCTAAAGAGTTAATTGCTCGTTTTCATAGTGAAGCTGATGCACAAGGTGCACATGACGATTTTATCCAGCGTTTTCAGAAAAAAGCGCTACCAGATGAAATCCCAGAGCTAACAGTCACTATTGCAGAAGATACTATTTTAATTGCTAACTTACTTAAAGAAGCAAACTTAGTAGTAAGTACATCAGAAGCAATGCGTATGATTAAGCAAGGCGCAGTTAAACTTAACGGTGAAGATAAAATCACTGATACCAAACTTGAAGTAGCGAAAGGTACAACGGCTATTTACCAGGTAGGTAAGCGTAAGTTTGCAAACATCACTGTAGCTTAAATACAGTTTGAAACTAAAAACCAGCCTAGGCTGGTTTTTTTGTGCTTGTATTTTGGGGTCTGTAATACCAATCTGCTTATATATGGGGCCTATTTAACGTTAAGAAAATCACGCTAGAACTAGGCAAAAATTTTTGTATCTAGTTGTTCTAAATAAAAAAATTTTAACGACGTTATAGTGAGATTTAATTCGTTAAATTGATCAAAGATTTATGCAGGTTGGTATAAGTAGTTACGAGGTAGTCACTAAATAGTCACTAAATCACTTTTAATATTTCGATACTTACAATTATTAACAACCAAAATACACGCGCTTGATTTAATCTATTAATTATTACAGGTACATCCTCGGGTGTAGGTAGTCTATCAGTACCAATACGCATTTTATTAAAGCGAGTACCTAAATAAACTGCTGGCCCGCCCAGTTGCACGCCAAGTGATGCAGAGCATGTGCTTAACAGCCAACCTGTATTTGTTTGATAAAAATGTTTGCCGTAATACTTAATGTAGCGCATGCTTTGTTTGCTCGCTCTACTTGCTGCAATAGTTAAAGCCAGTAAGCGCACCGGTATATATTCAATAATAAACAAGAGGGTTTTAAGCGGTTTTAAAAAGTAGCTATTTGGGGATATGTCACTACGCCACGCGTGTTGTATTAAGGTAAGCAATCGATAGGCGAGGGCTGCAATAGGGCCAAATGCTAGAAATATAAATATGACTACGAAATAATATCGAGCAGTGCGTAGTATTAAGCTCTCTATTAATGCTTTGATAATGCCTGAGGATGAAAGTCTATTAACTTCACGAGCAAGTAGTGGTTTTAGCAATTCGCGCGCAGTCGACTTTTGATTTTGTTTAGTGAGCTTTGCAATACGGAGTGCTTTTTTATCAACACTTTTGCTTTCAAGGCATAAATATAAAATAAGGCCTGCGAGCAACTCTGGGTAAAAAGCAAACTCGAGCAGTAACACTACAATAATGAGAATAACACTTAAAATAAGCGTGCTTGCGAGTATAGCTGCTAAATATTGATAACTCTTAGGTTCTTTGCTTTTGTATATGCGTTTGCCAATAGCACTAAAAACAGCATTTAGCGCTGTATTGGGGTGATACCAGCTAACAAGAGGAATAAAGCGCTCAGCAAGGAGCGCTAGTATAAAGGCAATAAAGTCCAAGTGGTTTTGAACAATATTGCTAAGCATTTACAAAGACACTGCAGTTAGCTTTTCTAAAAGTGCGACAACCATTTTAGATGAGTTGATTGATGCTGTTTCTAGGTATTCTTCAAATGATTGCGGTGATTCTTTACCTGCAATATCAGACATAGAGCGGATAACAACAAACGGTGTATTAAGTGTGAAACACGTTTGCGCTATTGAAGCACCTTCCATTTCAACGGCAAGCATTGTAGGAAAGTCACAGCGTGCTTTATCAATACGTACAGGGTCACACATAAATGTGTCACCAGTACAAATTAAACCAACAAGTGTTTTAACATCACTAATTTTTGCGATTGTTTGCTGTGCTGCTTCAACTAATTTAGGGTGAGCTGCAAAGCCTGCTGGCATTTGTGGAACTTGGCCAATTTCGTAACCAAAAGCAGTCACGTCTACATCGTGATGACGTACTTCTGACGAAATTACTACGTCGCCGACACTTAGTGATGGATCGAACCCACCGGCAGAGCCTGTGTTAATTACGCAATCAGGTTTAAAGTTATCGATAAGTAACGTGGTTGCAATTGTTGAGGCAACTTTACCAATACCAGATTGAACAAGTGTTACTGTGTTACCAGCTAGCTCGCCAGTATAAAAGGTGAAACCTGCTTTAGTTAAAATTTGTGGGTTTTGCATTGCTTCACGTAAAATTTTAACTTCTGGCTCCATTGCGCCAATAATACCAACATTCATAATGTTTAATTCCTGAGTTTGAATTACTTGATTATACGTGAAGTTAGCTATAAAAAACAAAAAAGCGAGCAGTTTTCACAGCCCGCTTTAAATACTTTTTAGGAAGGTATTTAATTCGGTTTTTAAATTTCAGCTAAAGCAGTTGTTTGTGCTTTAGCTTGTGAGGGCGAAAGTACCGCTGGCTTTTGAGATCTATTACGAACAGGGCGCTGCGTTTGCGTTGCCGTAGGCTTACCTATTTTAAACATAATGGCGTCGCGCACTTCTGATGGGCGATAACCAGATTTAACCTTCATGCGAATATGTGGAATGCCTGCTGATTCCAGTGCACCATTTACAAACCAGTCGCGTTGAGCTTTGTGACCGTCTTTGTTGGCATTGTTAACTAGGTCAACAGCGGCAACAATTGTCAGTTTTTCTTTGTCGATTAATACAAAGTCGAGTTGTTTGTTTTTAGCTTTAGCTAAGGCAGCGCGTTTTGATTTGACAGAAAGCCCTTGTTTACAATCAATCACGTCAATTAACTTAACGCGACTAATAATTTTATATTGGTCGCCAACAGCACGCTCGAGAAGATTTAAAAAAGCGCCTTCAACCTGCGTAAAAACAGTTTGCTTGCGGGTAAAAGGATACGGGTTTCCGCCATCGTCATTAAATTTTGACGCAACAACAGAGGCCCCGACAACTAACACTAGGATTAATAATAAAGCGAATTCCATACGGTAACTCCATAACAACAAATTGACACTGCTTAAGCAAAGCAATTTACGTGCCTAAAAATTATGAGTTATAAAATAAATACCGTCTGTTTTTAAAAGTGAAACTACGCAGCAATTAAGCTTTGTAGCCACCTTCAATACCTTTAACCGCAACAGCTACAGCATCATGAGCATGGAGTGATTCATAATGGTTTATTTGCAGCCAATAATCGCTGTAAGCGTCTGCTTCTAACAATGCTTTAATTTTACGTGCGGCATCTTCACAAAACATCAGGTTTTGACCATTCAAACGGGCAAATTCTTGCTCATCTTCACGCTTAACTGCCGCTTGTACTGGTGTTTTTAGCTCAGCTTCAAGGGTATTAATTAGCGTCACAACATCAAATTCTTGAATATTGCTATCAAGTTTTACTTTTACGTTGGCAATAGAGCGCTGCGAGTGAGGTGTCGCTACAATGCCTTGTGTAGTGCCTAGCCATTCGTGCACATCTTTTTGGCTTAAGGTTTCTTGGTTAAACTTTTCGTTAAATGCATTTTGTATAAGTTGGCGCGCAAGTGCAGCAGAGCATGGGCACGTTGAGGAGTAAGTAACATCTACGGTTAGCTCATAGCTAATAACGTTATTTTCAATTGTGCTAGTTAGTAAAACAGGGTAGCTTTTCCAGCCGGCTTTGCCGCTCAATAATGACTTTCGGCGTAGCGGTAATTCAAATTTAAATTCAATTTGTGCTTTATCACTAAGCCCTTCATGGCTCGTTATAAAGGTGTCGAGTGCTTGCGCTATTGTTTGCGGATTAACTTGCTGCTCGGTTGAAAGCAGATCAAGTGCCAAAAATAAGCGCGACATATGAATGCCTTTCGCATCTTCTTTATGCAAATTTACAAATGCACGCGCTTTAGCATTAACTGTAACCGGTGGTAAGTCTCGTGACTCAAAAATAAATGGCAGTTCTATTTCGCCCATGCCCACCCAGTCTAATTTACCTGTTTGTAAAGCGGGTGCAGTGTCTGCTATATCTGGCATATTGGTTTGCATGTGCGCTACTCATATTTTAGAGATAATAAAGCGGGGCATTTTACACTAAATAATTTATTGCTGAAATGATGAGTTGAGGAGAGAAGCAAAATCAAACATGAAAAATTCTGTTTTTATCGCACAACATGAATATAGGGAGAAGAAAAATGCTAAAATCTGGGGAAATGGTATGTTTATACATGCGCATTACCTTCTTTATATTTAAGCACACAGCTAAGAGATAAAATTACGTATGACCGATTATTCTTTGAGCCCCTGGGCTCGGGTACTTTCCAGCTCAATAACGCGATTTGGTGAATTTAAAACCGCAGCTATTTGTTACACCTTATTTTTAACTGTATCTCTTATTTTATCGAGCATGTTTTATTATGTTGCGATTGGTGAATTAAAGCTTGTTGATATTTTGGCCGTGGTGTTTTTTACTGCTGTGGTTTCCCCTTTAATTATAAGTGTATTGCTTAATTCAATTCGCCAATTAGATGCCTCGTACGCTTATTTAGATAGCGCAACCAAACAAGAAAAGCTTTTAAATCAAACCTTAAAAGATAATATTAGCCGTTTAAATATTGAAATTGATGAACGGAAAATGGCGTTCCATGCCAAGCATCGCGCTATTGAAGAGTTACGACGAGAAATTGCTGAGCGTAAAAAAACTCAACAAGAACTTGCTCAACAAAGTATGTTGCAACGCTCAATAGTTGATTCATCTCCTGATTTGTTTTATTACCGCGATAACAATGGTGTATTTGCCGGTTGTAATAAAATGTTTGAAGAAGTAATGGGGAAATCAAGCAGCGAACTCATTGGCAAAACGGTTGAACAGATATTCCCGAGTCATTTTTTAGCTGAAGTTTTAGCAACCGATAAAGAAGTAGAGCAAAGCCATAAAGCGCTGACTATAGATGTAGGCTATGAAGTGGACGGTGAAACACGTTGGTTTGAGCTTCGTAAATTACCTTTTATAAATGATGACGGTGACTACATTGGTTTACTGGGTTTTGGTCGAGATATTACTAGCCGTAAAGAAGCAGCTCAAGCACTTGAAACTGCCTACAAAGATAAAGGTAAGTTTATTGCTACGCTAAGCCACGAGCTGCGTACTCCGCTTAATGGTATTGTTGGTTTAACACGAATGCTGCTTGATACTGATTTAAACAAACAGCAACGTAGTTGGGGTAATACTATTTTTTCGAGTGCTGAAACACTCGGTAATATTTTTAACGATATTATTGATTTAGATAAAATAGATAGAGATCAGCTCGATATAGCGACCAACTCTATTAATGTGTCAGACTTTATAAACGATGTAGTTAACTTTGCGGGTTTAATAGCAGAGCAAAAAGAACTTGAGTTTGATATTAAGCGCAATGGCATGCTTGATATTTATGCACAGCTCGATCCGACTCGTTTACGCCAAGTTGTTTGGAACTTAATTAATAACGCTGTTAAGTTTACTCAACAGGGTAAAGTAACACTCGAATGTAGCCGAGAAAATCGTGTAGAAGGCCCATGGTTAGTTATTAAAGTGTCGGATACAGGTCAAGGTATTCCGCCTGAGCAGCTTGCTCATATATTTGATATGTATTACAAAGCGCCGGATTTAAAAGGTACTAATGCCATAGGCTCTGGTATTGGTTTAGCTGTAACTAAGGCACTTGTAAGTGCAATGAAAGGGATAATTACAGTAAATAGTACTGAAGGCGAAGGAAGCTGCTTTACAGTGCAAATACCACTTAGTTTATGCGTAGCACCTACCGAGCAAAGTTATGTTGGCCGAGGTTTGTATATTCTACTAGTAGAAGATGTGCCTCTTAATGCTGAGATTGCTACAAACTTATTAGAGCAACGCGGGCATGAGGTGTTATGGGCTGAAACCGGTGAAGATGCACTCTCGTTTGTCGAAACCGAAGATGACTTAGATTTAGTACTACTTGATATGCAATTGCCAGATATAAACGGTGACGAGGTTGCTAAACAAATACGCTCAGATAGCCACTTTGATAAGCTCCCAATAGTTGCTTTAACTGCCAATGTACGCAGTGCTGAAAAAGAGCTTGAAGGTATTTCAATACAAGGTGCGTTGGCTAAACCAATTAACACAGTGAAGCTTGATAAAATGCTGGCTGATTTATTTGGTATTAAGCAAAGTGAATGCACAGAGCCACAGTTAAAAGTCAGTGAAGAAGCGCTTGAGAGTATTGATGCACACTTATTAGATATTGAAACAATAGAAGACTTTGTAAATTCGATGGGCTTAGTTGTGTTTAGACGCAGTAGTCAGCTATTCGAAAAGCTAAGTCCGCAGTATCAGCAAGAGTTACTTACTTCATTAACTGCCGGCGATAGAGAAGAATATGAATCAGTAGCGCATAAGCTTAAAGGTGCGGCTGGCTCCGTCGGTCTTAATGATGTGCAGCTTCATGCCAAAATAATGGAACATGGTGCGATTGATGAATCTGATGAAGTGTTAAAGCAGTGGTTAGATGTTCTAGCAGATAAAATAAATGAAGGACAAAAAGCCCTTCATTTATTTTTACAACAATTAGAGTAAAGCTAATTTACTCTAATTAAGCGTCAATTTTACCGATAAAGCGGTAACCTTCACCATGGATGGTGCTGATTAACTCAGACGTTGAGTTATCACTTTCAAAATGCTTACGAATGCGACGAATAGTAACGTCAACAGTACGGTCATTAGCACGAAGCTCACGGCCCGTCATATGCTTAATTAATTGCTCACGGCTGAAAATACGACCTGGAGAATCAAGCATTAAACGAAGTGCTCTGTACTCACCTTTTGGTAAACGTTTAGCGTCGCCATTTGGAGAAGTAAGACAGCGGCTGTTTTCATCAAGTTCCCAACCATTAAATGTAATAACACCATTTGTTTCTAGTGCTGACTCTTCACCGCCTAAAGCAGTACGAGTAATTAGGTTGCGAGCTCTAATAGTTAATTCACGCGGGTTGAATGGCTTAGTAACATAGTCATCTGCACCAATTTCAAGACCTAAAATACGGTCAACATCGTTGTCGCGACCAGTTAGGAATATAAGGCCTACTTTACGTTTTTGGCGTAATTCACGGGCTAAAATAAGACCGTTTTTACCAGGAAGGTTGATATCCATAACTACAAGATTAACGTCATCGTTATTTGTAAGCTTGTCATGCATATCATCGCCATCAATGGCTTCAATAACTTTGTACCCTTCAGCTTCAAATAAACTAACTAGGTTCAGTCGAGTTACGTCTTCATCTTCTACGATTAGAATGACTGGCGTTTGCATTATTAATTAACCTTTTGGAATATTTTATTTATAAAAAACCGGTGATGAACTTATAACCGATTACTAGAGATTATAGGATTATACCCATTTGTTAACAAGGAAAAAACAAATTGGATAAAAATAAAACAGCAGGGTGTCCAAAGTCTAATAAAAAGGGCCGTGCAAAAACTACTGTTTAATTGATATATACGTAGATGTAGTCATTTGAATCATAAAGTCGAAGCCATTTTCCTTTAATAATTGAAACATCATTCAATCAAACAAGGAACTTAAAATAATCAGACAAATTCAAAGCAAAACTATATCACTTTCTAACCTTTCATCAATGTATGTGATACAGCAAAGATAAAAAAGTTCATAAATCGCTTGGTAATACTTATTTAATGCAATTAAATAACGTTACACGCTTATCACATGCCTCATTAATGAGGTCATTAAATGCTAATTCAAGGATAAATTTTAAAAATATGTACTTTTAGTGATCTTTATTTAAGGAATAGTAATTATAAAGCGAGCACCGTGTTTTTCTTCAAGATCAAACATAATTCTTCCACCAAGTGCCTGTGTTACTAGGTTGTATACCAAGTGCATCCCTAAGCCGCTTGCGCCTTGTCCACGCTTTGAAGTTACAAAGGGGTCAAAAATTCTATTTTTAATGTTTTTATCAACGCCTTGGCCATTGTCAGAATAAACGATTGTTAATTTCTTCCCTACCAGCTCTACGTCAAAGCGAATTTCGTTGTTTTCTTTACCTATAAATCCATGAATTACAGAGTTCATAAGTAACTGTTGAAACACCTGCTGTAGAGGTTCTGACTTACTATGAATAGCTAAATCGGTTGGGCAGTTAATAGTAACAATAGGCTTTTTAGACAGTAACTCAGATTGAATTGATGTTAAAACGTCAGTTATTAATGTATGTACATTAATATAGGTATTAACACCGTCGTCTTGGATTACGGCTACTTTTTTAAAGTTGGATATAAGGTCTGCGGCGCGATTTAGATTACGATAGATTAAGTCTAAGTTTTCTATGCCTTCATCTATAAAGCGTTTTAGGTGGCTTGAAGTCAGTTTTTTATCATTAAAGCTTTGTTGTATATCTGCTAATTTATCGCGAAGTAAGGTTGAGCCTGTAATCCCAAGCCCTATTGGTGTATTAACTTCATGTGCAACACCTGCCACCATTTGCCCTAAAGACGCCATTTTTTCGTTTTCAACAATTTGTGTTTGATACTGGTGCATTCGCTCAAGGGTTGATAAGAGTTCTTGATTTGCTTCTCTGAGAGCGATTGTTCTGTGGTTTACTTTTTCTTCAAGGTTTTGGTTTAGCTGTTTTATTTCCTGTTTATCTTTTTCGTGGCGCTCAAGTTGCCTTTTTGTGCGTGCAAGCATGATATTTAAGCTATTTGAAAGAGCGGTTATTTCTTTTACATCAGTTACTGGCGCTCGCGCATCGTAGTTATGATTTTTAGATACATCTTGCAATAACATACTTAATTGTTCTATCGGTTTGGCTATTCGTCGTTGAACTTTTGTTGCGATAAAGTACACAACCATTAATATTAATAGAGTGAGTAATACATCAATAAATATTTTTTGTTCTATATATGCTTCTAAGCTCTCTAGGCTGCCACGCATATAAACATAGCCAATGAGTTTTTCATTATTATAAATAGGGCGAGTTAGCTCTATATGTGCACTCGTAATACGTGGTGTGGCTAGCTCATCGACACTGTCTGTTTTTAGTGGAACTGGAGGCGTTTTTTTTGCATTAAAGCTAATAAAAAAAGCAGGTTTTTGAGATGTTTTTTCTATTGAGTAAATATGTATGTTTTTTACAAGAGGGATATTTTCAAAGGACTTGAGGCGTTTCTCTTCTGTTTTTCTATCATCTTCAGCTACTGATTTACCCGCATCAAAAGCTACAATTTCAGAAAGTATAACGAGTTTATTAATAATTAATTGCTTTTGCTCTTTAACACTCAAGTACGTTGAAATAGAAATAGATAGCGATAAACAAATAGCTGTAATAAGCATAATTAAATTTATGAGTGCTTTACGAATGCTACTTTGATGAACTTTTTTAGGCATTATTTCATTATCGCCTGAATTAATTTTAATTATTTAGAATTTTAGTTTAGCAAATAAGAAGGAAAGTGAAGGGTAAAAACTAAATTAATTCTTATATTTATTCGAATGTTAGATTAAGCACGTTTGTGCTCAATCATTGTATAGAGTTAAATTAGCTACTGTACACAGCAAATTTATTGTTTTTAAAAACGGTTTGATAGCTTTCAAATTGCGTTTCTAAAATAGGTGGGTATTTTAAAAAGCTGTTAGCGACGATATTTAGCTTTCCAACTTTAGTTAAATGCTGTTTTGCATTTGCTAAAAATGTTTCTGCTACTGTGTAGTCGGTTGCAATACCAGTATGAAAAGGTGGATTACTAATAATTAAATCAAATTTACCGGTGATACTTTTAAGGCCGTCGCTTAATATAGCTTCGCCTTTGATGTTGTTAAGCTTTAAAGTTTGCTCTGTTGCATAAGTTGCCAGTGCACTTACATCACTACACACAAACTCAAGAGATGGGTTGTGTAGCCCTAAAAAGGTCGCGATTAAGCCAGCACCACAACCAAAGTCGAGAACCCTACCTTGCTTAATTTTTGGTGCGTTTTCGAGTAGAACTTTCGTTCCTATATCTAAACTACCGTGATTAAACACTCCAGGAATACTGATCGCTGTAAACTCGGTGTCGGCAACATTAACGACAAACTTTTTATGATAAGTCGTAATATCAAAGTGAGGGTGTTTAGAAATTTCAGCAAATGAATAAAGCACGCAATGCTTAGCCGAATCAATCTTGTTACTAAACTCAGCTTTACCCGCTAATTGCTTTTCAATTGATTTAACACCACTTTTGTTTTCACCAACAACTAATAGCTCGGCATCATCAGTAATAGCAGAACGGATATTATCAAGTGCCATTAGTAATTCTGGTTTAGATTTAGGGTAGTAAAGAATAACTAAATCGTAGCCGCTACCAGGTATTGTGTGATTTACATGGATATCAACGTCTTTGGTGTTTTTAGCAAACTCGCCGTTAGCATGGTTATAGCTAAACGCAGTTACCTTGCTTTGCGGGTTAAGTTTTTTAAGCTCTGCTAAAAAGCCATCTTGAACAAAGTTGACCACCAAGATAGATTTGCCCGTTAGTGCCTCGCTATTACGAAGTAACAGTAAACTTGGGTTGGTTAGTACGCTCATAAATGGCTTTGCCTTACAGTATGTTTAGTTTTATAAAAGTAAAAATGAGTGCTTAAAGTTACTAATTACTCAGTACGTTCAAACATTAGATCCCACACGCCATGACCTAGGCGATGTCCGCGCTGCTCAAACTTAGTAAGCGGGCGCAAATCTGGACGTGGAACATAATCGTTTGTTTGAGATTGGTTTTTAAAACCAGGGGCTACGTTCATAACTTCGAGCATATGCTCTGCGTAGTTTTCCCAATCTGTTGCCATATGAAAAACGCCACCCATTTTAAGTTGGGTTCTTAGTTTTTCAACAAACTCAGTTTGTACAATACGGCGTTTATGATGACGCTTTTTATGCCAAGGATCAGGGAAAAACAACTGTAGTGTTGTTAAGCTTTCGTCAGGTATACAGTCTGCAAGTACTTCAATTGCATCGTGTTCAAAAATACGTAAGTTTGTAATGCCCGCTTCATCAGCATCCATTAAACACGCACCAACGCCTGGGCGGTGCACTTCAATACCAATAAAGTTTAGGTGTGGAGCATTTGTTGCCATTTCGACAAGCGATTTACCCATACCAAAACCAATTTCTACTACTACATCGTTGTTGTTGCCAAAAACTTCGCTTAAATCAAGCATCCCGTTTTTATGCTCTAGGCCCATTGTTGGCCAGCATTTTTCGATTGCAGCGGCTTGGCCTTTGG
Source organism: Pseudoalteromonas sp. TP27 (assembly GCF_056470645.1). NCBI lineage: Bacteria > Pseudomonadati > Pseudomonadota > Gammaproteobacteria > Alteromonadales > Pseudoalteromonadaceae > Pseudoalteromonas > Pseudoalteromonas sp. TP27. Next base: position 130,606 of record NZ_JARDAK010000002.1, on the reverse strand, counting down.
TTAATCGACCTTCGCGTTTTACAAAACTGCGAATGGTGCGGATGTATTTACCTTCTTGCTTAGCTTGCTCAAGGTTAGTGTTGCTTGATTCACTCATATTATTGGCCTGACAAAAACAATGTGTTTAAAAATGGTTGCATATTATCCCTGACGAAGCCGGCAATCACAAGTATTAGCTGGTTTTACAGCGCCTATAGCTTGATCTTTTTATTAACTACAATAGACTGAGCCGCCATTGAGCATCAGTAAAAGTAAAATATGTTGGATTTAAATAAAGAACAGTCAAATTGGTTTTCTAACCAAGTTGTTGATTGGTATCACCTTCATGGGCGTAAAACACTTCCGTGGCAGCTAGGTAAAACTCCTTATAAAGTGTGGGTATCTGAGGTGATGCTGCAGCAAACTCAAGTTATTACTGTTATCCCATATTTTGAAAAATTTATGCAAAGCTTTCCAGATATTATTGCTTTAGCTGATGCGGATGAAGATTTGGTACTGCACCACTGGACTGGCTTAGGGTATTACGCCCGTGCACGTAACTTACACAAAACAGCTAAAATAGTGCGTGATAAATACCAAGGTGAGTTTCCTCAAACACTTGATGAAGTAATGGACTTGCCGGGAATAGGGCGATCTACCGCCGGAGCTGTTTTGTCATTATCGCTTGGGCAGCATCATCCAATTTTAGATGGAAATGTTAAGCGAGTATTAGCACGCTACTTTATGATTGAAGGTTGGTACGGCGTTAAAAAGGTAGAAAACCAACTTTGGCATTTATCAGAGCAATTAACGCCTAATAATAATGTTACCGAATTTAATCAAGCGATGATGGATTTAGGATCGAGTGTTTGCTCACGCAGTCGTTTTGATTGTGGGGCTTGCCCATTAAACTCCGGCTGTGGTGCTTTTAATACAGGAAAAGTAAAAGAGTTCCCACATTCTAAACCTAAAAAAGCAGTACCTAAAAAGAGCTGTCATCAGTTAATTATACAGTGCGGCGATAAGGTGCTTATGGAGAAACGCCCTAATAGCGGTATTTGGGGTGGGTTATTTGGTTTTTTTGAATTTAATGAATATAAAGAGCTTGAGGTGTTTTTAGCTCAGCAAGAGTTAGAAACTTCCTTAGTAGAGCTTGAAACATTTATTCATGTATTTTCACACTTTGAGCTGACAATTAACCCGCATGTGCTCAATGTTAGTAAAATACCTGATGTAGTAAATGATAAACAATTGGTATGGTATCCGCTTGATCAATCAATAGAGGTTGGCCTAGCAGCACCAACTAAAAAGTTGGTTAAACAAATTACAGCAATAGTATAGAATAGGCCCATATTTAGCGTTAGAGAGAATCAATCATGGCACGTACAGTATTTTGTCAAAAGTTACAAAAAGAAGCCGAAGGCCTTGGCTTTCAGTTATACCCTGGTGAAATTGGTGAAAAGATTTTTAATAACATCTCTAAAGAAGCTTGGGGTCAGTGGCAACATAAGCAAACAATGCTTATTAACGAAAAGCATTTGAATATGATGGATCCAGAGCATCGCACATTTTTAGAAGAACAAATGGTTGGTTTTTTGTTTGAAGACAAAGATGTAGAAATTGAAGGTTATCGACCGCCTGAAAAGTAATTTTTAGACATAAAAAAAGGGCTGATTAGCCCTTTTTTTATGTCTAAAGCATAGTTATATTAATCTGCAAGTTCATCTTCTTGCTTTGCTTGGGCTGTTCTAACTTGTTCTTTTAGAAATTGAGCTGCTTTAGAGTATTCAATTTCTAGTTTATCTCTTAAGTCTATTAACTCATCGGTTGTGAGATCACCTTCTTTACATTTATCTTCAAATGCGCTTGAAAGATCGGCCACCGTTTGGGCACCAATGGTTTTGGAGATAGATTTTAATTGATGACAGCCTTCAATAATCTCATCTAAATCGTTAACCATTACCCCAGAGTTAATACTCTTAATTAAGCTTTGGCTTTGTTCTAAATACATTTTGAAAAAGCGGATTTGCTTAGCGTCATCACCATTTATGTATTTAGCAACTGCTTCCATATCAATAGGTAGCGCAGTTGCTTGGTGAATAATCACATTTTGATTTTGGCTTTGCTTATCGCTCCAACGTTTTAGAGTGCCTTCTAACGCGTTTAGCTCTATGGGTTTGGTAATGAAGTCGTTTATACCTACGGCTAAGCAACGCTCTTTTTCGCCTTTAAGTGCATTTGCTGTTACAGCAATAATGTAAGGCTGTGCATCAATAGACTCTAATAGCTCAGCTTCATTACGAATTTTTTCAACCATATCGTAACCTGACATTTTAGGCATGTGTAAGTCGGTTAAAATAAGCGAATAATCACCTTTTCTCCACATATCTAAGCCTTCTTCACCGTTGTTGGCTATTTCAACGCCAAAGCCTAGTATGTGTAGTTGATCGGTCAGCACTTGCTGGTTTAGGAGGTTATCTTCAACCAGTAAAATCAATTTATTTGATTTACGAGCCTGCTCAACATTTAAATAGTTATTAAGTGTTTTGGTTTTTTTAATTTGCTTAGGAGTATGCAGCCCAGCAGCCACCAAAATAGACAGCATAAAGTTAGACTTACATAAAGGAGAGGCATTAATATAAAAAATATTTTTATGATTTATAGCCGCTTCATCGAGCTTGCTTAGTACAACAACCTGTTGGTTATAATCTTCTAATGAATAAAATAAACGTCTTAGCAGCGCGTTTGTTTTATCCATATTGTCTATGCCATCAGCCACCCAAATAATATCTTGCGTATGCTGATATTCTTCAGCTTCTTCTTCAGTATGTACATAAGTAATTTTAGCGCCCATAAACGATAAGTAGCGGTACATTACTTTTTCACGTTCTAAATGATTACTAACTACAATAATCCTCTTACCATTTAATGCACCTTTGTGTGCGTACTTAATTTTCCCCGATGTACTAAATGGTAATTCAACAGTAAATTCACTGCCAATTCCTGTATGGCTAGTTACATGAATAGTCCCTAGCATAAGCTCAGTTAAGCTTTTACAAATAGAAAGACCTAAACCTGTCCCTCCATATTCTCGGGTAATCGAATTTTCGGCTTGAATAAACGGATTAAATATTTCGCGTAGTTGTGCCTGCGACATCCCTTTACCGTTATCAGTTACGCAGAAGCGTAAAGTAAAGTGATCGGTCGTATTATGCACCACCTCTACTGATATTTTTACATGGCCTTGAGTTTTTTCATCAGTGCTCGTAAATTTAATTGCGTTGCTACATAGGTTATAAAGAACCTGACGTACACGTACGCTATCACCGGTAAGATTTATAGGAATATCTGGTGCTATTGCTAGCTCTAAATCAAGCTCACGTTTTTTAGCAACAGAGGAAAGTACTCGAGCAACTTCTTCAATGGTATCGGTTACCGAAAACGGGATAGGGTCAATATTTAGCTTTCCGGCCTCAATTTTAGAAAAGTCTAAAATATCGTCCAAAATGCTCAATAGTGAGAATGCTGATTCACGAATAATCGTACTTAAGCGATGCTGGGCGCCATCAAGTTCTGTCTGACGCAGTAAATCAATAGTCCCTATAACGCCGTTCATTGGCGTTCTTATTTCATGACTCATTGTTGCTAAGAACGTTGTTTTAGTCTCGCTTGCTTGTTCTGCTTTTAATGTGGCTTGCTCAAGCGCTAAAGTACGATTTTGCACTTCGCCTTCTAGACTATTTTGTAATTTATAAAGCTCTTTTTGTGCAGCTTCATTTTCACTCATTGCAGTTTGTACCTTTCGTAGCAATAAGTTGATGTGTTTTGCAACTACACCTAGGCCAATATCGAGTTGCTCGTCAACATTACTATTGTAATTGGCATCGTCGATGATTGCCTGCAGCTCTTGCGTAAGGGTGTCAGTGCTTTTACGTAAGCGAGTATTAATGTACATATTAAACATTAAAGTAAGTATAAATAATGCAGCAACACACGCTATAGCAATTATATAAGCAATTACTTGAGAATCTTGAGTGCTTAAAGGTGTGGAATGCAAATTTTGCTTAATGATAAGCTCGCCAATTGGCTCATCATTTAACAATAGCAGGTGGTGCATAATACCTTGCTCCACTAAGTGCTTTTCAGCTCTAACGGAGTCGATTGCAGGCTTACTACTGTTGTATACTAACTGAGTATCAGATGTAGTATTAAATCGATATAAAGTATATTCAAAGTCATTATCTAATAAATGTGTTAAATCGAGTAACTGCTTTACTTTACCTTGACCGTACATAGTTAATGCATCAACCATAGGTAAATCTAATCTATCGGCGAGCGTTACTATATTAACCGGCGGTCTGGGTTGAGCTGTGCTAACTTCAGTTTGTGCGTAGAATGAATGAGCAACAATAGCAAGTGCTGTTACAGCAATATTAATGATCAAAAAAAGAGGTAATAAGCCTTTTACCGGTGAAGAGAATTTACTCTGCATTTAACGTTCCCTGGTTGCTATATTTAAATACAATAAGTCTTTATTGTATAATTGTTGTAATCGTAACATTTACGAAAAATAATTCACTACGTTTTTAGTCTGATTTAGTTATATTTATTAATCGTTATAGTCTGATTTGTGGTAAAAATGAACGTTATTAATAAAAAATGTACTGAGTTGCTTGAAAACCGTTCAAACAGTTATAAAGAATAAAAAAAAAGTTGACTTGTAAGGGCAAAACTCGTTTAATACGCCGCACGCCCAGATAGCTCAGTCGATAGAGCTGAGTGGGAATTGCATTAAAAATCCTTTAAGATTTTTAATTAGCACTGTTAAAGTGCCTCGATAGCTCAGTCGGTAGAGCAGAGGATTGAAAATCCTCGTGTCCGTGGTTCGATTCCGCGTCGAGGCACCATTTATTAAAGTAGTGGTGTTTAATAAAAAGTTTAAACATTATTACGCGTGCCTTAGCACACAGTTTTGTGTGCCGACTTAGCTCAGCTGGTAGAGCAACTGACTTGTAATCAGTAGGTCAACCGTTCGACTCGGTTAGTCGGCACCATTTATTTACTAAACTAGTTTAGTAAAAAGTTAACTTAGAAAATTTAGTTAACTAGCACAGTTTATGTGCCTCGATAGCTCAGTCGGTAGAGCAGAGGATTGAAAATCCTCGTGTCCGTGGTTCGATTCCGCGTCGAGGCACCATTTATTAAAAGTTATCAATCTTTAAAATTGATAAAGTGCCTTAGCACACAGTTTTGTGTGCCGACTTAGCTCAGCTGGTAGAGCAACTGACTTGTAATCAGTAGGTCAACCGTTCGACTCGGTTAGTCGGCACCATTTATTTAAAGTAGTTTAAAAAAGAAAAACTGTAATCAGTAGTCTGTTTAAATTACCCGTCGACTCGGTTAGTCGGCACCATTTTTAAAACTAGAGTTAAATGTTTTTACCTTTAGTTAGCACAGTTTATGTGCCTCGATAGCTCAGTCGGTAGAGCAGAGGATTGAAAATCCTCGTGTCCGTGGTTCGATTCCGCGTCGAGGCACCATTTATGTTAAAGCCTTGCTTATGCAAGGTTTTTCTATTTTAAGTGCTTTATAAAAGTTCTCAATCTTTAAAATTGAACGTGCCTTAGCACACAGTTTTGTGTGCCGACTTAGCTCAGCTGGTAGAGCAACTGACTTGTAATCAGTAGGTCAACCGTTCGACTCGGTTAGTCGGCACCATTTATTTAGATAACTTAAAGCAACTGACTTGTAATCAGTAGTCTGTATAAGTTATCCGTTCGACTCGGTTAGTCGGCACCATTTATTTAAAAGCCTCGCTTATAGCGGGGCTTTTTTGTTTTCTATACTGGGATTAAAGTATATGCAGTCGATAGTAAAGCAACTGACGTGCAATCAGTAGTCTGTATAAGTTACCCGTTCGACTCGGTTAGTCGGCACCATTTATTTAAAAGCCTCGCTTATTGCGGGGCTTTTTTGTATCTGTAATTTATTCAACGTCATTATGGATAAAATGTTCCATATTAATTGGATTGTTTCTCTCTTTTTCTATTGCCGTATTTTTTGCACAATCACCTTATCGAAAAGCAAATACCTTTGCTTATATGTTTTCAACCCGAGATAGGGGAAGTTTATGACTCAAGATATTACTCATTACGCAAAAAATAGACAGTCAGCTAAAGCGTACAATCCAACTAAAAAGATCTCTGCTGACAATATTGAAAAAATTAAAGAGTTACTTAGATTTAGCCCTTCAAGTGTTAACTCACAACCTTGGCATTTTATACTCGCGTCTAGTGACGAGGCTAAAGCCAAAATAGCTAAATCAACAGAGCGTTTATTTCCATTCAATAAAAAGTCAATTTTAGATGCATCACATGTACTCGTGTTTGCTAGTAAATTAGATATTGAACAAGACTATTTATTACGTGTTTTAAAGCAAGAAGAAAAAGACGGTCGTTTTGTAGCAGACCCAGTCGCATTTAAAGAGCGTATGCACGGTGGCCGTAATATGTTTATTAACTTACACAAACAAGATTTTAAAGACGTACAGCATTGGATGGATAAGCAAGTTTATTTAAACCTAGGCGCATTTTTATTGGGTGTATCTACCTTAGGAATTGATGCAACGCCAATGGAAGGAATTGAAGTTAGCGTACTTGATGAAGAATTTGGTTTACGTGAAAAGGGTTATTCAAGCTTAGTTGTTGTGCCTTTGGGATATAGCGATGATAAAAATGACTTTAATGCCACTCTTCCAAAGTCGCGTTTAGAGTATTCAGAAATTTTAACTGAAGTTTAATTTTTACTTACTGCATTAGCTTAACTGATGCAGCGCTAATCTCTTTGGAGTTAATTATGATCACGCAAATAGTTAAATTTAATATTAAAGACGAATACATTAATCAATTCAAAGCGCTGCTTGAAGATGACAAGCAAGGCGGCAAAGCCGAAACTGGCTTACTAGAAATGCGTTTATATCAGGATAAAAATGCACCTGGAGTATTTTTTGCCTACGAACGTTTTGAAAACCAAAATGCGGTTAATTACCACGGTGCACAGCCTTATACGCAAGCTCTATTGCAAGCATTACCTAATATTAGCGAGTCTGCACCAGAAGTTATGAACTTAAAAGATACAACGCCAGCACCTTTGCATGAGCGCAATCTTAAAACGCCAAACTCACAAGATGATATATTTATTATCTTCTTTATATTCAAAATTAAGTTGCAGTATAGAACGCAGCTTTTAACCCAGTTTGAAACTCATATTACACAAACGCGTAGTCAAGAAGAGGGTAACCTTATATTTGATTTATACACTATTGAAGGCCAAGACGACACGTTGGCAGTTTATGAGCATTGGCGTAAAGAGTCAGACGTATGGGATATTCACTTTAATCAACCATACGCAATTCAAACCGGTAAATTAATGCATGAAGCAGTAGTAGGCGACCTCGAGCAATATATGAGCTTTGTAACTGAGCTATAAATTACTTTTTGTAATTTATTAAAACGACTTCCCGTTTAGCAAATAGCAGAAGTAACGCTATTTTCTTTTTTTTGGTAGTTAAGCGAAATGCTTAGCTACCTTTTTATTTTGGAAATACCATGAAACCATTTTTTATCAGCGTTAGCTTTTTAGCCTTATTTACACTTAACTCAGCGGCCTTCGCAGCTCCAACTGAAAATGTAATAGAGCAATATGGTTTCCGCTTGCGTTAGTTAATCAGGTGTATACAGGCGATATTACACCTGCAGAAATGCTTAAAAAAGGTCAATTTGGATTAGGGACTGCCGATAATTTAGATGGTGAGCTTGTTGCGCTCAACGGTGTGGTTTATAAAATAGAAGTTGATGGCTCATTAATTAAGGCTCCAGCTAATTTAGCTGCGCCTTATATGACAATGTTTAAGTTTAATCCAAATAAGCGTATTAGTTTAAAAAATGTGAGTTCGTTAGCGCTATTAGGTGAGAAACTTAAAGCAACTATGAGCTCTAAAAATAGTTTTTATGCTTATAAAATTACAGGCACATTTAATTATTTAAAAATGGCTTCTGCACAAAAAGTTAAAAACGACAGTGTTCCGCTTATGGAGTATTTAAAAACGCGAGTTATGTACACTAAGCAAAATATTAAAGGTACTTTAGTGGGGTTATACACACCAGAATATTTAGGCAACATTAGTATTCCGGGAATGCATTTTCATTTTGTATCAAACGATTACAAATTAGGAGGGCATTTAGAAGGTATTAGCTTTGATGAAGTGACTGTTGAGATTGAAGAAATAAATAAAATTAATTTAACCCTTCCTCAAGTTGAAAAATTCAGAACTATTGAATTAAAACAAGCCGCTGTGCCTGCTGCAAATAAACACAAGTAATAAGTTTAAAACGTATTAAATGCCAATGTTGGTTAAACACCTCATTGGCATTTTTTATTTTTAGTATTAAAAAGTGCTGATCATTTGCTCATTTTTACCGTATAACTGGCTATTATGTTAGTTCATCGCTAGCTATGTAATGTTATGTAAAGTAGGTTGAGCAAAAGTTGCCAAAGTGCTTGAATTAACCTCATAAATAGCAGTAATTTAGGTTTAATTATGATTTGGCAATGCAAGCCAACCCTATTGGCAATTAGTGTGATGCTGCTTAGCGGCTGTGCGAGTGATTTAAATCCGTCGCAGCGCATGCAAGCGCCCAATAATATGCCACAGCAATGGCAACAAGAAGCATCAAGCTCGGTATTAAAAGTACAAGAGCAATGGCTTACACAATTACAAAACCCTACGCTTAATAAATTTGTACAACAAGCACTTAAAAACAATCAACAGCTTTTGCAAACGAGTTACGATGTAGAGATTCAAAAACAACAACTTATAGTATCTGGCGCGGCACTCTGGCCTAGTCTCGATTTATCAACGCGTACTAGCCGTAGTAAAGACAACCGCCCTGTAAGTTATAATAACGCAAGCTCTGTAAGTTTAGATTTAACTTATGAAGTCGATTTATGGGGCAAATTGTCTGATTCCAAGCGTGAGGCTAATCTTAACTATTTAGCTCAACAAGCACGCTTTGAGCAAGCTAAACAACAGCTTGTGGCTGATGTGGTAACAGGTTGGTTTGATGTTGTAACATCGCAGCAACTACTCGATTTATTTAAACGCAGAGAAGCGAATGCCCAGCAAAGCCTAGAAATAATTGAATCAGGCTATCGTCAGGGGATTAATGAAGCACTTGATGTGTACCTTGCTCGAAACGAACTTAATACTGAGCGAACTCGCATTGCGACGCAGCAAGCTAATTTATCGGCTTCATCGCGTATTCTTGAACGCCTGCTAGGCGAATACCCAAAAGGTGCTATTAGCGCTAATAGTGACTTACCCGTTATTAATACCGATATCCCACTAGGCTTACCTTCTGAACTTATAACACGCAAACCTACGCTGCGTGCTAGCTGGTATGAACTTTTAGCTACCGATGCATCACTTGCGTATGCGCACAAACAACGCTTTCCAAGTTTAAATTTAACAGCTAGCTTAAGTGATAGCACCGACAGAGTAAGCGACTTGTTTTCTCCGTCGAGCCTTGCATGGTCATTATTAGGTAGTATTTCGGCACCGCTTTTTGAAGGTGGGCGCTTGAAGGCCAATGAAGAAATTGCACGCCTGAATACTCAAAAACAAGAGCAGCTTTATTTACAAACGCTTTATGACGCTTTTGGCGATGTTGAAAATGCAATTTCGCAGCAGCAGTCTCTCAAAGCGCAGTATACGAGTACGCTTGAAGCGCAAGAAAACGCCCTTGCAGCAGAGCAGTTATCATTCGAGCAGTATCAAAGTGGCTTGGTAACTTATACAACGGTACTTGATGCTCAAGACCGTTCTTTTGACGCGCAAAGTTCTTTAATTGAAATCAAAAATCAATTAATAGCTAACAGAATTAACTTACACATTGCCCTTGGTGGTGATTTTGCAAAACCCTCAAGTGAACTAAAGAGCAATAACGATGAAAACTAAAACTGCAAAAATTTTAATCCCTGTCGTAGTTATCGTGGCGACTTTACTAACTGTTATGTTTATTAAAGGTAATCCACCTGAAGCTAGGCGTTCAGGTAAGCCACCTAAAGCAATAATAAGTGTTTCAGCACTTGAGTTAAAACCGCAAAACTATCAAATTATGATAGACAGCTATGGCACAGTAAAACCGCGTACTCAAAGCTTACTTGTCGCGCAAGCATCAGGACAAATAATACAAGTAAGCGATGAATTTAGAGAAGGTGGTTTTTTTGAAAAAGGCGATGTGCTTTTAAAGTTAGATGATAGAGACCATCAAGCTGAAGTTAAATCAGCGCAAGCTAATTTATTAAGTGCAGAGCAAAGCTTACTTGAAGAAAAAGCTCGTGGCCAGCAAGCCATAACTGATTGGCAGCGTTTAGGTGGCTCTGAAAATGCCAGCAGCTTAGTGCTACGTGAACCACAATTAGCAGCTGCTGAGGCAGAAGTTTTGTCAGCGCAGGCTACACTTGAAAAAGCACAGCTTGATTTAGAGCGTACAAAAGTAACTGCGCCTTACGCTGGGCGTATACTCAGTCGCAGTGTTGACTTAGGGCAAGTGGTGAGTAATAACACGCAACTTGCAACTATTTATGCAATCGACAGCGTAGAGATACGCCTACCTATTAAAAATAAAGATTTGTCGTTTGTTAACCTACCAGAGCAATACCGTGATGGCGCTAAAAACCAAGCTGGTTCTTTAGTTGAGTTTACCTCTGATTTAGTAGGAGAGCAGCAATGGCAAGGGCAGCTCACACGTACTGAAGGCGCTATAGATGAAAATGCACAGCAGCTTTATGTTGTTGCTAAAATTGATGACCCATACAAAGCGACAGCTAATAATCAATATCCTATAAAAATAGGACAATATATAAAAGCGCAAATTACCGGGAAAACAGTGTCTAACGCACTCATAATTTCTAATAGCACAATTTACCAAGGCACTTACGTTTACACTGTTGAAGATGGTGTACTTAAACGTAAAGACATTTCACTTGCTTGGCAAAATGCCACACAGGCAATGATCAAAACAGGCCTAACTGCTGGCGATAAATTGGTGCTAACACCACTTGGACAAGTGAGCTCAGGTACTCAAGTGAGTATTTTAGGTGAGCAAAATGCAGAGCAAACTAAAGGGAAAAGTGCGCAGGGGCAAGGTAGAGGAAAACGCATGTCACGAGAGCAGCTTGAGGAAAAAGCAAAAGAGCTTGGTATTAGCGTTGAAGAGTTAATGAAAAAGCGCCGTGCTGAAAAACAAGGAGGCAGACCATGATAGCTTGGTTTACTAAAAACCATGTTGCTGCCAATTTATTATTAGTAACATTATTATTGTCGGGGCTTTTTAGTTTATCAAATAAGATACCGCTTGAAGTTTTTCCGTCTTTTGAAACCGATATGATAAGCGTAAATGTAAGCTTATTAGGCTCAACACCAGAAGATGTAGAGCAAGGGGTGACTATACGTATAGAAGAAGCAGTTCAAGACTTAGAGGGCATTAAACAAATATTTAGTCGCTCATCAGAAGGTTCTGGCTCTGTTACTATCGAAGTCGAAACGGGCTACGACCCTCGTGAATTACTCGCAGACATAAAAAGTCGCGTAGATGCCATTAATACCTTTCCCGCAGATGCTGAAAAGCCTGTAGTAGCACTTGCTGAGCGCATTAGAGATGTAATCGCTGTTACTGTATCAAGCGTTTATGGCGAAAAAGAAACCCTTGAATACGCCGAAAAAGTTCGGGATGATATTTTGCGTCTACCCAACGTAACGCAAGTAGAGCTAAGTGGTGTCCGTGATTACGAAATTGCTATAGAAGTAAGCCAAGATACCCTTCGTCAGTACGATTTAAGCCTTGCAGAAATATCTAGCGCTGTCGCTAATTCTAGTAAAGATATTTCTGCCGGTAACTTAAAAACGCAAGGGGGAGATGTACTTATTAGCTCTAAAGGGCAAGCTTATCGTAAAGATGAATTTGCTAGCATTGTGGTAAAAAACCAAGCTGATGGCACCATTATTCGCCTTGGGGATATTGCATTAATTAAAGATGACTTTGAAGAAACCCCAGTGCGTACTCGCTTTAATGGTAAGCAAGCTGCCTTTATTGATGTGTACCGTATTGGTCCCCAAAGCGCGATAGCAGTTGCGGATGATGTAAAAAATTACATTAAAGAGGGGCAAAGTTCACTCCCTCAAGGTTTTGAGCTAAGTTATTGGGATGACGACTCAGAGCTTGTTAAAAGCCGAATTTCAACCTTAACAACTAATGCGTTACAAGGCGGTATTTTAGTCCTTGCTTTACTTACTTTATTTTTACGCCCTGCAATTGCATTTTGGGTGTTTATTGGTATTCCCGTATCGTTTATGGGAGCATTTATTGCTATGCCTATTTTTGGCGTAACCCTTAATATTATGAGCTTATTTGGCTTTATATTAGTGCTTGGTATTGTGGTGGACGACGCCATTGTGACCGGCGAAAACGTCTATACCCATTTAAAAACAGCCAAGTCGGGCGAGCAAGCCGCTATTATGGGTACTCAAGAAGTCGCGACCCCCGTAACCTTTGGTGTATTAACAACCGTTGCTGCATTTCTACCTTTGGCCTTTATTGAAGGGGCGCGGGGTGCCTTGTTTGCTCAAATTCCGGTAGTGGTTATTCCGGTATTACTATTCTCATTGATTGAATCTAAATTTGTATTACCTGCGCATTTAAAATATATAAAACTGCGTCATGAACAAAGTAAGTCTTCAAGATTTGATGTTCTTCAACAGCGTTTTGCAGATGGATTTGAAAACGCTATCTTGAAGTACTATCAACCAATATTAAATTTAGCGCTACGCCATAAGCTGGCATCGGTTAGCTTATTTATCGGTGTGTTTTGTATCATATTAACGATGATCACCAGTGGTTGGACAAAGTTTGTGTTTTTCCCACGTATCCCAAGCGAAACGATAAAAGTAGAGCTTACGTTACCTACCGGCACTCCGTTTGAAGTGACTAATAAATATGTGATTGATATGTCGCAAAAAGCGCAGCAATTGCAAGAAAAATACCGCGACCCAGATACAGGTGAAAGCGTTATTTTAAATATCTTAGCAACAACTGGCGGGCGAGGAGGCGTTTCTAATTCGGGCTCTGTGCGCTTTGAAATTACACCTGCTGAAGAGCGTGAATCAGACATAGGTTCTAGTGAGCTTGCAAGTGAGTGGCGTGATTTAATTGGGATTATACCAGGGGCAGAAAGCCTCACGTTCAGAGCTGAAATAGGGCGAAGCTCAGATCCAATTGATGTGCAGCTAAGCGGTACCTCGTTAACTATTTTACAAGATGTAGCTGATCATATTAAAACACGCTTGGCGACTTCCCCAACGGTATTTGATATTGCAGATAGCATGTCAGATGGTAAAGAAGAGTTACGCATAGAGCTGACCGATCAAGGCTTAGCGCTTGGATTAAATAGATCCGATGTTGCAGGGCAGGTGCGCAGCTCGTTTTATGGCTCGCAGGTACAGCGTATTCAACGTGGTCGCGATGATGTACGTGTAATGGTGCGTTTACCTATTGATGAACGTCGCTCAGTTGCTGATTTGAAAAACATACTAATAGACACCCCTTCAGGTGGCTCAGTACCGTTATCACATGTGGCTACACTAAGCGCAGGGCAAAGCCCATCGACAATAAACCGTATAGACCGCTACCGTACTTTAAATATTACCGCCGATATTGAAAAAGATAACACCAACATGACGGTGCTTCAGGCCGATTTAGCTGAGTATTTAGATGGTTTAATGCAGCAATACCCTGGTGTTGATTACAAACTCGAAGGTGAAGCTAAAGAGCAAAGAGAGTCGTTTGGCTCGCTTGGCTGGGCGCTCATTTTTGTGTTCTTTATAATTTATGCATTATTAGCTATACCGCTTAAGTCGTACATGCAGCCAATTATTGTAATGAGCGTTATTCCATTTGGAATGATTGGTGCAGTGGTAGGGCATTGGATCATGGGCATGGATTTAACCATTATGAGTTTGCTAGGCATGCTTGCTCTCATTGGTGTTGTAGTAAATGACTCACTGGTTTTAGTTGATTTTATTAATAAAAAACGCAGTGAAGGCGGCGCTATAATTGACGCAGTTAAGATTGCTGGTGCATCGCGTTTTCGTCCTGTAATGTTAACCAGTTTAACTACATTTATAGGCTTAATGCCGCTATTATTTGAAAAAGCGACTCAGGCGCAGTTTTTAATACCAATGGCGGTAAGCCTAGGGTTTGGGATTATTTTTGCGACCTTTATTACTTTATTGTTAGTACCAATAAATTACATGCTAATGGAGCGTTTTCAAGGTTGGTTTAAATAGATAATTATTAAAAGCGTTCTAGGAAGCTGTGAGTAAGAAATTGCTTGCAGCTTTTTTTTTGTCAAATTTATTAATAAAATTTAGAAAGTATCATGAGCAGGGGGTAAAGTTGTATAAAAGAGAGTTATAGAAGTCAGAAAGGTGTTCCCCAAGATACGGTACTCGGTTTCAGTCCTGAAACCAGAAGGTTTCAAGGCGGGAATCTGCGGTTTACCGTAGGCTTCTCGGTACATGCCGAGCCTGCACAATAGTAGACGAACAAAAACCCTGGTATAAAATTTATCGGCTCAGGGACTTAACTAAGCTCCGGTACCCCAGGGAACAATTTAAGTATATAAGACATAATCCAATCCTTAAACCCCAAACGTAAAAAATTAAACCGTTCGCTTAGTTTTTCCGCACCTTTAACGCATCATTTACTTTATCGCATGGTTTTTGAGCTTGATCATACAATTAATTGGAGTTGCTTTTTATCGAGTGGTAGCATTGCCTTAACTTGCAAAGCGAAGATTTTATTATGAACGATTTACCCGATTACGAAAAAGCTCAACTGCTTTTAGAAAAAAACGAAATATTTGTATCACCGGCCGAAGCGCATGGTGTAATTAGTGGTTTACTGGCGTGTGGTTTAACCATTGACGACAAAGAATACTTAGGTCTTTTGAGCGATGTGTTTAACGATGGTGAGTCGTTTAGTAATGATTTAAAGCAGTTTTTTGGTACTATTTATAAGCAAGTAGTGGCTAGCTTTAATGATGATGAATTTCAGTTTGATTTATTTTTACCAAGCGACGACGAAACACTCATCGATCAGGCTAATGGCCTCGTATCATGGGTAGCAGGTTTTATGCTTGGTTTTGGTTTAAAACAAAAAGATTACGGTAAACTATCGAGCGATGTTAAAGAAGTTATTACTGACTTTAGCGAAATTACTCGCCTAGATACTACCTTTGAAGAAACCGAGGAAGACAGCCAAGCGCTGCACGAAGTGATTGAATATGTTCGTGTATCAGCACTACTTTGTTTTGCAGAGTTAGGTAAAGAGCAGAGCACGCAAAGCACTAAAAAAACACTTCATTAAGCATTCACTTTTTAAAAAGTAAAACGGGTTGGTTAATAATGGTTGAAGTAAAAAAGTCAGAATTTAAAGCACGTCGCGAGCGTTTACTTGCTCAAATGGATGAAAATAGCGTTGCTATTATTCCCGCTGCAAGCGAAGTGACGCGCAGCCGCGATACCGAATATGCATTTAGACAAGATAGCGACTTTTTTTACTTAACTGGCTTTAACGAACCCGACGCTGTTTTAGTACTGTGTAATAACAGTGATGCACCCAGTACTTTATTTTGCCTAGATAAAGACAAGCTTGCAGAAATTTGGCATGGCCGCAGAGTTGGCTTTGATAAAGCCAAAAGTGACTACTTGTTTGATGAAGCTTACCCACTCAGTGAATTAAACGATAAGCTACTAACTATACTAAATGAAAAAGATGCGATCTATTTTGCACAAGGCGCCTACTCTTCATTTGATACCAAAGTGTTTTCGTTATTAGGTATGCTTCGAAGTGGCTCTCGAAAAGGACTCAAAGCACCGAGTACTTTAAAAGAAATACGAGGCCTTATTCATGAAATGCGTTTGTTTAAATCGCCAAGCGAGATAGATGTTATGCGAGAAGGCTGTGAAATTAGTGCGCGAGGGCACATGCGCGCTATGCGTTTTTCACATGCTGGAGCTACAGAGTTTCAGTTAGAGGCTGAGCTACATCATCATTATGCTATGAACGGTGCGCCGTACCCGGCGTACGGCACAATTGTTGGTAGTGGCGACAACGCCAATATTTTACATTACACACAAAATAGCGATGTATTAAAAGACGGCGACCTAGTATTAATTGACTCAGGTTGTGAGTTACAAGGCTACGCTGCTGATATAACGCGTACATTTCCGGTTAATGGTCAATTTAGCGAGCCTCAAGCCGCGCTTTATAACATTGTACTTAAAGCGCAAGAAGTTGCTTTTAATGAAGTTAAACCCGGTGGTTACATGTCGCATGCTAATAAATGTGCAATGGAAGTAATGACCGAAGGTTTACTTGATTTAGGTATTTTAATTGGCGACTTTGACGAGCTAATGGCAAAAGGTGCGTGTAAAGAATATTACATGCACGGGCTAGGGCATTGGCTTGGTTTAGATGTACATGATGTTGGCGATTATAAAGTAAATAACGTTGAGCGAGCATTTGAGCCGGGTATGGTACTGACCATAGAGCCAGGGCTTTATATAAGCGAAGACTCAAGCGCATCGCAAAAATACAAAGGCGTTGGTATTCGTATCGAAGATAACTTGCTAGTTACCGAAACCGGCCATGAAAACTTGACCCTAAGCGTACCTAAAAAAATTAGCGATATAGAAGCACTTATGCAAAGTGCTAAAAACGTATAAAGCTCGGAGAATCTAGTGGCTAAGCAGTTTGATGTAGTTATTATTGGCGGTGGTTTAGCGGGAGCAAGCTGCGCATTAAGTGTGGCTAAAACTAATCCCGCGTTAAATATTGCCGTTGTAGAAGCTAATCAAGTAACTGGCGACTACCACCCAAGCTTTGACGATAGAAGCATTGCACTTGCTCAGCAATCAGTAGAGTATTTACAAAGCCTCAATTTATTTGAGCAAAATGCCCCTTACACCGCAGCAATCAAAAAAGTGAGCGTGTCTGATAGAGGTCACTTTGGCAAAGCGCACATTAATTGCGACGAATTTGCTAAGCCCTCACTTGGTTACGTAGTAGAAGTAAATCCATTTGGCCGAGCGCTTCACCTGCGTTTAACGCAGTCAAATATTACGCTTTTGTGCCCCGATAGCGTAACTGCCATTGATCAAACTCTGCATAGCAATACACTCACCCTACAAAGCGGCGAGCAATTAAACGCAGCGCTATTGGTTATTGCTGATGGTGCACAATCACCCACACGTAATTTACTTGGGCTCGGCTTTAATACCCGGCCTTATGAACAAGGCGCTATTATTGCTAATGTTGAAGTGGCTGGTGGGCATAATAATCATGCCTTTGAGCGTTTTACACAAAACGGGCCTATGGCGTTATTACCCATGAGCAACAACCGTTATTCGTTAGTGTGGTGTATGCGACGAGAGCAGGTTGAACAGCACATGGTACTTAATGAGCAAGACTTTTTAAGTGCTCTGCAAAGCGCGTTTGGTTATCGCGGTGGTCAATTTACTAAAGTAGGCATGCGCACGAGTTACCCGCTTGTTTACGGGCAAGTTGAGTCTTTAACTGCGCACCGTACAGTGGTTATTGGTAATGCTGCACATGCGATTCACCCTATTGCAGGGCAGGGTTTTAATTTAGGCCTTCGCGATGTGCAAGTACTTAGTAATTTAATAGCAAATAGCCAACACGATTTAGGCAGCTATGCGTTTACACGTGAATATTCACAAAAGCGCAGTGATGATATAAAAACCGTAATGAGCTTAACCGATGCACTTGTTAGACTTTTTTCGAACTCATCGCGAGTGCTTGCATTTGGGCGTAGTATTGGGTTGTTTTCGATGGATTTATTTCCCGCATTAAAAGCGCCATTAGCCAAACAGTTAATGGGGCAAGTTAAACAAGGTAGGCGTTTATGAAGCAAGCACAGGTTTGTATTGTAGGTGGCGGCTGTGTCGGGCTAACACTGGCACTTGGATTGGCAAAAGCCGATATAAGCGTAGTTGTAATCGACGGCGCACCAACACAAGCGTTACCAGCTAACGAATATGGTTTGCGCGTAAGTGCGCTAAGCATTGCGAGTCAAACCTTGCTTGAACAATTAAACGTATGGCCCGAAATTATCGCACAGCGAGCGTGTGCTTATACGCATATGGACGTACGTGATGCCGACAGCTTTGGCAAAATAGCGTTTAATCACGAACAACTTGAGCTTGAACATTTAGGTCATATTGTTGAAAACGACATTATCCGCTTTGCGCTTATAAAAGAGTTAGAGCAACAAAGCAGTGCAACACTAATGTTTGATACACAGTATCAGCAAATACATCAAAGCGAATCTGATGTATTTATAACACTTAAAAGCGGCGAGCCAATTATTGCAAAACTGCTGGTGGCCGCTGATGGGGCAAATTCAGCTATTCGTAAACAATTTAATATGGCGCTTAGCTTTAAAGATTACGATCACCATGCGCTAGTCGCAACCGTAAAAACCAAAGAGCCGCACGAAAATACCGCACGCCAAGTGTTTTTACCAACCGGGCCACTGGCATTTTTACCACTGAGCGATGCCAACACGCATTCAATAGTATGGTCTACCAGCCCAAACCACTGCGATGAGCTCCTTGCAATGGACGACAGCAGCTTTAATAAAGCGGTAATGGCAGCTATAGATGGCCAATGTGGCTTATGTGAAGTACAAAGTAAGCGCGCGGCTTTCCCACTTAAAATGCGCTACGCCCAGCAATGGGTTTCAGGCAAAGTGATACTCATTGGCGATGCTGCACACACTATTCACCCACTTGCAGGACTTGGTATGAACCTAGGCCTAAAAGATGCGGCTTATTTAATTGAGCTTTTAACAAGGGATAGTAAAGAATTTGCAAGCACTCGCACACTTCGCGATTACGAGCGTACTCGTAAGCTCGACGCACAAAAACACATTGCGATGATGCAAGGGCTAAAAGAGTTATTTGAAGGCGCAAACCCAGTTAAAAAACTTATTCGCGGAGTCGGGCTGTCGCTCGTTGATAACCTTGGGCCAATAAAACACCTGTTCGCTAAAGAAGCGATAGGAAAGTAACGTAGGTTGGGAAGAGTGGAACGAAACCCAACGAGAAAAACAGTAGTTTTAGCTGCCAGCTTTCAGTCAAAGAAAAACCGATGTGTAATTTAAACATCGGTTTTTTGTTTTTAAGTAGTTTGAAACAGATTAAAAGCTGCGCTTTTCACGCGAGCAAGCTCGGCGTCTACATGCAAAGTTTAACACTGAGCTTAATTTTACCTGCAGGCGTTTAGCTTGCTGACGCGACGAGCGTAGCTCGTAATTACTATCATTAGTCAAAAAGCGCTTTGCGTTAAATCAGTTATAAATTATTTTGTGCTTCATTCACCATATCTTGTAGCGCATCAACTAACATTGGGTCTTGCGAGTTTTGTTTAGCAAGTTCTAGTGCGTGTTTCATGCTGGTAACGGCTTCTTTAAACTGTTTGTCAGCAGTGTACCCTTGCGATAATCGCATGTGTGAGTAAGCCGCATTAGGGTAATCGCTAGTAAAGTGCTTAAGCGTAGTTATCGCTTTTTTAGTGTTACCAAATTTTTGCTGGCTATGAGCAAATTCTACGTATACATCTTGTGGAGTTTTAAGCTCAAAACCGTACTTATCACTGAGTGCTTGGTAGTAACCGGTAATAAGCGATACATCAGCAAATCTTCCGTGCTCATCAGTAACTTTAAATATTAGGTCACTAAATAAGTTGATTAGGCTATCGCTAAGGGCTGGTAGTATGGTGCCCATATGACTAAAAGTAGGGTAATGCTTATATTCCCATTTTAGCTGCGAAGGCGTTTGTTGTTCTAAATTAACTAACGCATTTAGTACGCCTGTATAAAAGCGTGACCCTTCACTTGCTACACTAATAAATAACGATTGATCGCCTTTAGGATTTTTAGTGTATTTTATAATATTATTTTTTAACTCTTCATCACTCCACCAACTATTCGGGCTTATAGCTATGTAGTTGTTAAATAGTTCAGGCTGATTAACTAAAGTATAAAGCGCTAAAGTACCCGCATTAGAGTGACCAATTAACGTGTTGTAGCCGTTTGTTGGGTAGTTGCTATTTATATAAGGCATGAGTTCGTCAGACACAAACTTTAAAAACTCGTCAGTTTGCCCAGCTTTAGGCCATTTATTTTTAACAAATGTTTGAAACTCAGTTTTAGGCTCACCTTGCACTTTTGGTAAATAATCGCGAACACGGTTAGTTGTATCAATACCAACGAGCATTGCATTGGGTATTTGCTCGTAATCTACAAGGGATTTAATAACTCCAGACGCCGTATGAAAGTGCTCAACGCCATCAAGTAAATAAATAACATAAAGCGGCTGGTCATCTTTTACAGTGTCAGGTATGAAAATTTTGATAGGCCTGTCTTCGTTAAGTATTTTTGATTTGAGGATTACTTTTTTACCAACGGTTATGTCTGTTGTATTGGTTTTTGCGTGGCTTAAAAATGGTGTACTAAAAGTAAGTATTAATACAAGCGATAGTAAGAGCTTCATAAATATCCTTATTTAATAATGTGTTGCTTAATAATTGCACGACTTTAGGCTTGAGTAAATGTTTATATTTTCGGGGTAAACATAAAGCTTAAGCAATTAAAAGCTGCGCTTTTCACGTGAGCAAGCTCGGCGTCTACAAGATATATTACGCTCCGCGCCTAACTTTTACAGTATGCATGCAACTTACTGACGTGATGAGCGAAGTTCGTAATAACTACCTTTAAGCACTTATCTATAAAAGCTTAAAAAACCTGCTTGCTTAATTATCCGTCTAAGCGTAAAATGCGCGCTCATTTCGGCTTTTAAACTATTAATTCCTTGCCTTAAACCGACCGGCCGAAACGGTAGAAGGCTCTATTAACCGTAAGGAATATCCATGCGTCATTACGAAATCGTATTCATGGTTCACCCAGATCAGAGTGAGCAAGTTGCTGGTATGATCGAACGTTATACTGGTTCTATCACTGAAGCTGGTGGTGTTATCCACCGTCTTGAAGATTGGGGCCGTCGTCAATTGGCTTACCCAATTAACAAGCTTCATAAAGCTCACTATGTTCTTATGAACGTTGAAGCACCAACTGAAGTAATCAGCGAGCTAGAAACTACTTTCCGCTACAACGATGCAGTGCTTCGTAACTTAGTTATCCGCACTAAAACTGCTGAAACTGAAGCGTCTCCTCTTGCAAGAGAAGAGAAGAAAGAAGCACCTGCTGCTTAATTGTTTTGAGTCCTAGCATGGCGTTTAACTGGCGGTAAGTATAAATGGTTAGCCCTTTTATGAATCAGCTGGTTATATCTGGGGTAGTTTGTAAAACTCCCAAGTTTAGCCAAAGCCCTGCTGGCATCCCGCATTGTATTTTTGTTGTAGAACATAAATCGATGCAAACCGAAGCAGACCTTAACCGTAATAGTTATGTGAGGCTTCAGGTAGTTGCCAGTGGAAAGCAAATGCAACAACAGACTCAACATTTGCACGTTGGGCAGGCATTGCAAGTGAGTGGTTTTTTAAATCGCCACGAAGGTCGTAACGGCCTTAGCCAATTGGTTTTGCATGCTCAGCATATAGAAAGAATTATTTGAGGAATTAATCTCATGGCACGTTATTTCAGACGTCGTAAGTTCTGCCGCTTTAAAGCGGAAGGCGTAAAACAAATCGATTACAAAGATCTAGCTACTCTTAGAAACTATGTTACAGAAAGTGGCAAAATCGTACCTAGCCGTATCACAGGTACTAGCGCTAAATTTCAGCGCCAGCTAGCAACTGCTATTAAGCGTGCTCGCTACTTAGCCCTTCTTCCATACACTGACTTACATAAGTAAGCAGCGGATTAACAGTTTTTAAAAGGTGTAGAAACATGCAAGTTATTCTACTAGATAAGATCGCTAACCTAGGTAGCCTAGGTGAACAGGTTGTAGTTAAATCTGGTTTCGCACGTAACTTCCTTTTCCCTCAAGGTAAGGCAGTTCCTGCGACTAAAGCTAACATTGAAACGTTTGACGCTCGTCGTGCAGAACTTGAAGCGAAAATCGCTGACCAGTTAGTTGCTGCACAAGCACGTGCTGACAAACTTGAAGCATTAGCAGAAGTTACATTAGTATCTAAAGCTGGTGACGAAGGTAAGTTATTCGGTTCAATCGGTACTCGTGACATCGCTGACGCTATCTCAGCTGTTGGTGTTGAAGTTGCTAAGTCAGAAGTTCGTTTGCCTCTAGGTACTATCCGTGAGACAGGTGAATTTGACGTATCAATTTCAGTTCACTCAGACGTAACGGCTACTATTAAAGTAATCGTAATCGCTGAAGCTTAATTTTTAATTAAGCGACAAAAGCCGTGCTATTAGCGCGGCTTTTTTGTGTCTGTAATTTGACTAATTTATCTATTCGTCGCTATTATACCAATTCCAATAAATAGCTGATCTATTTTACTTGCTAAAACAACCCATTTCTTTGTTGTAAATTTCGCAAAGGGAACAACCATTTACATCAATTTACGCCTAGAACTGAATTATTTTTTCGGCGTAAAATTTAGATCACATACTTAATGGAATTGGTATTAGTTGGGAACACAGTTAATTAAGACCCCTAAGATCATCTCGTTTTTCTTCAATTATTTTTTCATTAAGTTTAAACCTTTTCGGACTGTCATTACGTCTAACTTATCAATACACTAACTCAATAATAATAATTAAAAGGCGACATCACGGATGTTACACGTTAAACCCGAACAAACGCCTTTATGCGAAACTACACTTATTGAGCGTGTTCAATCGGGTGACCACGTGGCATACGCTACTCTTTATGAGCTGCATATAAAACGCGTATACGGTTTATGTTTACGTTTATTAGCAGACCAAGCACACGCTGAAGATGCAGCCCAAGAAGTGTTTGTGCAGGTATGGCATAAAATAGCGCAATTTGACGGTCGCTCACAGTTTTCTACTTGGCTTTACAGCGTTGCCAGTAATGTTGCGATTAACTACTTACGCAAGCAAAAAAATTGGCTGCAAAAAGTGGTGAGTATTGAACACAGCGGTATGGATGAACAGTCAGCTAACGACTGTGATGGTTTAAATGGCCTTGATAAATTAATAGTAAGGCTTCCTGAGCGAGCACGTATGGTGTTTGTATTGTTTGCCATTGAAGGTTATAGGCATGAGGAAATAGCCGAGCAATTAGGTATGGCTGTGGGATCGAGTAAATCGCAATATCATCGTGCTAGACAGCTACTACAAGAGTGGTATGAAAATGAATAAACCAAATTTTGACGACTATTTAAATGAGTCATTAAACACGCTTGATAAAGAAATTACACCACAAAAAGACCTGTGGGCGGGAATTGAGCGAGCAATGGTTAGTAATAAGCAGGACCTAAAAGGCACTGCTATTTGGCCAAAACTAACGGCAATAGCAGCATGCACTGTGGCTGCTTTAATCGCTATAAATACATTTATTATAACGCCTGAACCAAAGCCAGCAGTGTCAATAAGCGATTACTTTTCGGCGCAAAAAAATAGTTTGTTAGTTGAGTATAAAAATGAAGAAGCACTGACTACTGACTGGCAAACGCAGTTACAAGAACTAGAAGAAGCTGAACAAGCGATAAAGCAAGTTCTTGAAAATGAGCCACAAAACCAAGCGTTGCTGACAATGCTAGCGCAAATATATCAACAACAACTCGATTTAATTAACAAGGTGCATGCGCCACGTTGGCAGCACATTTAGGAGTACGACATGAAAGCGATTTTATTAGGACTGAGCTTATTTCCATTGGCGGTATTTGCGGGGGAAAAAATAGATAAGCAAATAGACGTACCAAATGGCGGCACTATTTTTATTGAAAACCAACGCGGTGAGATACAGATTGAAGGTTGGGATAAAAACGAATTTAAAGTGTCTGGCGAGCTTGATGACAAAGCAGAAGGTTATGAGCTTAAAACGAATGGCGATAAAACACAGTTTATTGTAAAAATGCCACGTAAATCAAATTGGGGTAATAATGGCGATGGCTCAAGCCTAACTATATTTATGCCAAAAAGCAGTAGCTTAGAGTTTGCTGGTGTAAACGTATCGGTAACAGCAAAAGAGCTTAAAAACGGCGCTGAAGTTGATGTAGTTAACGGCGAAATTACGGTAGATGATATTGCCGGGAATATTAAATTGACCACCGTTAATGGCGACGTAAATGCACAAAACTTAAGTGGTAATATTCAGTTTGAAACCGTAAACGGCGAAATTAACGATAGGCAATCAAGTGGTGAGCTACGTTTTAGTGCTGTAAATGGCGATATTAAATCGACTACAACTGCTAATGATGTGCGCCTTGAAAACGTAAATGGCGATATAGACTTTACGTTATCGGCTATTAAAAATCTACGTATTAATACGGTAAATGGCGAAGCCGAAGTACACATTGAAGAGCTTTTAAAAGGCGGTGATGTGCGTTTTGAGTCGGTAAGTGGTGATGCCGGTTTTTACTTCCCACAGAATGTATCTGCAAAGTTTGAAATTAAAGCCCACGCTAATGGCAAAATCATTAATAAAGTGACTAGCGATAAAGTGAGTAAAGCTAAATACGGCCCAGCTAGTGATTTAGAGTTTAGCATTAATGGTGGTAATGCTAATGTTGAAATGGATACTATTAGTGGGCGCATAGAGCTTCGTACTAAATAACACTTATTCCCTTCTCGATTACAAAAAGCAGGAAAAGATTTCCTGCTTTTCTATTTGCACAGCCCCTTCAAGTCGATAGAATAGAGCCATTCAATTTTACTACTGTGAAGTTATGGCCAAACCAGATAAGCAAGTCGATACTCTTAAAGTTCCTCCCCATTCAATAGAAGCTGAACAATCTGTTTTAGGTGGCTTAATGCTTGATAACCAAGCTTTTGACCGCGTAGCTGAACTTGTTGTATCACAGGATTTTTATACCCGCACGCACAAGTTAATTTTTGAGGCGATGACGGCACTTGCTGAGATTGGCGATCCGATAGATTTAATCACTATTTCTGAAAGTTTAGAAAAAAATAATAAACTGGCAGGAATTGGTGGCTTTGCTTATTTAGCCGAAATAGCTAAAAACACGCCAAGTGCTGCTAATATTGACGCTTACGCAAGTATTGTACGCGAACGTGCTGTTGTACGTGAAATGATTGGCGTAGCGAACGAAATTGCAGAAGCGGGTTTTAATACCGAAGGACGTACCAGTCACGACTTACTCGATTTTGCCGAAAGCAAAGTGTTTAAAATAGCTGAGCAACGAACAAAAAATAATGAAGGCCCGCAAAGCATTCATAGCATCCTTGAAAAAACCGTTGATAAAATAGAAGAGCTTTATCAATCACCACAAGATGGTGTTACGGGTGTAAGTACAGGTTATGCCGATCTTGATAAAATGACGACGGGCTTACAACCTTCTGATTTAATTATTGTTGCAGCGCGTCCATCAATGGGTAAAACCACCTTTGCGATGAACCTTGCGGAACATGCCGCGATGACTCAAGACAAGCCTGTGCTAATTTACTCGCTAGAGATGCCTTCAGAACAAATTATGATGAGGATGCTAGCGTCTCTTGGCCGTATTAACCAAACTAAGGTACGTACAGGTCAGTTAGATGATGACGATTGGGCACGACTTTCATCAACAATGGGTTTGTTGATGGAAAAAGGCAAAATGTACGTTGATGATGCGTCGGGCTTAACACCTACCGATGTGCGTTCACGTGCAAGGCGTATAGCCCGCGACCACGGCGGCATTAGTATGATCATGGTCGATTACTTGCAGTTAATGCGTGTACCAAGCCTTGCTGATAACCGAACACTCGAAATTGCTGAAATTTCGCGTTCACTTAAAGCATTGGCAAAAGAGCTAAAATGTCCGGTTGTCGCGCTTTCGCAGCTTAACCGTACACTAGAGCAACGTGCTGATAAACGCCCAATTAACTCAGATTTACGTGAGTCGGGGTCGATAGAGCAGGATGCCGATTTAATCATGTTTATTTACCGTGATGAAGTTTATAACGAAGACAGTACCGACAAAGGTATTGCCGAAATTATCATAGGTAAGCAACGTAATGGTCCAATTGGTAAAGTGCGTTTAACATTCCAAGGTCAGTTTTCTCGCTTTGATAATTACGCGGGACCAGCGGTAGATGACGATTACTAATGCGCTTAGCCACTGCTGAAATTAATTTAACTGCACTTGCGCATAATTTAGCGCAAGTTAAGTGTTTTGCGCCTAACAGCAAAGTAATGGCGGTGCTAAAAGCAAATGCTTACGGGCATGGCTTAGTAACGATTGCGCAGCATTTGAATGATGCTGACGCATTTGCTGTGGCGCGCACTGATGAAGCTTTAGCGCTTCGCGCAGGAGGCTTAACAAAGCCAATAGTTTTACTAGAAGGCTTTTTTAATAAAGCCGATATACCTATTTTACTTGCTAATAACTTTCAAACTGTTATTCACGATGAATACCAGTTAGCAGCGCTTGAAAAAGCAAAGCTCGATGCGCCAATAACCTGCTGGTTAAAAGTAAATACAGGTATGCATCGATTAGGTATTGCGCCAGAGCAGTTTGAAGAGTTTTATAACCGCTTACAAAAAACGCCTAATGCTAAAAATACCGTTAATTTAATGACTCACTTCTCCTGTGCTGATGATGTTGATAATGCTAAAACGGTTCAACAAATTACGTTATTTGATAACTTAGTGAATGGCATAGACCAAGCGCATTGCTTATCAAATTCAGCCGGTATTATCGCGTGGCCAAATGGCCATGGTGATTGGGTACGCCCTGGGCTTATGCTGTATGGCGTATCGCCTATGACAAATAGCATTGGGCAGCAACACAAATTAAAGCCAGTTATGCGCTTAACTACACGTGTAATTGCAGTGCGTAATGTGCCAGCCAATGAAGCTGTCGGGTATGGCGGTCGTTGGATAAGTGATAAACCAATCAAGTTAGCCGTTGTTGCTATGGGCTATGGTGATGGCTACCCTCGGCACGCTAAAGAGGGGACGCCCGTTATAATAGGCAAGCAGCGTTATGGTATTGTCGGTAGTGTAGCTATGGATATGATTAGCGTTGATATAGGCGCTAACGAGCACAATATTAAAGTAGGCGACAGAGTCACTATGTGGGGCCCTGAACTACCCGTTGAAGAAATAGCACTATGCGCTGATACCATTCCTTACGAGCTGTTGTGTAATATTACACCACGTGTAAGTTATGAATATCAGCGTTAATATAAATTAACTATAAAGCAGCGCTTACTCTTTTATAAAGTAAATGTCGCTAAAGCCCATACGGGCAAATTCTTGATCGCGAAAGTTACGAACAGAAGCAGACCCTTTTGAGGTCATTTCTATTTGCTGTACCATGCTTAAGTAACTCGTTAAATCAATACCTTCGGCAGCAGCAATTGCTTGATACATGTCGTGGTATTTATCTTTTGCGAAATTAATTTCGCGAGGTTGGTTTTTAAACGTATACGTTATTCTACGTGCCATAATAAGCTCAGTTAAATTGAGTGTTAGCGTAATTTTACACTGTATTGAACTGGCATTGAATGATTTGTTTAAATCAAATAACTAAAAAGTAGAGTTTAAAATGAAATTATCAGTAGAGATCAGTAAATATCCACTTCACCAAGATTACATTCCGTTTATTCAGGGCTTTATTGACAGATTAAACGAATACAATGATTTAAAAGTGATTACTAATACGTTATCAACGCAAATATTTGGCGACTACGATTTAGTAATGCAGGTGCTAAGTACCGAAATTAAACGTTCATATGAAGAATTTGGTAAAGCTATTTTTGTATGTAAGTTTCTCTCTGGCGATTTATCGCCTGAATAATCTATAATACCAACTTGCATAAATCTTTGATCAATTTAACGAATTAAATTGCACTATAACGTCGTTAAAAATTTTTAATTTAGAACAACTAGATACAAAAATTTTTGCCTAGTTCTAGCGTAATTTTCTTAACGTTAAATAGACCCCGTATATAAGCAGATTGGTATAACAATCGGCACAACTAAACGGTAACTGCATAATATGGACTTTTTAACACAAACCCTAAGTGGTTTTACAGCAATGTCGCATTGGGAATATATTGCGGTAGGGTTGTCGATGGCATATTTATTATTAGCAATTAAAGAAAGCTTATGGTGTTGGCCTGCAGCATTTTTTAGCACCCTTATTTATACAATAATGTATTGGAATGGCGCATTACTTATGGAGTCATTACTTAATTTTTATTATATGTATATGGCTGTATTTGGGTGGGTAGTGTGGCGAAAAGGCAAAGCTGCAAATTTAAATATTACGTCGTGGTCGATGAATCGCCATGCTGCTTTAATTAGTTTAACAACCGTAGCTGCAATAGTTATTGGTTACGTTATGCAAAACTATACGCATGCCGACTTTGCTTACCTTGATAGTTTTACAACGTGTTTTGCAGTAGTAACTACTTACTTAGTTGCTAAAAAAGTCCTTGAAAACTGGCTGTACTGGATTGTAATAGATGCAGCTTCTATGTACTTATATTACGAAAAAGGCTATTACCCAACGCTAGCGCTCTTTATATTTTATACCATTATGGCAGCGTGGGGCTTTAAAACCTGGTACGAAGAGTATGAGCAAAGCCAAGCTAAGCCTTTAGCGCAGCTTTAATTAATGATTGAGCATACTGAGTTAGTAAAAATATGCAGCGCGTTTGTAGAGCCTACAAGCATTGTTTCAAGCGAGCGATTACTTAATGGCTTTAGTAACGATAATTTTTTAATACGTACCGAGCAACAAGGGTATTTATTAAAGTGTTATAAAAGCCATTGGCCAAATGCCGGCCTTGAAGCGCAGCACTTTTTAAGTGACTTTAATATATGCCCAGCGCCTATTTGGCTTGATAAAGAAAACGGTCGAGCAGTATTTAATTATACTGAAGGCAAGAGCGCGCAATCGGATATAACGCTTAGCTTTATTAATAAACTTGCGCAAGTTCACAATTACAATGTGTCCACCGCGCCAATGGATATAGCTAAAGAGCTGATTTTTTACCAAAGCACTGATGTGTATACTCACTATAAACCTCAAATAGAGCAAGCATTAAAAGCGGTTGCAGCAATGCAATTTAATGAAGGCTTTTGTCATAACGATTTAGTAAAAGACAACATTATTGTGAATGCTTCAGGCATGTATTTAATTGATTTTGAATACGCACAAACTAACGATGTGTATTTTGATTTGGCAGCCCTTGCAGTGAGCTTTAATTTAAATGAACAGAACAGATTAGCACTATTAAATAACTATAAGGATTGTACAAAGCAGGAGTGCGGGTTTTATGTGTCAATGGAGAAGCTTGACTGCTATCGACTGTTTTTCTTAATATTGTGTATTGGTTGGTATGAGCAGCGCGACATAAGCACAAAATCTGTAGGGTTACGCGCGCAGCTAACTAAACTTTTAAGTAATTTATAGACTATTAAAGGCCGCCAAAACGTTCAGCTAATTCTTTATATTTTGCTACTTCGGCTGTATCAAATTGTGGTTCACCATTTTCATCTTCTGATTTAGCAATTAATAAACTTTCTCTAGCAAGACGTTTTACACGCTCTACTTTTACACCTAAAAACTCAGCAACTTGCTCAGTAGACATTAAATTCATCTTTATTTCCTCGTATCAAATCAATCTACACAGCGACAATCATAGTTGTAATGTTTATAAACAGTCGCTGTTTTCTTCTTAATATGAATAAATAGCGTGTTTTTGAGTTATTGTGAAGTGTTTTATTTGAAATAGCTTAATTAACGAGCATACAAGCCAATGTTACTGGTATTTACTAAAATATATCTTTATCATTGCCTGTGCTAAAGCACTGATATCGCGAGTTGGTGCGGCGGCAACAAATGTGCTCTCGTGGTGAAATGGATATCACGTGGCCCTCCGGAGGCTGAGTTGTAGGTTCGATCCCTACCGAGAGCGCCATTTGCTTCAATTATTCTGCATTCTATTCAGCTTTTTAATTTTATAAAGCTTACAACGTGTTATTATTTTTGGTTATATATCACTACTTATAACTCAAAAACTAGACTTTTAAGCTTAATTAATGCTATTTATGGTATATATACCTTAACTTTAAAAAACCTCATCTTTATGCTAATTACTTTGCCTGTGTCTGAGCTTACTCCTGGTATGTACGTTGATCGCGTAACTAAGCAGCACGAGGGGATCAATAGCATTAAAATTAAGACCAGTGGTATGGTAAATGATAGCTCTATTATCAAACGACTAATTTCTGAGGGAGTGTTAGAGTTACTTATAGATTTTGCTAAAGGCGATGTGCCGGTTCCTTCTAAATATAAATCTCAAAGTAAACATGAAACATTTAACAGTCAGCAACAAGTAACCAAAACATCTATAGTAATAACGCTTGAACAAGAATTTGCTAAAGCAAGTGTAAATTACGATCAACATGGTAGAAAACTTCAATCGTTATACAGTGATTTAACTTCAGGTCTAACTATTAATATAAAAGCTCTTGATGAAATAGTAAGTGAAATAGTAAATTCAGTTTTTCGTAATCCTAATGCTATGACTATTCTTACTCGTATAAAAGATAAGCACAGTTATAATTGGCGTCATATGATCAACTGCGCCATTTTTACCGCTGTATTTGCTAAATATTTGGGATATGAGAAAGCAGATGTGCAAGAGCTTGCTATGGGCGCGTTACTTCATGATTTAGGCCAAGCTAAATTACCACAAGGCATATTTTCAAAGCCAACGAAAGTCACTAATAATGAGCTTACAGCAATTAAAAAGCATGTAGCACAAGGATTTGGTTTACTAAAGGGGGAGAAGAGGATAACACCGCTTATGCTCGATATGATAGTAAACCATCATGAGCGATTAGATGGATCGGGTTATCCTCGAGGAATAGAAGCTAATAAATTAAGTCGTCCAGCGCGTATTATGGCTATTGTAGATGTGTATGATGCAATAACTGCTGACAGACCACATCAAGATGGTGATGAGCCCATTAATGCTTTGCGTTATCTATTAGCTAATAAACAGCAGTTTGATGCTGAACTTGTACAGCACTTTATTAAGTGTTTAGGAGTACACCCAGTGGGAACTATAGTAAAACTTACCAATGATCGCTTAGCATTGGTACTGGAAGGCAATAAACTCAACCCTATAAAGCCTAAAGTTAAGCTGTTTTATAATGCTAAACATAAACATCAGGTTACACCAAAAGATATAGACTTAAATGAGAATGCACAAGGGCTTAAAATACTAGCAAGTGTTAAGCCCTTAGATTATCAGATTAATTTGTCTCGCCTGCTAAAAGAGCATTTGTTGAATTAGTTTTACTACATTGTCTTTTTTTAGTTTGCTTTGCAGAAATAAACGCCCCTAGAAAGCAATTCCCCATCAGTGTTAGCCATAACAAAGTACCTAGCTCTACGTGCAATGCAAAACAACACAGCGCTAAAGAGATCAACGCATTTAACATTGCCCCTAGCCAATAATGGTTTACGGGGTTATCGCATTGTCCTGCTTGAGTACATGCACAGTAATTTGCTTTGTAAAAGCAAAATACACTCGCCCCACAAAATATTAACCCTGTAATAATAAATAAAATGATCACAGTTTTACTTCCTTTGCGATTTTATAATGAGTGTAAGTGGCTACTAACTCCAAGTCAATCTAAATGATAATTAATTACATTTAGAGTGTTTACTCTAATACCACACTTCTCATCCGATGAGTTTTAAATAGTTGTTAAAATGTCGTTAAAAAACATGTTTTTTACTGTTTTTTGACGCATTCATAGAGTTTTTTACAAAAAATTAAGGTAGTGTAACCACGCTTTAAATCCTAATAACAACACACATAGTACCCAAACAGTCAGTTTGGTTAAGGACTCAACAATGAAATTTTCTAAAACTCTTATTGCAGCTTCGCTTGCATTTGTTTCGGCTGATAGTTTTGCAGCCGCGTTTCAATTATCAGAACAAAATGCATCGGGTTTAGGCCGTGCATACGCTGGTGAAGCTTCTATCGCAGATGATGCGTCTGTAGTTGCTCGTAACCCAGCGCTAATGACTTTATTTAAAGATAAGCAACTAAGTGTTGCAGCTATTGGCGTAATTCCAGATGTAAGTATTGAAGGCGAAAGTACTAATAACGGTATCGATCCAAGTGCATTAGATGACGATAGCATTGCACCAAGTGCTGTGGTACCTGCTATTTACTTTACTATGCCTTACAACGATAAAGTATCGATTGGTTTTGGTGCATTCTCTAACTTTGGATTATCTACAGAGTTTAACGATGACTATGTTGCTGGACAAATTGCCGGTGAGACAGAAATATTTACAGTAAACCTTAATGCAAGTGTTGCTTATAAAGTAACTGAGCAATTTAGCTTTGGTATTGGTTTAAACTATATTTATGCTGATGCAACAATAGTGCGCAAGGTGGGCGCTAACCCAAGTATTCCATTTTCGACAAACGCTGTTGACTTAGAGGGCGATGATACTGGTTATGGGTTAAATATAGGTTTAATGTATCAACTTGATGAAAATAGCCGTTTTGGTTTTAACTATCGTACAGAAACAGATATTACTTTCGAAGGGACCTTCTCGAGTCCAGCTAAGTCAGTGCCAGAACTACCTGGTTCTGTAGATATTACGTTACCTGCTATTGCTGAGTTCTCTGGTTCACACCAATTAGATGAGAAGTTAGGTCTTCACTACAGTGTATTATGGACAGGCTGGAGCAGTTTTGAGTCACTAGAAGCGCAAGTAACAGCACCAACTGGTGATAAATTTGTGGCTTTTGAAAAGCAAGAGCAGTTTGATGACTCTTTCCGTTATTCAGTAGGCGCAGACTATCAGTTAAACGAAGATTTACTACTTCGTGCCGGCGTTGCATTTGATGAGTCTCCAGTATCACAAACACACTTATCAATCTCTATTCCAGATACAGATCGCTTTTGGTTCTCGTTTGGTGGTAACTACACAATTGATCAAAACTCTAACGTTGATCTTGGTGTAAGTATCATCCGTGGTAAAACTCAAACGTTTACAGAAGCTGATGACTCACTTAGCCAATGGGGCTTCGAATCTAAAGGTCACGCAGTACTAGTTGGCGCTCAGTACAACTACAAGTTTTAATGTAGAAGTGTCTTGTGGTTAATCACAGGGCACAAAAAAGCCGCTCACTTATTAAAGTGAGCGGCTTTTTTAATGCCTATTAAATGATGTTAATAGGCATTTTATGAAAGCTTATAAGCTTTCTATTTTAGTTTTTTGCTCAAGTAGCTTAGTTTTAGCATCGCTAAACTCAGCTAGTTTTGCATTTTCTTTAGCAAGTACGGCTTCAGGCGCATTATTAACAAACTTTTCGTTAGCAAGTTTGTTTTGCACTTGTGCTAGGCCTTTTTCAGCTTTTTCGAGTTGCTTATTAATACGTGAAAGCTCGGCTTCAACGTCAATTAAGCCTGCCATTGGGATCATGATCTCAAGGTTGCCAACATAAGACGTTGCACATGCTGGTGCGTCATCTTTGTTTTCAAGCATTGTAAACTCTTCAATTTTTGCAAGTGATGCTAAAAATGATTTGTTTTCTTCAATACGGCGCATGTCGTCACTTGATGCATTAGCAAGTAATACGCTAAGCGGTTTACTTGGACTAATATCCATTTCACCACGAATATTACGAATAGCTAAAATGAATTGTTTAACCCACTCTAAATCTTCCATTGCTTTAGCATCAACGCTTGCTTCGTTATATACAGGGAACGGCTGAACCATAATGCTGGTGTTCTCTGTTTCAAGGCCTGCAAGTGGTGCAACACGTTGCCAAATAGTTTCAGTGATGTATGGCATCATTGGGTGCATTAAACGCAGTAAACTTTCAAGTACCGTTATTAGCGTATGGCGTGTACCACGTTGCTGCGCATCATTACCTTTAAACAATACTGGTTTAGTTAGTTCTAAGTACCAATCACAAAATTGGTTCCATGTGAATTCGTAAAGCGTGTTAGCAGCTAAGTCAAAACGGTAGTTATCTAGATGTTCTGTGTAAGTTTTAACGGTAGCTTCGTATTGACCTAAAATCCAACGGTCAGCTAATGAGAACTCTTTATCAGCACCGCTTGCAAAACCACAATCTAGCTCTTCTGTGTTCATTAGTACGTAACGACTCGCGTTCCATAATTTATTACAGAAGTTACGGTAACCTTCAAGGCGGTTCATATCCCAGTTTATATCACGACCGGTTGATGCCATTGCAGCAAGGGTAAAGCGAAGGGCGTCTGTGCCGTGTGCTTCAATACCGCCGGCAAATACTTTACGAGTATCTTTTTCGATTTTAGCGGCAAGTTTTGGTTGCATCATATTACCAGTACGTTTTTGTACTAGGTCTTCAAGTTCAATGCCGTCTATCATATCTAGTGGGTCAAGTACGTTACCTTTTGACTTAGACATTTTATCGCCGTTGTCATCACGTATTAAGCCAGTTACATACACGGTTTTAAACGGAACTTGTGGTTTGCCATTTTCGTCTTTTACAAAGTGCAGCGTCATCATGATCATGCGCGCAACCCAGAAGAAAATAATATCAAAACCCGTTACCAGCACGTCAGACGGGTGGAAGGTTTTTAAATCATCGGTATTTTCTGGCCAACCTTGTGTAGAGAACGTCCAAAGCGCTGATGAGAACCACGTATCAAGTACGTCTTCGTCTTGGCTTAGCGTTACGCTATCTGCAATGTTGTTTTCACTGCGTACTTCAGCTTCGTCGCGACCAACAAATACGTTGCCTTCATTGTCGTACCAAGCTGGAATGCGGTGACCCCACCAAAGCTGGCGTGAAATACACCAATCTTGTACGTCGTTCATCCACGAGAAGTACATGTTTTCGTATTGCTTAGGTACAAATTGAATGTCGCCGTTTTTAACAGCGTCTTTTGCAGGTTCTGCAAGTGGTGCAACACGTACATACCATTGGTCGGTAAGTAGTGGCTCAATTACCACACCAGAGCGATCGCCGTAAGGAACGGTTAAACCATGGTCTTCAATTTTTTCTAGTAAGCCTAGTTCTTCAAATTCTGCCACAATTGCTTTACGTGCAGCAAAACGATCAAGTCCATGTAGGCGCTCAGGAATTGGCGCGTCAAACTCAAGCTCTTTACCGTCAAAGGTGTATGTTTCACCTTGAGTTAAAATAGCGGCGTCTTTATCGAAAATGTTGATCATCGGCATTTGATGACGCTTGCCTACTTCATTATCGTTAAAGTCGTGCGCTGGGGTTATTTTTACACAACCTGTGCCTTTATCTTTATCAGCATGTTCGTCAGCAACAATTTTAATACGACGATTAACGATTGGTAATAAAATCTCTTTACCGATTAAATCTGTGTAGCGTTCATCATCTGGGTTTACTGCAACACCCGAATCGCCAAGCATGGTTTCTGGACGAGTTGTTGCTACTACTATGTAGTCTTTACCGTCTTGCGTTGTAACGCCATCAGCTAGTGGGTAACGTAAATTCCACATGTGGCCTTTTTTGTCTTTGTTTTCAACTTCAAGATCAGAAATAGCAGTGTGTAATTTAGGATCCCAGTTTACTAGGCGTTTGCCACGGTAAATTAGGTTTTCTTTATGAAGGCGTACAAACACTTCTTTAACGGCTTCAGATAAGCCATCGTCCATTGTGAAACGTTCACGATCCCAATCAACCGATGCGCCTAGGCGACGAAGTTGTTTGGTGATTGTGCCGCCCGATTCTTTTTTCCATTCCCAGATTTTATTAATAAAATCTTCGCGGCCTAAATCATGGCGTGTTTTGCCTTCTTCGGCATGCAGTTTACGCTCAACCAACATTTGCGTTGCAATACCAGCGTGGTCAGTACCTACTTGCCATAATGTGTTGTTACCTTGCATACGCTTAAAACGCGTTAGGGTATCCATTATTGTATCTTGGAAGGCGTGGCCCATGTGCAAGCTACCAGTGACATTTGGCGGCGGGATCATAATTGAATACGGTACGCCTTGGCCAGATGGCTTAAAGTAGCCTTTTTGTTCCCAGTCTTGATATAGAGACTGTTCAATATCTTGCGGATTGTAGGTTTTATCCATTACACAGAACCTTAAATAAGTACTTAAATTAATTGGTTAGTTTGCCTGATTGGCTAGCTATTAATATCTTGCGTGGTGAGATTGGCACCGAGTTGGCGTAGCTTTTTAAAACGCTCGCGGGCTGCCTGTTTAGCAGCTGCTTCTACGGGTACAAAATCAAAAACTTGGTTAAACCGACGAATGTAATCCGGTAACTGAGTAGCCAAGTTAATTAAAACTTTACGATTGCCAACAGGTGGCGTAATACCAATTTCTACCGGTGCGCCGCCTTTAGGGCCTTCACCTTGTAAATTATGTGGCACAAAACTATCTGGATCGAATGCCCAAATTATTTCATCAATGGCACAGGCTGCTTCGTTATCGTTAACACAAATAAACACACGCTGCCCATTTCGATACTGATCGGCTGCAATTTGAGCTGCCAAAGCAAAATGATCGTCAGCCTTCGCTTTAGATTCATCTTGTTGCTTTAGAACGAAAAATTTAGCGTTCATGTTCATTGTATCGGGGTTTCCCATGACATTGAATGCATACCAAATTGATATACATAAATTAAGAGGCAGATTTTGCCATATAACGGGGTTTGCTTCAATTAATACACAAATAAATAAGGCGCCAAACGGCGCCTTATAAACAGATATTAATTTAAACTAAACGTTTAATCTTGAGCGGCTTCACTTACACCAGCTCTATTTAGTAAATACTGAGTAAGCATAGGAACAGGGCGACCCGTTGCGCCTTTTTTAGCGCCACTGCGCCAAGCTGTACCGGCAACATCTAAATGTGCCCAATTATACTTTTTAGTAAATTTAGATAAGAAACATGCTGCAGTAATAGTACCCGCAGATCGACCACCTAAGTTTGTAAAGTCAGCAAATGGGCTGTCTAGTTGATCTTGATAGTCATCCCATAATGGTAACTGCCATGCACGGTCGCCACTTTGCTCAGACGCTTTTAATAAATCGTGCGCAAGTGGGTTATGGTTTGATAGTAAACCAGTCGCATGCGCGCCAAGAGCTACAATACAAGCGCCAGTAAGCGTTGCTACGTCAATAACCGTATCTGGGTTAAAGCGTTCAACGTACGTTAGTGCGTCGCACAATACTAAACGACCTTCAGCGTCGGTGTTTAACACTTCAACTGTTTGCCCCGACATTGTTGTTAAAATATCACCCGGGCGATACGCGTTTGAGCCAGGCATGTTTTCACAACCAGCTAAAACACCAATAACGTTAATTGGCAATTGCATTTGTGCAAGTGCACGCATTGCACCAATTACGCCTGCAGCGCCGCCCATGTCGTATTTCATTTCGTCCATGCCTTCGCCTGGTTTTAATGAAATACCGCCTGAATCAAACGTTAAACCTTTACCAACAAGTACAATAGGGGCTTGGTCGTCAGCGGCGCCTTTGTAGTTAATAATCGACATAATCGATTCGTTATCACTACCTCGGCCAACAGCTAGGTAAGAATTCATACCTAGTTCTGCCATTTGCTTTTCGCCAATAATATCAACAGTGATGTTGTCAAAATTAGTCGCCAACTCTTGTGCTTGCTCGCCTAAGTACACTGGGTTACAAATATTTGGTGGCATATTAGCCACGTCTTTACACAGCTTACTACCTGCAGCAATGGCTAAACCATGCTCAATAGCACTTTCGCCAATCGTTAGTTCGCGTCGTGTTGGTACGTTAAACACCATTTTACGAAGTGGACGACGAGGGTCTACTTTTTTACTTTTTAATTGGTTAAACGTATATAAGCAATCTTGCGTTGTCTCTACTGCTTGGCGTACTTTCCAGTAGGTGTCGCGACCTTTAACGTGTTGTTCTGTTAAAAAGCAAACAGCTTCCATAGAGCCTGTTTCGTTTAAGGTATTAATAGTTTTAGAAATAATTTGCTTATATTGCTTATCATCAAGTTCGCGCTCTTTACCGCAACCTACAAGTAATATGCGCTCGCTTAATACGTTTGGTACATGATGTAATAATAAAACTTGGCCTGGCTTACCTTCTAAATCGCCACGGCGAAGTAAATTAGAGATATAACCATCGCTAATTTTATCGAGTTGTTCACCAATGGGGGATAACCTACGTGGCTCGTAAACGCCAACAACAATACATGCGCTGCGCTGTTTTTCTGGGCTACCACTTTTTACGTTAAATTCCATTGTCACTCCTGGTTTTGAGTCATTTAAGTTATAAATTGGGGCTAAAAAATTATTTTCTAGTCTAAATTACGTAACTTATGTAGAGATAGTTTTAATTTTAGCTGACTTTACTAGACTCTTACTGTGTAATTGAACTTTATATGCTTAAGGGCTACTAATGCAACATTATATCGTGCACTTAGGTAGGATAATTAATTTTGATGGCTTATAATAATAGCCTATTTGCCAGTATTAATTAGGCAAAATAGCTATTTGACTATTCTATTCTCACTATTGTAGTGATATTCCATGTTTAACAGGGGCGAGCATTGCTAATTTTTCGTTATTTGACCGCTGAGGTTTTAAAATCGCAGGTCGCCGTATTTTTAACTTTAATGACGATATTTTTGTCACAAAAGTTAGTTGGTATTTTAGGCGATGCCTCTGAAGGCAGTATTCCTGCTAAGTTAGTGCTATCGATGATTGCGCTAAAACTTCCACAACTAGCCTCGCTAATACTTCCACTGAGTATATTTTTAGGCATTATTTTGGCTTACAGCCGTATTTACGCCGACAGCGAAATGACCGTGCTTAAAGCCTGTGGCGTAAGTGAATGGTATGTTGTTCGCGTAACGCTTATATCAAGCGTTGGACTTGCCATATTAGCTGCTGCACTAACTATGTATATAGCGCCGTGGGCAAGCGAGCAAGAATATCAATTGAAAGAACAAGCCAAAGCTGATGCTGGGTTATCGGCACTTCGGGCTGGGCGGTTCCAAGAAACCGGTAACGAAAAAGCCGTGGTGTTTATTCATAATATTGAAAAGGGCGGCAAAGAGCTCAATAAGGTATTTGTTGCACAGTTACCCGATAGCGAAAAAGGTAACCTAGCGCGCTTGGTATATGCAGAGCAGGGTGTTGTGGTTGAAGCCGTAAATGGTGAACAACAACTAGTGCTGACTGACGGAAAACGCTACGAGACTGACGGCACAACTCCTGCACTTAATTTAACAGAATTTGATGGTTATAGCGTACAAATACGAGAGCAAGAAATAGAGCACCAGCGTCGTAAGTTAGAGGCTGTGCCAACCAATCAATTACTCGCAATTAATACGTCAGAATCTATAGCGCAGTGGCAGTGGCGATTAGCTATCCCACTTTCTATCCCGTTACTTACTTTATTGGCAGTGCCGCTAAGTGTGGTTAATCCTCGCCAAGGTAAATTTGCAAAACTAGTGCCTGCTATTAGCTTGTACTTAGGCTACTTTATTTTATTAAATGCCGCTAAATTTGCCGTTGAAGATGGCAAAATCCCGCCTTCAATCGGCTTGTGGTGGATTCATCTTAGCGCCTTATTTATTGGTGGGTTATTAATTATAAAAGGGCGACCACTGGGCGCTTGGCTTAAAGCCGTTATAACTAAGCGGGAGTTAGGCGCATGATGAAAACACTTGATTGGTATTTAGGCCGCAGTGTTTTACAAACAACAGGCTTTGCGTTGCTAGTGCTTGTTGGCATTAGCACCTTAATTAAATTTATCGACCAGTTAAAGTCGGTAGGGCGCGGCAGTTACGATTTAATGACTGCAATGCTTTATACGCTTTACACAATACCCGGCGATTTAGTGGTGTTTTTTCCGATGGCTGCGCTAATAGGTGGCTTAACAGGTTTAGGGGCGCTTGCCTCAAACAGTGAGCTTGTAGTTATGCAAGCCGCTGGTATGTCGCGCTTACAAATAATAGGCTCTGTGATGAAAACGGCCATATTTATGGCGGTATGCATGATGGCACTTGGCGAATGGGGCGCACCTGAAGCACAATTACACGCTAAAGAAATGCGTAACCAAGCAATACATGGCGGCGATGTGTTTAATACACAAAAAGGTGTATGGGCTAAAGACGGCAATAATTTTATTAATATTGAAGATGTTGATGAAAACGGCAGGCTCAACGGGGTGCATATGTACCACTTTGATAAATCGTTAGAGCTTACCCAGATTACTAAAGCAAGAGATGCACTGAGCCGAAAAGATGGCTGGTTACTTCGTGACGTTAACAAAGTTATTATCACTAGCGAAAAAACGACAACAGAGCAACTGCCTGAAGAGTTTTACCCTTCGCAACTCACAGCTGAAAAGTTAGGGGTTGTTTCGGTAAAACCAGAGTCGCTTTCGTTCACTGGGCTTTGGTCATATTTAAGTTACCTAGAGCAAAACGAGCAAGACACAAGTACCTACGAGCTTGCTCTGTGGCGTAAGTTGATGCAGCCAGTATCTGTTGCGGTAATGCTGCTGGTGGCGCTGTCGTTTATATTTGGCCCGCTGCGTACCGTTACCATGGGCGCACGTATTATTATGGGTGTTGTAACGGGTATCGTGTTTCACTTAACTAATGAAATATTTGGCCCTGTGGTTATGGTTTACCAAATACCTGCCATTATAGGCGCGGTATTACCTAGTATTATATTTATAGGCTTTGCGACCTATTTGATGAATAAACGGGTATAAATTTACTTATTCAAAATACGAAAAAGGGTGACCACTGGTCACCCTTTTTGCTTTTTAATTACTTCTTAATTACCGCTTAACTATCGCTTAACTATCGATTTGAAAAGTTGGTATTAATCAAGCTCACTATAAATACGTCTGTTTTCTTCTTTAGTAAGCGCAATAACTTCTGTTTTAGAGATGTAATCTTGCAGTGCTTTTTTGTTTTTAAAATCAACTAACACCACCAAATTACCTAAACCGAGTAAAGCGCTAACGCTGCGAATAATTGATTGCGGCCAGCTAATTAAATTACCCTCAAGAGTTTGTACTTTTAAACGCCATGCACGCATGCCAATGGTTTGCCCGCTTTTAGTCCAAAAGTAGCCAAAAAATACTAAGGTAACAATAATTAAAAGGGCGGTACGAATACCCGAAAGAAGATTTGAATTTTGAATAAAGGCAGATACATCCTCTGCGCCATTTAAACTAATTACATCGAGAGAAATAAGCCCTTGTACTGCAAATAAATACAGCACTACAGTTAACATCGCAAACGCAATAATGGCTAACGTATCGTAAACTAACGACGCAAAACGGCGCCAAAAACCAGCACGTGGAAACTCACCCGACATAAATACACTCTCACTATTAATATGCGGGGTAGTTTAGCAAAAAAGCTTACAAATACTAAGTTATGTTAATGCTTAGAGAGGGAATTGATTTTATTGCTTAAAGTTATTACCTACAGGGGAAATGAAAAGACCCTGCTATTGGTAGCAAGGCCTTTAAATTTATAGCGGATTTAACCGAGCTTTATAGCAAGGTATTTTATATCGTCACCACTTATTTGCGGTAAAAAATAAATATCGCCGTATTTAAAATACTGCTGCGAGTTAATTATTACGGCCTGTGCTGCCTGAGGCAATGAATCGTAAGTTTGGCCCAAGCTATAATCATTCACGTTACCCACTTTTATTGCCTGATTAAGACGGGTTGGTGGCTCATCAACCACTGTATAGCCGTCATTATTTGCGACGTAATACACGTTTTGATATGTGTAGTAGGTGATATTGTGATGCTTAAAATGCCTGTAATTTCTTGGTAGCGTATTTATACGCAGGCCTCTAGGTGGCGTAACTATATGGTAGCCTCTTTTTGCTTTACGGTAGTAAAGGCCGTCGTTAAACGTAAATGAAATACCATTAAATCTAATCGAGGCACTATTGCGCGGCAAATGATTTATAAATCGATTTTGTCTGTAAGAGACTGAATTATGATGGTTTGTTAAATAGTTATATTTGCGCTGGTTGTAACGGTGTTGTCCATGCTTTTCCTGTTTGTGCTTTGCGAGTCTACGTTTTTCTTGCTTACGGTCTTCTCGTTTTTCTTTTTTATGTTCAATACGCTGCTTTTTTTCATGGCGGCGTTCATCGCGTTTATATTCAACACGTTTGTCGTCATCGCGTTTAAAGCTTTTATCATTCTCTCGCTCGTTTTGTGCTCCAAGCGCAGAGCCTGATACTGCGCCAATGGCGAGCAGTGCAGGTAGTAAAAAAGTAAGTTTCATAGTATTGCCTCGTTTATGTTTTTACATAACTGTGCTCAATACTAGCGCCTCAAACTGAATGTTAACTGATATGTGCTAGTTTCAGAGACAGGCCTTACAGCTTTTTACATTTTACTGACAGTTATTGACATAGTTAGTGGTTTTTGGCGATTTTAAAGGTTCTATAAGCCGACTTTTTTGAGGCGTGATTTAATAATATTGCTATTAAATTATGTGGTTATATTCTTTAATTTTTGGTTAGTGCGAAGCGCCACCTTAAAGATAGCGTGCATTTAAAGCGCAAGCGTGAGGTTTACGATATATGTTTATTATTGTACGTACAGCCTAAAATTTAAAACATAATCAGTCTTTTATGGTTACTTTGATTTACGTAAAGGTAAACCAGCAGAATATGTTTTCTGCTGGTTTATAGGTTGTATACTGAGATTAAATTGCTCCTTGATAGAACACACTTTAATTTGTGGGTTCAACTATATTTATATTTTATCTCTTAACAAATTTAATAGCTGGCTGATAAGTTACAAGTTTAACTTTAACTAATGGCGTATTTTTTACGCTTTTTTTAACCGCTTTAGCAGGCACATATTTAATTACTTTAACTTGTTTTGCTTTTTTCAGCTTCTGCTTTAACTGAACTTTTTTATATTCTTGCACGACATATACATTAGATGACGCTGCAAATGCTGAACCAGATAAAGTGCCGATAACTAATAGCGCAGGTAGTATAAATTTAAGTTTCATAATATTGCCTCGTTTGTGGTTAACATGTTCGATATTAACGTCTGAAACTGAATGTTAACTGACATATAAAAGCAATAGCGGAAGCTTTACACCCTTTTACTTATCTTTACTATTCTTGACGCTAATACCATTGCGCGGTAACACTTAATCAATTTGAGAGGTTAAATCTAGCGTTAACTCTATTAAAAAGTGACTGCTATACGACTGCATAAATGCAGAAGATAGAGCAATGCAAGAGCAATTGTCGAGAACAACTAATAACAAAATTTCAGCAGTGTTATCAACACCGTTTTCTTACCTCAAAACAGGTAGCTTAATTAAGCTACCTGTTATAAAAGCGTATCGGTTCTATACCAATCCCATATATCGTTTAGAGTTTAGGTTGGCTACTTTTGATAAAAAGGATAATCGCTATAACCCACTTCGGTGCCACCATACATGGTCGCTGCATCGGCTTCGTTAAACGTCCAATTATTCGCTATACGCTCTGGTAAATCAGGGTTAGCTATAAACGGACGACCAAATGCAAATAAGTCACCGTAACCTTCGCCTAAAATACGAATTGCTTTTTCTACTGTGTATTTGCCAGCGTAAATAATAAGGCCAGAAAACTCAGATCGTACTGCTTTATAAAACTCTTGTGGTAGGTCAGGAGCATTTTCCCAATCAGCTTCAGCAATCGATAAGTAAGCAATGCCAGCTTGCTCAAGTACTTTTACCGCTTCTATATAAGTGTGGTGAGGGTTTGATTCAACCAGTCCTAAGTAAACACGGTCTTCGTCTGTACTTTCAAATAAAGGGGCAAAACGTACACCTAAACGGTTAGCGCCTACAACGTCACTTACAGCTTCAACAATCTCTTTTAAAAAACGTAGGCGATTAGTAAGTGTTCCACCGTATTGATCGTCACGGTTATTAGTATGCTCAGAAATAAACTGATTAACTAAATACCCGTTAGCACAATGAAGCTCCACACCATCAAAGCCTGCTTCAAGGGCATTGCGCGCAGCTTGAGCATACATGTTTACCAGCTCACCAACCTCAGTAGTGTTTAGTGCGCGAGGGGCGCTTGGGTCAGCCAATGCGCCTTCACCTGGTGCGGTTTCAATAAATACTTTTACATTGTCAGCAATAATATCTGAAGGGCCAACTGGTTTACCTGAATTAGGTTGCAGTGTGTTGTGCGATACGCGCCCTACATGCCAAAG
This sequence comes from Pseudoalteromonas sp. TP27, assembly GCF_056470645.1. Taxonomy (NCBI): domain Bacteria; kingdom Pseudomonadati; phylum Pseudomonadota; class Gammaproteobacteria; order Alteromonadales; family Pseudoalteromonadaceae; genus Pseudoalteromonas; species Pseudoalteromonas sp. TP27. The sequence continues at coordinate 86,127 of NZ_JARDAK010000002.1, read as the reverse complement.
CTGTGCAAAAATAACACCACCTTTAGCGTGTACTGCATGTGTTACTTTTTTCCAACCTTCAATTTGTGCTTGCGAGTGAATACCAGGTGTCCAAGCGTAGCCTTGGCCACGAGGTTCTATTTGTGTGCCTTCGGTAACCATAAAGCCAGCCGATGCGCGCTGCGCATAATACTCAGCCATTAATTGATTAGGAATATTGCCCGGCTGAGTGCTGCGAGAGCGAGTAAGAGGAGGCATCACAATACGGTTTTTAAGAGTAAAAGGGCCAAGCTCAATTGATGAGAATAAAGGGGCGGTATTAACTGATTCTAATTTCATTTTAAATTCTCTTATAAAGCAAATAAAGGCTTAAATAGTGGTTAAGCAACGTTGGCAGCATAGAGATTTAAAGATACAATTTGAAACAACACTTTTTTGTACAGCATACAATTATGAATGGTATTAGTCGACTCGATATAAAACAGTTAAGAGTACTCAGTAGCTTGTTAGAGCTGCAAAATCTGTCGCAAGTAGCTAAAAAAATGGGGTTAACGCAACAAGCCATTAGTGAGCAACTACGAAAGCTACGAGATTTATTTGACGATCGCTTGTTTATTCGACAGGGCAATAACATGGTTGCTACTCCTAAAGCGCAAGGACTCAAGACGCCAGTTAATCATATTTTAAAGCAATTAGAGTCGTTACTAGAGCCAGAGCAGTTTAGTCCGCAAACCTATAAAGGCGTGTTTACCATAAGCGCAACCGACTACGCCACGCAGGCTTTACTACCGCAATTATTTAATATTACCCGTCGCGAAGCCCCCGGTTTAAAGCTGATAGTGCGCGACTTTGCATCCGATAACGTTAATCAACTTATAACAGCAGGCGAGCTTGATTTGCTGATTAGCTTTCCGGAATTTATACCCGACAATCTTTCTTATATTACTTTGTTTGAAGAGCAGCATTTGTGTATTTCTGGTATTGGTAACAACACTTACACGGAGCCTTTGAGCTTGGCGCAATTTGCAAAGCATCCTCAGCTAGTGGTATCGCCATCGCGCGCTAATTTGCGCGGATCGCACGATCAATGGTTTGAAAGCCAAGGGCTAAAACGTAATATTGTTATGTCAGTACCGAGTTTTTCAGCCGTGCCCGACATTTTACATACAACCGATATGTTAGCGTTTTACCCATCAAGATTATTACCAAACAGCAAAGTTAAACAGCTAAAAATAGAAGCTCTGCCTCCTACATTTAAAGTAATAGCCGCATGGCATCCTCGTACTAATAACAGTCCAATTCATAAATGGTTGATAGAGCAGCTGCAAAACTTATAAAATCCGTAGAAATGCAACGAGATCTAAACGCTCTTGCTTAGTTAATTTTAATGGCTTTAGCAGTTTCGTCGTTTTAGGGAAATGAGGATCGTTTAATTGGTTTTTCCTAGGTTTAGGTCTTGCACCACCATGGTTGTACATGTTTACTATGCCCAGTAGATCATCAAAAAGCCCATTGTGCATCCAAGGAAATGTTTGTGTTAAACCTAGTAATGAAGGGGTTCTAAATAACCCTATATCACTTGGATTATTTGTAAAATTAAACCGGCCTTTATCTTCAAAACTACGGCCGTAGTAATGAAGGCCTGTGCCATGAAATTGGTTGTCACTTAATAGTGCGCCATTGTGGCAAGTCATACATTTTGCTTTGGTTCTAAATAAATGTAATCCGTTTAATTCACTATCTGATAAGCGTCTAAGCGCTTTTTTTGGATTACTCTGAACCTCATTAATAAATGATTTAAAACGAGTATTAGGTGCAATGAGTGTTCGCTCAAATGCAACGAGGGCTTCTGCCATTTGTGCCATGGAGAGCGTATTTGAATTAAAAGCACTTTTATTAAATGCCGTATAGCTTTTATCTTTATTGACCCGCATTAAAGCTTTTTGTGGATCTAAGTCCATTTCAATTGGATTGCTAATGGGCATAAGTGCTTGTTGCTCAGCTGTTTTAGCACGACCATCCCAAAAAAAACTTTGCCACTGATCTATACCAAAAATTGCAGGGGTATTGCGGGTGCCCACTTGATCATTTATACCGATTGCAGTGGCACGACCATCATGAAAACCCTTATCTCGTTCATGACAACTTGCGCAGCTTACGGTTTTATCGCGCGAAAGCTGTGTATCATGAAAAAGCTTATTGCCAAGTGCAACGTGCTCTGCCAATGGAGTGGCTATTGGCAATAGCGAAAGAGGCTCAACTATACGTCCGTCACTGGTTTGAATTGGGGGCCATTTTACCTGCTCTTCACTATATACTTTTCGTAGTGATTTAGTATCAAGCTGCTGTGGTTGGGCATTTAAAGAAAGAATAATACTTAGAATACGAATAAATTCAGTCATACTTGTAGCTAAGCCCCAACCAAAATACTCGACCAGGTTCAATACCAGATGCGCCTTCTGCAATAGTATATGTCCTACTATTTAATAAGTTTGAAATATCAGCGCTTAATTCTAATTTTTGGTTACCAGTCAATTTATAGTTGTATTTTAAACTTAAGTTAAGCATTGTTCGGGCGCGTACAGTCTGTTCTTGGTAAATATCAAATAAAGTGGAAACAACGGGACAGCTAGCACAGGCATCCTCTATATCAATGCTTTCACTGCCTCCTGTATTTACTGCGGTATCGTAGCTCCCTGAATACGAAATATTTAATCCAGTACTAAATGAATCAACCCAATCTACGTTCCAACCTAATGCTGCCGTGATAGGCGCACCAAAATTCGTCCGTATCTGAGACAACTGACTTAAAGTTACAAGCGAACCTTCATCTTGTGCATTAACATAATATACCAGCTCGTCGAGTGGGGTGTTATCTACAGATGCATTATAATCGTCGTTTGATATTTCATTCTCAGAGTAAGAAGTGTTCGCCCATATAGAATGTGAACCAAACTTAGCGCTCCAAGCGAGTGAGATCCGCTCTGAACTTCCTGAACCTTGATTGCTAATATCTATATAAGTGTAGCCATCAATATTGGTTTCATCGGAAGTGGTACGAGAAAATTGCTGATGTTTTTTACGCTTTACGTATTTTAAAGAGACATTACCAATCGTCTCAAATGCGTGCGCAATACCCAGTGTAAGTTCATCATCGTAAGGGGTTTCTACGTTATTGAATCTATATTTAAAGCTACCAGTGTAATTTGAATTTAACCAGTTTTGTAAGTACCCACTTTCGATAGGTCTATATTGCAGGTATGAAAACAACTGTTGCTCTTTAATTTTATAGCTAATAACTGCAGAGTCGTAATATCGACTAAGGCCAGCGCTAATAATGGTTTTTTGATTACCAAATACGTCGAATCCTAACGAAATTCGTGGTGCTACGTCGTGGTTTTGCAAAAAGTCATCGTAGCTGTAGCGCATGCCTATATTTACATCAAATTTACCGTAGTTAATATGGTCGGTAACGTAGAGTGCATTACGATTTAAATTTACATCTATATATTCAGCGGGGCTAATGGTTCGACCATTAAAAAATTGCGCGGTAGTGGTAATGTTATTGCTGTACGCGGCTACGTGTAGTGGGTTATTAAAATCAATTTCACCACCTAGCTGCGCTGCAAGTTCATCAACAGAAATAGTCGTTTCAAGTGTTTGGCAGTCAAGCGAGTAGCCACTGCAGTTGAGCGGTGTAGTAGCACTAGACCATATGACGGGGGAGCTGTAGTTATAGCCATCTTGAAAACGCTCACGCTCAATTTGCTGGTATTTAATTTCTGCACCAGCCACAATTGAGTGACTAAAGCCTAAAAACTTAAAAGCTTCCACATTAAATGTATTTTTCCAATTGGTAGTGAACTGGCTGTTATCTAACGCGCCATAGCCACCTTGTCGTGAAAAACGTTCGTCGGCATCACCTTGGTTAGCGTATTGTCCCCAGTCTTTTCCTTTTGCTTGTAGCCAATTATAAAAATGCGCTGGGCCATCCCGACTACTGTCGCTCATGTTAAAGTTTAAATTACTTGTCCATGTTAGGTATTTAAAGTCTTGCTTTAATTGTAATGCGCTACCATAAGCGCCACCTTCTAAGTGATAGTCACTATCGAGTGCATCAGTAATAAAACCATCTACCTCGTAGGGAGAATAGATCATACTTACCGTAAAATTATCAACCCAGCCGTTCTTATAGCCATATTTAAGTATGGCGTTAATGTTACGGCGGCTTTGGGTTTTCGTTTGCCCCAGTGATAAATCACTTATATCACTGTTAAGGTAATTTAAGCTAAACATCACACCGTGGTGTTTATTGAGTTGTTTTTTACCACTTAATGAATAGCTTATTTTTTCATATACTGGTGCTTTTAGTTCAGTTTCATCTGTACTGCTTTGTTCTGCATCATCGGCTTGAATATAATGATAATTAGCCCAATCACTGCGGTTACCGCGTACACTAAAACTAAAGCTGTCATTGCCAAAGGTTTCCTTTGTTTTTGTATCCACTACACCGCCAGAAAAACCACCAAATTCTGCTGGTATATTGTGGTCGTACACTGTTATTGACTCAACTATATCAGAGTTCACATTCATGCTTTGCACACCCCCAGATACATCATTACTTAATGATGTTAAGCGACTGTTACTGGCAGGGTCAATGCGGTTGTTATAGTTCATACCATCGAGTGAAAAGCCTGTTTGCCAAGGCTGAGCACCTGAGATAGATATTTCTGGAGCACTTATCTCCGCTAAACTTTCAATACTAAATGCATCGTTACTTAATTGCACGCCAGGTAAAAGTGCAATAAGTTCATTTATGTCACCATTTCCTTTAGCCGTTGCATCAATAAAGTTGCGGTCTAGATAAGATCGTCCAATAATCTCAGGTACTTCTATCCCTATGTATTGGCCTTTAACCTCAATATGTTCTATGGCTTCACATAAACGTTTTTTTTCATCGGTTAGTATACTGCAATCTTTAGGTAGTGAAGGAGTCTGCTTTTGCTCGGTAGCGCCATTAGCATTATGTGCAAGCAAAAACAGACACGCAAAAATATAACGTGTCTGCATTTTTTTCTCTTATTTATTCGCCAATTGGAGTGCTATCTTCGGTGTCAGTAATGCCATCGTTGTCTGCATCTTCATCTGCAGTTAAGCCCGATATAGCAATATCTTCATCAGTTACATTTGCTAAGAAAAAGTTAGGGAGTCCATCGTGGTCAGTATCAACACTGGCAACTCGGTTATCTCTAAAGTCATCTATGCTTGCAATTAATTCAGCCATTGTGGTGTACAGCTCAAGTTGGTTGGCTTCACCATTTACATCGTTAGTTACAAGCGCAGTTGCTAGGTCATACTCACCAAGTAGGGTATGTGCTTCAATTAAATCTTCCATAGCATCAATAATTACTATATCGGCTTGTGCTAAAATAAGGGTTTCAATACGAGCGACTAGTGCTGAGGTTTGTGTTTTCACACTACTATAGGTGCTGCGAAAATCAGTGATCGTACCTGCATTAGCGCCCATACTTGAAAGCATGCTGAAGCGTTCCCAAAAACCGGTTTTAGGTGCGCTAACTGAAATACTCTCATTTTTAAGGGCTTCAAGAATATCAAGTAGTTGGTCACTCGTTAGCGTGCTTAAGTTTTCGTTTACTTCAGCTATTGCACTATTAAACGTAGTTAAAGCTAAATTGGTAAAACCTGCATCAACTAAATATCCTAATGTTTCTAAACTGTATTCAAAACGGTCTTCAATATCTTCTAGCGCACTAATTTTGCTAAGTAGTTGCGTATTTACAGCAGTAATTTCGTCGGTCAAACCACCACGGTCAAGTGATACCATTACATTGCTGTGAACGGTAATTGCCGAGGTGTCGGTTAAAGTACGTAATGTACCTGAGCTCAGTTTGTTTAGCATAGTTAAGCAAGTATTTGCAGCAGCAGTAGTATCTGTTCCAATTTCTTTGCTAATGCTAACCAGTAAACCACAACCATTAGAGCCAGCTAAATAAGATGCTGAAGACTCAGCGCTTATGTAATCGTCAGATGAAATAAACTCACCCGCATAAGTTAATACTTCCTTAGCTTGTTCAGTAAAACCGAACTGATACAACACTTTCGCTGTGCCTGCGTTATTTGACGTTTCGATTAAGCTTTTGAAAAATTCATTATAATCGCCTTTTTCGGTAAAAAAGGTAAAAGCTTCAGCGGCAGCGTCGGACACAGAAGAACCTGTCATGATGCTTTCAGCCACGCTAAAGCTATACATAACTTGCTTAGCACCGCTAATATCAAAATCAGATGTTACTAGGGCAAATGCAGGGTTTTCCTCAAGGTCGTAAAGGGCTTCTATTAATCCTGCAAGTGTTTGTAGTGGGTAAGTATATGTCCCTAACGTGGCTTCAGAATATTCAGAGGTAGGAAAGTCATAGTTTTCATCTATGCCTGTTACGCCATAAAGCGACATTGCTAGGTTGACATATTCACGAGCTAGCTCAAGCGAGTTAGCACGAAATAAAACTTCAGCTGCCCATGCGGTATAAAGCGCTCTAATTTTTTCTACTTTCTCACCAGTAAATTCACCACTACCACCCTGAATTTGATACCCAGTGTTACTTGAAATATTTACAAGAGCAGCAGCAAAAGTTTGTGCTGTCAGTTTGTTGGCGTCAGAAGGATCCGCTGCATATACATCCAATGCACCTTCGGCTGCATTTTTAAACGCTGTTTGAAAGTAACCGTAAGTTGTTGAGTACTGCTCTTCACGTACAATTTCAGCATAGCTGTTAATAGTGTTTAGCAAGCTTTTAGCTTCGTCGGTTTGACCCACATCCATGTAATCATTCACTAAGCCAAGTAACCAAGATGCATCATTTCGGTTAATGTTTTCAAAGCCTTTTTCAGCTAAATATTGATTATAAGCAGCTAAAGCGCGTGAGCGATATTCTGCACCTTCTTCTATTTTGTTAATGCTATCTAAAGCAACACCTACATCTCTAAGACCACCAGCAAGTGCTGTTTGCTCATTAATGAGTAATAAATACTCTTGTGCGGTAGTTAAAAAACCAGCGCGCGCATAAGCTGCAGCTTGAGTTTGATAAATACTATAACGAGATAGTTCATCGTTAATATTTTCTGTTATTAAATCGGCTTGTTTTAAATGAGACTTATCTGAGCTGTAGTAGTAGTTACGTTTGTCTTCATTTGTTACATAAGAGGGGCTAAGTGAAATAGTCGCAGTTAATGGCCCACTTATAATGCCGTCGGTATAACTAACGGTAAATTCATCATTTTGCGTAGTGAGTGTTTGTGCCTCATAGCTAAATTCACCAGTTTCACTATTTATAGATATTTCACCACTACTTGGCGGTGTAAGTAGCGTAATACTCACTGCATCGCCATCAACATCACTAGTATTTATTTTACCTACACTTGTAGTTGAGGTAGTAAACGTAACATTAGTTGTTGAAATAGTAGGTGCATCGTTAATGTTTTCAATAATAAAACGTACAACAACATTAGCACTTAAACTGCCGTCACTTGCTGAAATAGTCGTGCTATCTTCACCAAAATAATCAGCGTGTGGTGTGTAAGTAAATTCACCATTAGCCTCTAATGTAATAATGCCGTTACTTGGAGATTGCGCCAAAGTATAACTAAGCGGGTCGTCGTCAGTAGCTGAAACCTGTCCTGAAAAAGCAGTATCTTCGTTAAGCGTAAAACTTAAATTTGATTGGGTAAATAATGGTGTATTGTTGCCCGAGCCGCTTCCACAACCAGCTAAAGCGAGTGCGCATAAAATAGGGGTAAATTTAATGAGTTTGTTCATTATTGTTAATATTAGAAGTTAATGATGTTGCGAATGATAACGCATATCAATTGTATTTCATATCCAAGGGTGTGTATTTATCTCATAAATAAGAATGTTTATTTTAATTAGTATGAGTTTTAAGAGGTAAAGCCGCACAAAAATCGAAAGATAAGTAACTAGTTTAAAAAGAATATTGTATTAGCTAGTTCTTATAAAATATAAAGGCCAGCTAAAATTAAACAGTTAATACCATTTAACCCCTCCTTAACCCTCGACCTAATAAGCTATGTGTAATAGTACGAATTAGGCATAGTTAAATGGTTTATTTTACAAAGCACTCAACGGGTTTGTTACTTGCATTTAGTTGTACGCTTGCTGCGTGTAGTAGTCAGCCAAGTTATCAAGGTCAAAGTACTGAGCAGTCGCTAGAGCAGTATACTAATTGGAAGTATGCGCAAAGTAATGCACAGCAAGTAAATTATATTACCGATTTGGTGAATGTAGATGGACTTGACTCGCTTATTGAGCAAGCGATTGCTGATAATCCATCATTTAAACAAGTGCATGTCGCATTAAAGCTAGCCTATGCACAGCGTGATGTAACGGCTGCAAATCAGTGGTTTAGTATAGATGCAGGGTTTGACGCCCAGCGCAGTGAAAGCGATGGTACACAATATAGCTCATCAGTGGGGGTAAGTTGGGAGGCTGATATATGGCAAAAAATTGCTGATAATGTGGCCGCGCAAGATATGACCATCGCCAGTAATCAAGCGACTTATCAAGGTGCAAAAGACGCGTTAGTTGCAAGTGTTATTCGTACCTATTTAAATATTGTTTTACAACAAAATTTACTCAATATAGAGCAGCAACGTTTAGTTGTTTTACAAAATAATGAACAAAGTATTGTTGAGCGCTATCAATATGGATTAGGTGATTTAGAGGCGCTTGATACCGCACGAGCTAGCACGTCATCAACGCGTGCAACCATTGCTAACTATCAAGAACAAATAGCAAAAGCAAAACGTGCTTTAATGCTAATTGTTGGCACAAATAAACTTGAGGGTCTGCCAGATACCTTAACACTGCCAAACGTTATTGAGCCACTAAGCACCTTACCAGAGCAAGACCTAGCACGGCGACCTGACTTGCAAAGTGCTTATTACGATATTCAGGCAAAGCATTACTTGGTTGATGTATCTTATAAAGAATTACTGCCTAGCATTTCGCTTTCAGCGTCATTAAGTGATTTAGCAAGCACCCCAAGCCAAGCATTATTAGCCAGCCCAGTGTGGAGTTTATTGGGGAGCTTAAGTGCACCTTTATTTGAAGGCGGTGCATTACGGGCGCAAGTTGATATAGCAAAACTTAATGCTGAACAAGCATTTTGGCAGTACCAAGACACTCTATTAAATGCGGTAAACGAGGTAGAAAATGCCCTCGGACAGGAGCAGTCATTAACCGAGCAGCGACTACAAATAAGCAATGCGCTTGCCAGCGCTAAAAGCAGTTTTAGTAACTATCAAAGTAAATATCAACAAGGTTTGGTTGATATTTTAGATTTGCTAACAGTGCAACAAAAAGTATACGACCTGCAAGCTCAACTTAGTCAAATAAACTACACCCTTTTAACTAACCGCATAGATTTAGGCCTTGCTTTGGGCCTTGGAGTATCGTCATGAGAATTTCGCCAACACCTGTTGTTGTAACCCTTGTTGCAATTATTAGTATAGGGCTTGCTGTTGCGTATAACGCTAAAAAAATGGATGAACAAGCTAACAGCTCAAAATCTGCCACGGTTAGGGCTATTGCACCAAATGTATCGGTAATTAATGCTGTTGCGGGTACTTACCAAGCTTATGTGAACGGACATGGTGAAGCAAAGGCGCATTGGACACTGACCTTAAAAGCACAAGTTAAAGGCGAAGTAACTAATATGAGTGAGCAATTTGCAACCGGAAACTTTGTATCTAAAGGGCAGGTGTTTGCAAAAATAGATAATACTGAATACTTACAAGCCCTCGCAAATGCCAAAGCCACACTCGCTGATGCGAAACTCGCGTTACAAGAAGAGCAAGATTTAGGGGAGCAAGCAAAACGTGAATGGGAACGCTCAGGTGTTACGCAGGCGCCAAGCTCACCACTGGTATTTAGAACCTTGCAGCTAGAAGCCGCGCAAGCCACGCTTGATGACGCCCAATATGCACTTAAAACAGCACAGCGTGATGTAAATAATACCCAGTTAAGTGCTCCGTTTGATGGTGTTATTCTATCGCGAGATATCGATTTAGGTACTTATGTTGGTATTGGCGATACGCTTGCCACATTAAACAGCACTGACAAAGTAGAAATAAACGTGCCGCTTTCATTGAATCAGTGGCTAAATCTGGCAAATAATAAGTCAAATGAGGTTATTTTAAGTGATGTAGCTACTAATACCAAATGGACTGGTTACATTGATCGTTTTGAACAACACCTAGACGAAAGCTCTCGCCAGCGCAGCGTTATAGTTGCTCTTGATAAACCGTTTGAGCAAGCGACGCCATTATTACCAGGTACATTTTTAGAAGTTGAAATTGCTGGTAAACAATTAAGTAACGTAATTGAACTACCTGCTTCAGCGGTATCGCAAGATGGCTTAATTTGGTACGTGAATGATAAAAACAACTTAGTAAGCACACAAGCCAATAAAGTATTTGAGCGTGGAGATTACGTATACATTTCACCAATAGAGGGTGTTAGTAATTTAAAAGTAGTTGTGCGTCCACTTGTTAGTTATTTAAACGACATGAGGGTAAATCCAATTGTTGAGGGGGTACAATAATGAGCCCTCATCAACCACCTCAAGTACCTAGCAGTAATAACCCGTTGCACGGTATTATTAACTGGTTTGCAAATAACTCTGTTGCCGCTAATTTATTGTTAATAAGCGTGATTATAATGGGGATTATGTCGCTTTCTACGTTGCGTAAAGAAGCTTTTCCGAGTTTGGAGCCTGATACTGTTTCGGTATCAGTTGTTTATGACAGTGGTGATGCATTACAGGCTGAAGAGGGGATTGCGCTCAAAATAGAAGAAGCTCTTGAAACAGTACAAGGTATAAAGCGCATTACCTCTACATCTGATGCTAGCGGCAGTCATGTCAGCATTGAAAAAGAAACAGATTATTCACTAGATGAGCTACTCTTTGATGTAAAAAATCAAGTTGACGCAATTAACAACTTCCCGGTTGATGCTGAGCAACCTGTTATTGATAAAGCGCGCAGGCAAGATCATGCATTAACACTACAGCTTTTTGGGGATGCAGATCGCCATACATTACAAAACCTAGGTGAAAAACTTAAAGCCGATTTATTAGCGCAATCAGGTATTAGTGATGTAACTCAGTCGGGTGTTCTCGATCCGATGATGTCAGTAGAAATCGATGAAGGTAAATTACAAGCCTATGGGTTAACCATTAGTGACATAAGTGAGGTGATTAATAACGAGTCATCAAGCCCACTATCAACTAGTTTACGCGATAGCAGTAAAATTATACGTCTGAAAGCGGCTGACCAAGCCTACTGGCAGCGCGACTTTGCCAATATCGTTTTACTCACTACCGCATCTGGCGCACAAATCAAATTAGGTGATGTTGCTATTGTTAGCGACAGTTTTTCTGAAGATAACAACTCACTAAGTCGTTATAACCAACAAAATGCAGTCGGCGTTGAAATTCTAATGGGTGATACCAGCGACATAATCACCATTGTTGAGCAGGCTAATAATGTAATAAAAACGTGGCACGAAAGTGGTTTATTACCTCAAAATGTAGAGCTAGAAAGCTGGAATGACAAAAGCACCATGATCACCGAACGTTTATCGCTACTGACTAAAAACGCGGTGACCGGTATTATTATGGTGTTTGTAATACTAGCCATATTTTTAAATGTACGTGTGGCTTTATGGGTTGCTGGTGGCTTGCCATTTGTATTTTTTGGCACGCTGTATTTTATGACCGATGGCTACACCGCACTGACCATAAACGAAATGACTACCTTCGGCTTTATTATGGCGCTGGGCATAGTGGTAGACGATGCCGTTGTTGTCGGCGAGAGTATTTACACTACACGTAAAAAACATGGCGATACAATAAATAACACGGTTTTGGGTACGATGAAAGTAGCTGTACCGACAATATTTGGGGTATTGACCACTGTTGCTGCATTTATGGCACTGTCGAATGTATCTGGTAATCTAGGCAAAATTTACTCTCAATTTGCCACCGTAGTGACCATATGTTTACTGCTTTCACTCGTTGAATCAAAACTTATATTACCCTCGCATTTAGCCCATGTAAGTACCAAGCGCCAAATTAAAAAAGGGTTAAGTGGGGTATGGTCCAAAATACAACATGGCGCCGATAGCGGTCTAAATTGGTTTAGCAAAAACATTTATTGTAAGGTTATTGAACTCTCATTGCGCTTTAGATATGCAGTCGTTGCTGGGTTTATTGCTTTTTTTATACTCGTCATAGGTATGCCAATGACAGGCGTAGTAAAAGTAGGTTTTTTCCCAAGCATTCTGGGCGATACCGTATCCGCCAACTTGGTTATGCAAACTGATGCTGCTTATGGTCAAACAAACAAAAACTTACTAATGCTTGAGCAAAGTGCAATACAAGCTGAGCAAAACTTAATGACTAAGTTTAATTCAGATAAAAGTGAAATAACCAGTTTACAAGTAATTAGTAGCAACGATACAAGTGGTACGGTAAGCGTTGAGTTATTAGATGATGGCGCTTTCACAGCAAGTGAATTTGCTCAAGAATGGCAGCGTTTAGCCGCAAGTCCTGAGGGCAGTAAAAAGCTACAAATATTAGCTACGCGTAAAATGGTTGATAACTTTAAAGTTGAGCTTAAAGCATGGGACGACGAAACCGTAATGGCAGCGGGCGCACTATTTAAAGAGCACTTACAAAATACGGCAGGCGTTAACGGAATAGACGACAATTTAAATCCCGGTCAACCACAGTTAAAATTTACACTAAGCGCGCAAGGTCGCGCCCTAGGTATGGATACCGCGAGCTTATCAAAGCAAGTACTGCAAGCCTTTGGCGGCGCAATTGTACAGCGTTATCAACGTAATAAAGACGAAATAAAAGTACGTGTACGTTATCCAGAGAACGCCCGTCAAACACCTGCCGATATTATGCAATCGCGTATCCGATTGCCTGATGGCACCGTTGTACCGCTTGTAAACGTAGCGACAATTAACAGTGAATACCAACACGATGAAATAACGCGTATTGATGGACTTCGTGCAATTTATTTAAGTGCGCAAGTAGATAAAGGTGTGATTGCTCCAAACGAATTAGTGGCTGATTTACAACGCGACTTAATACCAGAATTAACTCAGCAATTTCCTACTTTGAATATTCATTTTGCTGGTGAGGCTGAAGAGCAAGACGAAACAACAGGGTCAATGCTTGCCATGTTTGTCGCTGCTTTATTAGTTATATATGTACTGCTGGCTATTCCGCTTAAATCGTATGTTCAACCTATGTTGATTATGGTAGCAATTCCGTTTGGTGTAGTTGGTGCAATACTTGGGCATTGGTGGAACGACTTAACCATTAGCATATTGTCATTGAACGGTATATTGGCGCTCAGTGGTGTGGTGGTAAACGACAGCCTATTACTTGTTTCGCGTTTTAACGAACTAACAAAAGAAGAGGATATGAATACGCATGACGCCATAGTTGAGTCGTGTACGAGTCGTCTGCGTGCTGTTTTACTAACCTCAATTACAACTTACGCAGGCTTGGTGCCGCTTCTTAGTGAAACCTCAATTCAGGCACAATTTTTAATCCCTGCTGCGGCATCACTTGGTTACGGTATTTTGTTTGCCACGGTTATTACTTTAATTCTTATACCTGCGTTGTTGATGATTCAAACCGACGCTAAACGCGGTATTGATGCTGTGCTAAAATCGCTAGGTGCTAAAAATAAAACGCAGGAAATAGCCTCTTAATGATAAACGTACTACTGGTTGAAGACGACATAGACTTGGCAACCACCATTGTTGATTATCTCGAAATTGAGTCAATAGAGTGTGACCATGCAAGCAATGGCGTAATGGGTTTAAATTTAATAGAACGTAATCAATATCAAATGATTATATTAGATGTAAACATGCCAAAAATGGATGGTTTAACCATGTGCAAAACATTACGTGAGCGAGGCATTGATACACCAGTATTAATGCTGACAGCGCGTGATAGCCTCGACAATAAGCTTGAGGGATTTGCAGCCGGTAGTGACGATTATCTCGTAAAACCATTTGCTATGAAAGAGTTAGTAGCGCGCGTTAAAGTATTAGCAAAACGCAAAAGTGGTGAAGTAAAACGCCTTACATTTGCTAATTTAACACTTGATTTAACCGCGCATACGGCAACAGTCGAAGCAGGTAACTTAAAGCTATCTCCTATTACTTTTAAGTTATTAGAATTACTTATTAGGGAGCAACAAAAACCAGTTACCCGACACGCAATTATGCAAGCCATTTGGGGAGAAGCGCAGCCCGACAGTAACAGCCTAAAAGTACATATTTACCATTTACGAAAACAGTTAGAGCAAGCTAATTGCCACGCGGTACTTGAGACAATTCCCAGTGTAGGGTTTGTATTAAAACTAAAAAATGAGACACATGCATGAAAATAAGACCTAGTTTAAGGTTGTACTTTTTTGTCAGCATGGTGCTTTTAAGTTCGTTAATGGCTATTGGTTTTTCGTTTTTAAGTGTTAGCTATTTTACCGATGGTTTAGACAAAGGCTTGAATGGCGTAATGCATGCACTTTCGCAATCGGCTGAGGTTAAAAACGGGCAACCGAAAGAAATGATTGGCTTTAATATAGCGAGTCGTTGGGAGGATGTGCCAAATGAGATTAAGAAACGTTTTATAAAGCCTACAGAGCGAGGTATATTGCAAAAAAGCCAAGAGAAAACAGCGTTTTTTTCTATGCCAAAAGACTTATATTTTGTTGTGTATTTTGAAAACCCTGCTGGTGAAGCTCGTTATGTATCACGTATTATGCTTGAGGAAAACCGCCTTCCAAAAAAAGGAACACCCGAAAAACCAATACAAAGGTTATTATGGATAGCGTTAACGGGAATAACGGCAATAGCGCTGTTTACCTTCTTTTTGTTTATGGTAATGAAAAAGATAGCAAAACCGGTAGAGTCCCTGCGGGGTTGGGCTAAATCGTTAAATCAAACAAATTTACAACACACACCGCCCGATTTTACCTATAACGAACTAAATACCTTGGCAACGTTAATACGCAGCAGCTTGCTTTCAGTATACGAAAGTGTAGAGCGTGAACAACGCTTTTTAAGTTATGCCAGCCACGAATTGCGCACACCAATTTCGGTTATTCGCAGCAACGTTGAGTTACTGAACCGTTTAAGCGAAAAAGCGCCTTTAAGCGATAAGCAACAACTTACACTGCAGCGAATTGAGCGCGCAGGTTTAACCATGAGCGATTTAACTGAGACGTTATTGTGGCTTAGCAGAAATGACGACCAGCAAAGTTCACCAGAGCCTGTAAACCTAGCCGAAAAAATAACGACCTTGGGTAACGAGCTCGATTATTTACTCAATTCAAAACAAGTTGATGTACTTATAAATACCGATAACCAAAATACGACTATTAGTACCGAAGCCACCGCATGCCACATAGTACTTACAAATTTGATACGCAATGCGTATCAGCATACACAACAAGGGCAAGTGCGTATTACTCAACAAGGTAGCCGCGTAATTATAGTAAATAGCAGCGCACAAACTGATACGTCACACGTTACTAATAGCGCAAATAAGACTACCAATATTGGCTACGGTTTAGGATTAGAGTTAAGCGAAAAAATAATAAAACGACACGGTTGGGTATACGAAGTAAACGACATGCCAGGGCGCTACGAAGTGGTGGTCGATTTTAGTTAATAGACTTTTTTATACTTAGGTTTTTTACATTCAAAAATATTTAATTTAACGCTGAGAATATAAAAAACTTAGTGATAGTAATGTGTTAAGTAATTTGTTAAAACTATAAATAGTAAAGAATACTAACGATAGACTTACATGGAGTGTTAATTCATATGTTCAAATTCATAATTATTTTAATCTCAATTATTTCTTTCAATGCCTTGGCTGCAGAGGAGGTTAAACTTGGAATTATAGGGAACGTTGGGGCTGATGGCTTTTTTAGCCCGACAGTAACGTCATTTATTATTCAAAAAGTAGAACCTAATTCACCCGCTGAAAAAGCTGGGATTGTTGCAGGGCAGAAAATCATTTCTATAGAAAATTGTAAGATTCCGGGATGCCCTGCCAGTGAAGCAAAAGAATTAATGCGCAAGGAGTCTGGAGAGGTTTTACAATTACTTTTAGAGAATGAAGATGGTAGCAAGGTACCTTTAAAAATACCTATGAATGCTTGGTAAACCTAAGACGTTTTTAAAATACCTAAATATACCCAGCCTATAAAGCATGGTTATTCCCAAAGCGTGGGTTTGTGTAAATGAACTAGATGCAATTGGAGTATTACTTACTCGGTTTGTATGTAGGTTACTGCTTAAAGTAATTGGGATTGATTAAAAAGGTTTGATCAGTAATAACCTTATTTAACCAATTAATGAATACATTGGTATTGCGTTAAATACGGCAATACCAATGATTATACCAATTCCATTAAGTATGTGATCTAAATTTTACGCCGAAAAAATAATTCAGTTCTAGGCGTAAATTGATGTAAATGGTTGTTCCCTTTGCGAAATTTACAACAAAGAAATGGGTTGTTTTAGCAAGTAAAATAGATCAGCTATTTATTGGAATTGGTATTATTAGACTAAAGCTTATAAATCGCTGCGCCAACCCATACCAGACTCTTCCATTAAACGCTCGTACACGCCTTCTATGTTAAGTGGTAACCATGCATCAAACTGTTTAAAGTCACTAAATTGGTCTAATTTTACATTTTGTTTAATTTCATCAAGCGTATTACCAGCTAAAACGCCTGCGGTTACTTGGCTATACAAAAGCTCTAAATAACTTAAGTAACGCGCTACATCAGCCTTGCTGCCAATATCGGCATGTCCACCTACAAAAGTATCAAAGTTATATTTGAGTACCGCTTGGGTTGAGTTAATCATGCCTTGAATATCGTAACTCCACAGCTTTTGCCACGGCATTCTGCCAATAACAATCCAATCAACTACAAATAACGTTTTTTGCTTTTCGAATAATATACTAACCGAACCACGACCATCGTTTGGACCATGGTAGTTAAGTTTTACTGTGGAATCACCAAGGGTAAGTAGTAGCTCGTTATCAAAAGTAAGGCTGGGCATTACCGTTTTCATTTGTGTGTTTTTAATATCTTGCGCAGCGAGTTTATGCGCTACAAACGTGGTGTGCGGGCTTTTAAATACCTCGGCGCCGTAAATATGATCGCTGTGATTATGGCTATAAATTACATATTTTACCGGTACGTTAAAGCGAGTTTTAATTTGCTCGTTTAACCAGGTGGCGGCTTTTTTATTAAGCGGGTCGGTAACAATTGCGCCCTCAGGAGTAATTAAAAATACTGAGCGGTGTCTGTCGTCTATAAAACGGTGTAAGCCATCCCCTAAGTCTTCTATTTCATAGGCTTGTGTGGCAAAGCCTATAAATAATAGGGCTGTAGTTAATAGTTTTTGTAGCAAGCGGGGCATACACCACTCCTTTTTTAAATAGATTAAATTAGGGTCTGTTGATCTTTCAAGGTTAAATTTACAGCTGTCTGTTTGGTATTTAGGCAAGGCAGAGCCTATGTAGTGTGGTTATTCCCCATAAATGGGCGATAACGTAGCATTAATGCCAAACAGGCGCTGCCCAAAGGGTTCTTCCTAGGGGCTATTTACTCTTTGTTGCTCGGTTTTTACTTAGCCCACTAGGTTACAAGCCTCGCGCCGCGATTAAATAGCCCCTAGTTTGAACAAATTTTAATCCGCAAAGATCAACAGACCCTAATAACGCTATTAAAAGAAGAAAGCATTAAGCCGTAAAAAATTTCAGTTATTGGTTAAATTAAAACTTAAAACTAAACCTAAACCTAAACCTAAACCTAAGTCAAAGGATCAAATATAAGGATGAAATAAAAAGCCATTATAAAAATGGCTTTAGATAGGTTGGTTAGGTTTATCTTTGTGTTAGTTGTTGGTTTATTTCTTCAAAAATACTGGCATCATCTATGGTTGAAGGTATTTGTAGTTCTTCGCCATCAATTAGTTGGCGTAAATTTTTACGTAATATTTTACCTGAGCGTGTTTTAGGTAATCTATCTACACTGACTATATTTTTAAGGCACGCAATAGCGCCAATCTGATTACGAACACTTAAAACAAGCGCTTGTTCTACGTCGGTACTTGAGCCCATAAAATCATTTTTAAGCACGATCATTCCCATAGGGAGTTGCCCTTTTAGAGGATCGTTTACACCAAAAACAGCGCATTCAGCAACAGCAGGGTGCGCAGCTACTATCTCTTCCATTTCACCGGTAGAAAGCCTATGTCCCGCTACATTTATAACATCGTCGGTTCTGCCCATAATAAATAGGTAGCCGTCTTCATCAATATAACCGCCATCGCCAGATAAATAATAACCTTCGTATTCATTTAGGTAGCTTGCTTTAAAACGAGCGGTATCTTGCCAAATGGTTGGAAGGCAACCTGGCGGAAGGGGCAGTTTAATTACTACGGCGCCTTGCTCGTTAGCTGCGCATTCATTGCCATCCATATCCAATATTCGCACATCAAAACCTGGAGTAGGCACGGTAGAACTGCCAGGTTTTGTTGCTAAGTACTCAAGCCCTACAGGGTTACACGCAATAGCCCAACCAGTTTCGGTTTGCCACCAATGATCGAGCACCGGTAGATTAGTTTTTTCTTTAAGCCATTCGTAAGTAGGGGGATCTAATCGCTCGCCTGCTAAAAATAAACGTTTTAAGCTAGAGGTATCGTATTGATTAAAACCATCGGCATTTGGGTCTTCTTTTTTAATTGCTCTAAATGCAGTGGGGGCACTAAATAATGCATTTACTTTATATTCTTCAACCACGCGCCAAAATGCACTGGCATCGGGCGTTTTAACCGGTTTACCTTCATATAATACGGTCGCGCAGCGATACATTAGCGGCGCGTAAACTATATAAGAGTGCCCAACTACCCAGCCAATGTCAGACGCTGCCCAAAATACGTCGCCGGGCTTCATACCATAAACGGTTTCCATGCTGTATTGCATTGCCACTGCGTGACCACCATTTTCGCGCACTACGCCTTTGGGTGTGCCTGTCGTGCCTGAGGTATATAAAATATAAAGCGGATCGCTACCATTTACAGGCACCGGATCTGCGCTTGCAGCCGTTTGCATTGCCTGAGTCCAATCTATGTCTCGTTTAGGCTTAAGAGTGGCGGTTACTTGTGGGCGCTGATAAATAACGCAGTGTTCTACTTTGTGCGCAGCTAAGTCTATTGCGTTATCAATAAGTGGTTTGTATTCAATAACGCTGTTTACTTCAACACCGCATGAGGCGCTAAGTATAAGTTTGGGCTTGGCATCATCAATGCGTACAGCCAATTCGTGTGCAGCAAACCCACCAAATACCACCGAATGAATAGCACCAAGGCGAGCGCACGCCAACATACCAATAACCGCCTGTGGGATCATTGGCATATAAATAACAACGCGATCGCCTTTTGTAACACCTAACGATTGTATTACGCCTGCAAATTTAGCAACTTCTTGTTGTAGTTGTGAGTAGCTATAAGTTTGCTTTGTATTAGTGACTGGAGAGTCGTAAATAAGTGCTGTTTGCTCGCCAAATCCGGCAATAACGTGTTGGTCTAGCGCTAAAAAACTGGTGTTTAATTGCCCGTTACTAAACCAATGATAAAGCCCATCGTCGTCTTGTGTATATGCTTTTTTGGGGGGGTTATACCACGGAATATTTTTACTTTGTTCGAGCCAAAATTGGGCTGGGTTTTGCTTGAAGGCATTATATTGCTGTTTATATTTGCCTGACATGTAAGGCTCCTAAAGCTAAATTTGTGTGTGAGAGACCTTACAAAATGTAGGCTTTTTTTAGCAAGCAAGCTATTCGACCTTGGTCGGTTAAAAGTTAATCAACACACTGGTTTTAAAAATACAAAATTGACAACACAAAGCGTGTGGTTCAGCATGGCGGGCAGTAAAAATAAGAGAAAATACGATATGAGTAACGTAGTAAGAGTGGGTGTGGCGGTTATCATAAAGCACCAAAACACAATTTTACTAGGTGAGCGTATTGGCGCGCATGGTGCTAATACATGGGCAACACCTGGTGGACATTTAGAGTTTGGTGAAAGTGTTGAGCAATGTGCAATACGAGAAGTGTTTGAAGAAACAGGTTTAAAGGTAAGTAAAATTACTAAGCTTGATTTTACCAATGATATTTTTACAGCAGAGAACAAACACTATATTACGCTGTATGTAAAAGCTGATTTTGAAGGCGGAGAGCCTGAGCTTAAAGAGCCTAATAAATGTTTAAAGTGGCGCTGGTGCGATATTAATAATCTACCAACGCCACTGTTTACATCATTAAAAAATTACTTATCTGAGGCTGTACTAACCTAGTTATTTTGTTGGCGGTGTCGCTGGGCTTAACGCTAGTTTACTAAAGCTTACTTGAGCGTAATCGCCATTTTGTTTATCTGTAGACCAATCACCCGTACCTAAACACGCAGCATACCAACGACCTGGAGCATCTTTGGTACTACATTGGTTGTATGCACCCGCTTTGAAGTAATTAGAATCACCTGCATAACCAAGGGGATGATCTTTTTTGTCTACTTTGCCATAAGCATCAACGTTATTAGCAAGATTTATCGAGTAATTTACGTCTGGCTTACCTTCTGCAGTGAACGTTAAATACATTGTATTTTTATATACATTTACTGTGTAGCTAAAATCTTCACCTAACGCAATACCTTCAGAACCTGGTTCATTAGGATTTTCCCATGTGTTACCCCATACAGGGTAAGCAATGTCTGTACGGTCAGGATCTGCTTTTGGTAAGTTTCGCTCGTAGTTCCAAAATACAGAACCTGTTTTATGGTTTGGCCATTTTTTATAGTATATTTTAAGTGGTTCATTACCCCAGCCAAATCCAGAATTTTCTGCGACAAGCGCTTTGTTTTTTTCTGCATGTATTTGCCCTACTACAACAGAAAATGCAGCATCTCTATCTGAGTTTTTAGCTCTTAATGCAACATGGTCTACTTTTAATGTAGCCTGCATTTTTCCGCCTTCAGCACCAAACTTTTCAGCTAAAGGATGAGCAGCCAGCGCAAAGTTATTACCCGGGTTATTTGTTTTAATTTTAGTATTTGATCCACGGATCATTTGTCTAAGTTCGCTACGCGTATTAGTAGAGTTAGCACTTGTAAGTGCCTTATTTGGTGAGGTAAATACCATGTAGCCTAGTTCATCAAGATAGAAAAAATCAGGATGCGAGTAGGTTTGAATTTCTTCAACGTCAATTGTGTCAATTTTACCGTCGTTGTTTAAGTCGACTGGTACATTTATTTTCCATTGCGATAAATCAAATTTAGTTGCAGGTACTAGCGCATCGCTTTGTTGATTATTACTTTGTGTGCTTGTGCAAGCGGTAAAAAGTAGAGGTGTTATAACGGCTAAGGCTGTGAGTTTAAATGTAGATGTATTTTTTATCATTATTGTCTCTGTGTGATGAAGCAAAAATTGTGCGGTACAGGCATCGTTTAACCTCAATCTAGCATACCAATTTAACAATTAAAACTTACCAATTAGTAAAGCTAAATGTTTTTTAAATGATTTTTTGTTATACCAATTTTATTGGGTTTTATTTTTATGGTTTTTATGGTGTACATTCTATGTACTTAGTTATCCATTGAGAGATGTTTGGCGTGAACTTATTTTAGTTTTTCAAATTTGTTTTAAAGCGTTAACCGAAATCATTAATTAGTTATACGCATGAATAATTAACGCTGTCGTTTTTTAATATAACTAGGGCGTGTTGACCTTTGTAGATTGAAATTTGTTCAATCTAGGGACGATTTAATCGCGGCGCGAGGTTTGTAACCTAGTGGGCTAAGTAAAAACCGAGCAAAGCTTCCGCGTCCTGCTCACGCCCCTTATCTACATCCATGCAGGCAACAAAGAGTTAATCGTCCCTAGAAAGAACCCAAAGGGCAGCGCATGTTTGGCATTTATGCTGCGTTATCGCCAATTTATGGGGAATAACCACACTACATAGGCTCTGCCTTGCCTAAAAACCAAACATACAGCTGCAAAATCAATCACGAAAGATCAACACGCCTAGCATTGTTAATAGGTGTTTATAACTGCTTGAATCATGTAAGTGTCCTATCTTTTTGATATTAATCGTATGTATAGTCAATTCAGCCATGTTGAAAATTTAAACTAAGTATGAAATTACTCTTATTGAAATTTAGAAATATCATTATTTTTTCTTCAAAATAAAATCCTAAAGTATGTGTTTTTGTTTTTAGTTTAATATAAAAGTAGAAAATAATATTCATATCAATACAATAATGTATCTATTTTTCGGTTAGCGTTGTTGGAGTTTCAGTTGTTGGATTTTAAAGGGATTAAGTCTACTTTTTTAAGCGCTCTTGGTGTTTCAGGTCTTTTTTTTGGTTTAATACACTTTGAGGCTTTATGGCAAGACAAACTAACAATTATAAATTATTTAGTATTTCCCTTACTTATTATTACAGCTGTATTCGCAACTCAGTTTAATCGAAGTCGTATTGCTATTTTATGTTTATTATGGGGACTATATTTAATAAGTGAGCAGTCTACTTTTACGTGGTCTAAATGGTTGGTTGGTAACTCCCAGTGGCTACTCTTATGTGGAGCAAGTTTATTACTGCTGCTCGCATTCATGAAAGATAGGGCTATCTTCTCAATACACACCCTTACTCGTGTCGTACTTATTGTTTTTTGTGGTGGGATTACGTTTGCTTGGCTTAAAGTAAGTGGTAGTTTTGTAGAGTTATTTCCTAACACTGAAATATGGAAACAGATAACGCCATATATCCCAATTTTTTTGCCATTAAGAGTAATTGGAATTGTATTATTATGGCGAAGCTTACGAAATCATGACTTAACACAAACGATATTACTAGTAACTTTTGTTGTTTGGTATTTAAATCAACTTCATGTAATTACATTACCTTGGTCTGTTATTGCTGTTGCTATGTCATCTATATATTTATTAGCAGTAAGTACAGACTCATATTATTTAGCGTATAGGGACGACTTAACTAGCCTCCCTACTCGTCGAGCTTTAAATCAGCTTGCATTATCTTTAGGCAGAAAATACACAGTTGCTATGCTTGATATCGATCATTTTAAAAAGTTTAATGATACTTATGGGCATGATATTGGTGATCAAGTACTAAAATTAGTTGCAGCAAAAATGGCAGGCGTAAAAGGTGGTGGTAAAATTTATCGCTATGGGGGAGAGGAGTTTACGGTAGTATTTCCCCGTAAATCTATAGAGCAAGCAATCCCTGAGTTAGATGCCCTGAGGGAAAGCATTGCAACTTATGGCATGGTTATACGTAACCCAAAAAGAACAGACAAAAACTCCAGAAAATCGAAAAAGGTAAGTGATTACAAAACAGTTAATGTGACTGTCTCTATTGGCGTAGCGCAAAGAGTCGCAAAACAAAGCTTTGATCAAGCCTTAAAAAACGCTGATTTAGCTTTGTATAGAGCTAAGAAAAATGGCCGTAATAACGTAAGTAAATAGCTTTGATTACGTAAGTATTTAAGCTTTTTTACCTAAATACTTACTCGGAGAGTGGCCATACCATCGGTAGAAAGCACGATTAAAAGAACTCTGATCTTTAAAGCCTAAAATATTTGTCAGTTCTATTAAAGGTGTATTGCCAATTAAGGTATTAGTACGTTTTTTTCTTTCTTTTTCAAGTAACTGAGCAAAGGTTAAATCTTGTTGTTTTAAGCGTCGTTGGAGCGTTCGGGGTGTTAAATTAAGTGCATTAGCTATGGCTATTAAGTTGCAGTTTTGCAACGTGGTTTTAGCTGTAAGTAACTGATTAACTTTATCGCTTATACATTGCTGGCTTTTAAAGTTAGAGAGTTGCTGCTCTGATAATTGCTTAAAAGTAGAATTAATAATGGCGTTATCAGTTTTAAAAGGCAGCGTTAAATAATAGCTCGGAAAGCTGATTTGATTATATTCAGCACTACTTTTTACAGGGCATTTAAACCACGATTCAAGAACGCGCCTTTGCGATGGCAGCCAATTATAAGTAAAGCTAATACTACTTGGCGAAAGCGTTAGATTTATTAACTGACGAATAACGCTTACCCAGGCAGTCATATTTCGTAAAACAACGTGCTCATTACAGCTTTTATGAGCGACCCAACGAACAATTGCCGTGTCATTGTTTAATTCAAACTGCGCTTTACCAATATCAGCCACTAGGCTGTCGTAACTTAACAATGCTTTTATAGCACTGCTTAAGTTGTCGCTCGATTCAATTAAGTAACCCAAAACACCGTAGTCAGCAGTACGAATTTGCTGACCTAGGGTAAAACCAAAAAGAGAGTCGTTAAGGCTTTGTTCGCCATAAATTAATAAGGCATTGTAACTATTTAAACTAATACGCGGCGCTAGTTGATGAATATGCTGATTGCTAAATTCGTCAAAGTTAATAGCGTGCAAAGCCGTTTCAGCACTAATGCCTTGTGCTTGTAAGTAATCGAGAATACTCGAAAAATAATGATCAGCTAATGTGTGCATTTGTCATCTAAAGCTAAAAAATAGTCGTGTATTAGCAAGTTTGCCACGTTAAATTTTTATATGCTAGTTGAATGCCTAATAACCTCTTGCTATAAAAATGATACTTATAACAATAAAACAAACGGTTAATGCACAGCCAAAGCAAATAATAAGCACACTATTGGATCATCAACAGTTACATCGATTTTTTAACGCTAAATTTAAGCTATTACAAGCACAAGACGAAGGGCAAATAAAAGGTGGGAAAGGATCTGTTAGGCAAGTGAAAATAGGAAAAATAACGTTTTCAGAACGAATAATTAGTGCCGATCAAAATCATATTTGTTACCAAATAGTAGGCGATAAGCCAGTTGCTAATCATCGAGGCGATATATGCCTGGCAGCAAATAAAGAGCCTAATGTTACCGAGCTTAACTATTATATACGTTGCTCGGCACCGTGGTGGATACCAAATGCATTACTCAAATACGTTATTACAAAAGATATAACCCAAGCGTTAAACAATTTAAATAATTATTTTTTGGCAGGTGAAATATGAATTCAGAAATTATCTTGCTCGCGCTTAGTCCAATATTTTTAATATTTGTTTGCTGTGAATTTATTAAATTTAAGCGTCACTACGACATAAAAGATAGTCTAGCGAATACAGCGTTAGCGCTATTGCACCAAGGCGCAGATGCTATTGCGTTACTGCTGTTAATGCCGTTATTTAATTGGCTTTATGAATATAGGTTGTTTGATATTGAAGTGAGCGTGTTAAGTATCGCATTTGCATTTTTATTACAAGATTTTTTATATTATTGGTTTCATAAAGCATCGCATCATGTTCATTGGCTGTGGGCCGCGCATGTGGTTCACCACAGTTCAACTAAAATGAATTTTACTACTGCATTTAGGCAAAGCTTAATGTACCCCGTAGCCGGTATGTGGGTGTTTTGGTTACCTATGATTTTAATTGGATTTGAGCCACTTACAGTATTTAGCGTCGTTGCACTAAATTTGGCGTATCAATTTTTTGTACACACCCAAATAGTGGGGAAATTAGGCTGGTTTGAAAAAGTATTTAACACGCCTTCGCATCATCGAGTTCATCACGCAATAAATGCAGGTTACCTTGATAAAAACTTTGCCGGTGTACTTATCATTTGGGATAAGTTATTTGGCACCTTTGTAGAAGAAGATAAATCAAAGCCTTGTAAATACGGCATTATAGGGCAGCTTAATAGCAATAACCCAGTCGTTATTACGTTTCATCAGTGGGAGCACTTATTTAAAAGTGTTTATAAGGCATCAGGAATAAAAGCTAAATGTAGAGTGCTATTTGGCTACCCTACAACTAGTATTAAACGTAAGTAAGTTATTGTGGCTTTTTACTTCTTGGGGCACCTAGTAAAATACAAGTATGGCAAATACAAACAGACAAAAATGCACTAATACCTAGTGCACCGCCATAGCCGTCAAGTTTTGGTACGAGGTGCTCAAACAGTATTGAAAACAAGATAGATGAACTTGCTACGGTATAAATACCAAAGCGATGTGGGGCGCTCATACCTATAAATGTACCGCCAAAAAATATAATCGCGTATAAATCTGGATTCAAATTTAAGGCGCTAAAAATTAAATAAGCAATAATAGAAAGTGAAGACGATGCTCTTACGCCGTCAAAGCGGCTATGTTTAGCTAAATAAAATGTTAAAAAAGCCCCAAGAAGTACCAGTAAAGAGTATTCAATACTCACAGGACTATTCCTCTGGCTAATACAAAAAGTGCCACACTTGCAAAAGCAACACTACCAAGCTTGCCACCAAAACCTGTAAACATGTTCATAGTGAGCACATATAAACTTGAGCCAATAAGCGAAATAATAGCAATCTCCCAGTAACTGGTAATTAAATGTGTTGAGCACATGCCCGCAAAGCTCCCAGCATAAATTGCAGCATACGGATGGTTTTTATAACGCTCAGGAAAAGGAATAAACGAGCCAATAAGTCCCGTTAGCGCTGCAGAAATTACTAAAGGTAGTGCAAAAGTAGTGTGCATAGCAAAGCAAGCTACAAAGCCTAAAAAGAAAGTGATGAATTTTAAAGATAAGAATTTGATCATAGCCGCGCATTTTAAACTAATCCTTTTGCGCTTTCTAATACTCTCTAACAAATAAATGTTATAAGTAATTACAAACCTAAAAAGAGTGTTTTTTAAACGACTATTAGGTATTAAATATGCTTAATAGTATCGTTGTTAATGTTCTATAAATCACAAGTTATGTATAATAGTGATAATTTAATATATTAAAGAGTTAACCAAGGGTAATTTATGTCTAACTGTTTGCATCTGGCTATTCCAGCTGGCGATTTAAAAGTGGCTAAAGCGTTTTATTGTGACGTACTAGGCTGCAAAACGGGTAATAGTGAAGAAGGTCGCTGGGTAGATATAGATTTTTGGGGTAATGAACTTACCTTGCACCAAAGCGTTGAGCGCTTACCGACAGTTCGCCACGACGTAGATATGGGCGCAGTTGCAGTACCTCACTTTGGGATTCACTTATCTGAAGATGAATTTAATGGATTAAAAAAACGTATTGAAGATGCGGGTATTGAATACCTAGATAAACCATACCGTCGTTTTATTGGTGATGAGTTTGAGCAAGAAACGTTTTTTATTGAAGATCCAAATGGCAATGTGCTTGAAATGAAAACCATGGTAAACCCAGAGGTTTTGTTTAAAAAAGTATAAATATTACTTTGCTAATAAGGCTAAAAAGCCATCTTATACCAATCTGCATAAATCTTTGATCAATTTAACGAATTAAATTTCACTATAACGTCGTTAAAAATTTTTTATTTAGAACAACTAGATACAAAAATGTTTGCCTAGTTATAGCGTAATTTTCTTAACGTTAAATAGACCCCGTATATAAGCAGATTGGTATTATTGAGTAATATTGATTGTTTTCGATCGTTGTTAGATATTTAAACATTTTAAAATAGGTCCTAACAATTGTTAGAGCCTATTTTTTTATGCCTGTTAAAGCCTGCTACTGAAATTATGTACTGTGATTAAGCAACGCTTTTAGTTTGCCTGGTTTAATTGGCTTACTTAAATAATGAATATTAGCGGCTTTAGTTTCTTGCTTAAGCTCGGTGTCGCGCACTGCGGTTATTAAAATAGCAGGTACTTGGCTTTGCCAAATTTCGCGCAGGGTTTTAATTAGCGTTATGCCATCGCAGTCATTACCTAATTGATAGTCCATTAAAATAACGTCGGGTGCACCGTTTTGCTTAGCATGTGCGAGTACATTATCTACGTTATCAAACAGGGTGTAATTAGCTTGCCACTTTTTAAGTAAGCTCGCCATTGCAGCTAGGTTTTCTGGGTCGTCGTCTACGGCTACAATATTAATTGCTGCACGGTTTTCTATTAGGCTGTTTGTGGTACTTTTTTGTTGCACAAACTGCTCTTCTCCATAAGGTACTTCAATGCTAAAACGGCTACCTTTATTAGGCTCCGAATGCACATCAAGGGGCAAACTTAATAAGTCAGCCATACGTTTTACAACACCTAAGCCTAAGCCTACGCCTTTGTTATCGCCCGACTCAACACGGTAAAAGTCGTTAAATATTTTAGCTTGCTCTACTTCGCTAATACCTGGGCCGGTATCCCATACTTCTATTCGTAAATTGTGCTTTCGGTTCCTACAGGCAATTAATACACGGCCGTTATCGGTGTATTTAACCGCATTAGAAACTAAGTTTTGAATAATTCGGCGTAAGTAGGTTATATCGCTGTGCACTACTTGATGGCTTGAACGCATACTCAACTTAAGACCTTTATCGCTCGATAAAATAGCGTATTCACTTTGTAGCGGCGCTAAAATTTCTTCAATATAAAAGTGGCGAGGGGTTGGGGTCATAGCGCCTTGTTCTAACTTAGCTATTTCAAGCAGTGCTGACATTAAATGCACGGTTGAGTCGAGACTGTCGCCTAGTTTTTCAAAGCTGTTTTGGTTAGTACTGTCGAGCTGTTTTTCGTCAATGGCAGCAAGGTATAAACGCGCTGCGTTTAATGGCTGTAAAATATCGTGGCTCGCCAATGCTAAAAAGCGTGTTTTACTGTCGTTGGCTTGCTCTGCTTCGCGCTTGGCTAAGGTAAGTGCTTGCTCTGTTTGAACACGGCTATCTATTTGGGCTTGTAGGTCTTTATTTATGGTTTGTACTTCTTGAGTACGCGCTTCTATGCGGTTTTCAAGATCCATGTTTACTTCTTCAAGCGCATTTTGCGTACTTATGTGGTTTGTAATATCCGAAAAGCTGGTAACAAAGCCGCCATCGGGCAGCGGGTTACCAATCATTTCGTACACTTGTCCATTACGACGGTGGCGAATAAAGTGATGCGAGCTGCCATATCTTAAATGCTGCACGCGTTTTTCTACTTGGCGCTCTATTTCTCCAGGGCCACATTCACCACGGTTAGCGTTGTATCTAATAATGTCTTCTATGGGTTGGCCTACTTCTAAAAAACCTTCAGGATAGCCAAACATTTCGCTGTAGCGTTTGTTCCATGCCACCAGCTTTAAATCTTTATCAACAACCGATATACCATGGCTTAAATTTTCGAGCGAAGTAAACAATAGGTTTTGATTAAATTGCAGCGCTTGAGTGGTTTCGTCAAAAAAGTTGACCACTTCTTCAAACGCCATGCGTTTACCAGACGAAACTGTGTGTATTAATGCCTGCGCCGACGATGCGCCCAGCACGCCTGTTAATGCACGTTCGCAGTAAGCTATAAATTCGGGTTCTGGGTGTGCGTTATTATCGCTTAAATGATGTGCAAGAGCGTAATGCGCTAATACCTGCTGGCTGCGCTGAATCCCTAAAAAGGTTTGCAGTAGTATTTTAAAGTCGTAAACAGTGGCTTTTACATCTTTGTTTAAGCGTCTTGCTAAAATAGCCTGATCTTTGGGATTAACAAAAGCAGCGGCCTGAATTTTATCAATTAGGCGCTCCTCTGCCCCTAGTGAAAAACTAATATAACACCCAATATTGGCAAACAACGCAATTAAGGTTCCGCGCGTTATTAGTGTTTGCTGTAGCTCGCTATCAAGTGTTGCGCCAGCGTCGAGTATTGGCAGCATTAAAAATAGTATCCAGCAAATAAAACCTGCAACTAAGCCTGCGTACACGCCATATGCATGGCCTTTTCGCCAATATAATCCGCCCACAATAGAAGGCAGTAATTGCGTAACAAGTGAAAAAGCCACCAAACCCATACTCGCCAGCGCACTACTGTGCCCAAACCATTGCTGGTAAAAGTAGGCCAGTATTAAAATGCCCGCAATAGCAAAGCGTCTTACAAGTAAAATACGAGACTTATAACTGGTAGTGATTAAGTTACGTTTAAATTTACGACGAAGCATAAGTGGTAGCACAACATCGTTTGAAATCATGGTACTTAGCGTCAGTGTAGCGACTACTATCATTGCGGTGGCGGCCGATAAACCGCCTATAAATACAAAGGTGGTTAAAAAGGCATTGTCGTTAATGAGCGGCAGGGCAAGTACAAAGCTATCTGGTGAATAACCACTGCCAATTTCAGGATGAATAGCGGCTGTGGCAATAGGTAAAATCATTGCCGCAGTTAACAGTAAGTACAGCGGAAAAGCCCAGCGAGCGGTAAGTAAGTGGCGTTTGTTTTGGTTGTCGACCACGGTTACATGAAACTGACGTGGTAAACATATAATAGCGGCTGCCGCCATTAAGGACTGACCAATAAAGTTAAAACTAAAAAAGTTAAAGTTGGTCCAGTGATCCCAAATCGATTCGGTTACTTTATTTGCAGTGGTTTCGGGCAAGTTAAAGAGTGTAAATACCGCAAGTCCAGCAACAGCAATAAGGGCAATTAGTTTAATCATTGATTCGAAGGCAACAGCGAGCATTAACCCCGAACGATATTCGGTTACATCCACTTTGCGAGTACCAAAAAATATGGCAAACAAAGCCATAATTAATGTAGCCGAAAGCGCCAACATATCGCCCGATATTTTAGTGCTACTTTGCAGCAGTAAAAAGCTGGTACTAAGCGCTTTTAACTGCAGTGCAATATAGGGAATAGTAGCGAGCAAGGCGATCACTGTAACCATAATTGCCGTGGTTTGACGTTTGCCATAGCGAGCTGAAATAAAATCGGCAATAGTGGTTATGTTTTGCTTTTTACTCACAAGTACCAGTTTACGTAAAAAACCTTGGCCGAAAAAAAACAACAAGGCAGGGCCAAGTAAAATGGGCAAATAACTCCAGCTGCTGGTAGCCGCTGTACCTACCGAGCCGTAATAAGTCCACGACGTACAATAAATACCTAATGACAGCGAATATACAAAAGGATGGTGGCTAATACGCTTTGCCAAAGGTGTTGTTTTATCGCCCCAGTTGGCAAGCCAAAACAGCACACCTATATAACTTAAAGCAACAATAATGAGTACGGCAGTCATGTTGTTATTAAACCTTATTATTTTAAATAGTTCCTCAACCCTATGAGGAATTAACACAATACCAGAACTCCTAGCGAGTGTGCGTGCAGATTTTTATTTCTAAATAGTATTTATTTTATAAGATTATGAATTTAAAGGTTTAAATTTAAATTTGGAATTATATTAGACTAATGTCGCAGTATTAACTAATTTGTAACATTTGCTGTATTTTAAATATCCATAAATGATTAACTCTATGTAATTAAAAAGTTTTTTATGTTTTAAATAGAACTTAATCTGCAGTTTACGTAAACGTTAATAAGCTGTTACGACTATTGTCTCAATTCAATATTTAACCAGCGTTGCTAAATTGGTAAGCGAAGATAAAAAACCACTCATCGCGATATTGCGGTGCTTAAAGGGGAAAACAAAAATGGCTTTTAAAGATGAAGAACAAGCAAAAGCTTATTGGGCAGAAAACATTTCGCTGTTATTTAAACTCTTAGCAGTGTGGTTTATCGTGTCTTTTGGGTTTGGCATATTACTGGTTGATGTACTTAATGAAGTACGTTTTTTTGGGTTTAAACTTGGCTTCTGGTTCGCCCAGCAAGGCGCGATTTATACCTTTGTTGCTTTGATTTTTGTGTACGTTTTCAAAATGAATACGTTAGATAAAAAATACGGCGTAGACGAATAGGAGCTAAGCAATGGATGTTCAAACACTCACGTTTATAATTGTTGGTTTAAGCTTTGCGCTTTATATCGGCATAGCAATTTGGGCTCGAGCGGGTTCAACTAAAGAGTTTTATGTAGCGGGTGGCGGCGTACCTCCTCTTGCTAATGGTATGGCAACAGCAGCCGATTGGATGAGCGCCGCGTCGTTTATTTCAATGGCGGGTATTATTTCGTTTGCAGGTTACGATGGCAGCGTTTACTTAATGGGGTGGACAGGTGGTTATGTACTATTAGCCATGTGTTTAGCGCCTTACTTACGTAAATTCGGCAAGTTTACTGTTCCTGATTTTATTGGCGACCGTTACTATTCACGCACCGCACGTTTAGTGGCAATTGTATGTGCCATATTCATTTGTTTTACTTACATTGCAGGGCAAATGCGTGGCGTAGGCGTGGTATTTTCACGCTTTTTAGAAGTAGAAATTGAAACCGGTGTTTACATTGGTATGGTGATTGTATTCTTTTATGCGGTACTTGGCGGCATGAAAGGCATAACTTACACTCAAGTAGCGCAGTACTGTGTACTTGTATTTGCCTACCTTGTACCAGCCATTTTTATCTCGATGATGATGACGGGTCACTTCTTCCCACAAACCGGTTTTGGTGCCACATTAATTGGCAGCGATGGCGTGTACGTACTTGATAAACTAGATGGCTTAAGCGCTGAACTTGGTTTTGCACAATATACCGAAGGCTCTAAGAGCATGATTGACGTGTTCGCTATTACTGGCGCGTTAATGGTAGGTACTGCGGGTTTACCACATGTAATTGTTCGCTTTTTCACTGTACCTCGCGTAAAAGACACACGTATTTCTGCAGCATGGACATTAGTATTTATTGCGATTGTTTATACCACAGCACCAGCGGTTGCCTCGTTTGCTCGTGTAAACATGATTGATACCATAAACGGTAAAGACGGCAGTGGTACAGAGTACGCAGAAGCACCAGGGTGGATTAAAAACTGGGAACGCACAGGTTTAATTACATTTAATGATAAAAACGGCGATGGCAAAATGTTCTACACGGCGGGTAAAATTACCGATCCGAACAGTGCTAACGAAGTAAACGTAGACCGCGACATTATGGTATTAGCTAATCCAGAGATTGCTAACTTACCAGCGTGGGTAATCGCACTTGTAGCTGCAGGTGGTATTGCCGCTGCGCTTTCTACAACAGCCGGTTTACTACTGGTTATTTCAACCTCCGTTTCGCACGATTTACTCAAGCGAACTCTCAAGCCCGATATTACCGACAAGCAAGAGTTACTTGCAGCGAGGTTGGCAGCCATGGTCGCTATTGTTATCTCCGCGTACTTTGGTATTAACCCGCCTGGGTTTGTGGCATCGGTAGTGGCATTTGCATTCGGCCTAGCGGCAGCGAGTTTCTTCCCAGCAATTATTATGGGTATATTCTCTAAAACAATGAACCGCGAAGGCGCAATTGCAGGCATGGTAACGGGTATTGGCTTTACCGCTGCGTATATTATCTTCTTCAAGTTTGTTAGCCCTGAGCTTAACAGCCCTGAAAACTGGTTCTTAGGTATTTCGCCTGAAGGTATTGGTCTAATTGGTATGATTATTAACTTTGCAGTTGCTGCAATTGTTCTTAAGTTTACCCAACCTACACCACCAGAAATTCAACTAATGGTTGAAGGTATTCGTAACCCTAAAGGGTCTGCAGAAGCGCATGATCATTAGGCTACAATTTATAGGCTAGATTTAAAAATCATAAAGCACCAAAAGCCCGACTTTAGTCGGGCTTTTTATTTGTTTAATAAATAAGTACATTAGATTGGTACATCACCATTTAAAGAGCGAATACAATGAGTGTAGAACAACAAGAAATAGCCCAGTATGTATGTTTGCAAGCGCCTTTTAGCCTCCTTAACAGCAGTGCATGCGAGTACTTTGTAAATCACCTCGATGTTATTTACCTTACACGCGAAAACCAAGCGCAGTGGTTACAAAGTGAAAACCCCAAACTATTTTTAATTCGCTCTGGTCTATACGATTTAGTTGATGCCAAAGGCGATGTGGTAACGCGCCTTGCACAAGGTGATTATTTTGGTTTTCCGTCGCTGTTAACCGGCGAGGCCATTCAAAATAGGTTGGAAGTACAAAAAGAGGGCATAGTGTATATGCTCTCCCAAACAGACTTTGACTTTTTACGCCGAGAATATAAATCGTTTGAACAATATTTTGTACGCGCTCATGCAAACCGCTTGTTGTCATCGCATTATAAAAGTAAAAACGACAGTTGGTCTGAACGTAAAATATCAGAACTGATGACCCGCACTGCTATTACCCTTGCACCCGATGCAAGTATTAGACAAAGTGCTAAAAAAATGAAAGAGCATGGTGTGTCGTCAATAATGATAACGCAGCACGCGCACTTAGTAGGGGTTGTGACCGACCGTGATCTACGTAACCGAGTACTTGCTGACGAAGTAGATCCACAAGACGCAGTAAGCAGTATTATGACCGCCAAACCTAAGTTTATATTTGAAAATAACCGGGTGTTTTCGGCGCTGCACTTAATGCTTAAATACAACATTCACCATTTGCCCGTGCTTGACGAAAATCATAACCCGATAGGAATGATAACCAGCACCGATTTACTGCGCCAACAAAAAAGTGACCCCGTGCAGCTTATCGGACGCATATATAAAGCACATACCATTACCGACTTAAAACGCTACGCAAAAGAAATCCCCGAACTTCTGCGTGGTTTTTCGTACAACATTGACGATATATCGCTAATTGGTAAATTACTCAGTGGTTTAAC
This sequence comes from Pseudoalteromonas sp. TP27, assembly GCF_056470645.1. NCBI lineage: Bacteria > Pseudomonadati > Pseudomonadota > Gammaproteobacteria > Alteromonadales > Pseudoalteromonadaceae > Pseudoalteromonas > Pseudoalteromonas sp. TP27. The sequence continues at coordinate 51,464 of NZ_JARDAK010000002.1, read as the reverse complement.
CGATGCGCTTACGTCGCGCCTTATTCACTTATTTCAAGAAGAGCATGGCGCAGCGCCAACCAGCTTTAGTTTTATTTGCTTTGGCTCGCAAGCACGCGAAGAACAAACCCTGCATTCAGATCAAGACAATGGCTTATTACTCCCAAACGACTTAACCACCGATCAGCACGCTTACTTTAAAAGCATGGGTGAGTTTGTATGTGAAAACTTGGTTGAATGCGGCATTAGGCGTTGCCCAGGTAATATTATGGCAAGCAGTGATGAGTGTCGAATGAGTGTAAACGACTGGAGCGAGCGCTTTTTTAAATGGATAAAAAGTCCGACACCCAATGCAATGCTTAACTGTAAAATATTTTTTGATCTGCGCTTTATAGAAGGCTCTAACACTTTATACACCGCTTTTTGCGAGCAACTAATTCGTATATCACGTAATGATTTATTCTATGCCGCAATGGCAAGCGATATAAGCAGTAACAGCGTGCCAATTGGTTTATTTAATAAATTTAAAACCGAAAAAACAGATCAAAATAATAAATACATAGATTTAAAAAAACGCGGTGTCGTAATTATAAATGACATAGTGCGGTTATACGCTTTAAAAGCGGGTATTAGGCGCGCCAACACGCAAGAGCGGTTGGACGCACTACTAAAACATAAACTGATCAGCAAAGAGGATATATACAACCTAAAAGACTGCTGGCGGTTTTTAACGCAACTTCGCTTAAGTACTCAAATAAACGAAGAGGGCTTACCGAGTAATTGTATTAATCCTAATAAATTAAACTCACTAGAGCGCCATCAACTAAAAGAAGCGTTTTACCTTGTTAAACAAGCCCAGCAAGCCGCTGCGTTTAAGTTTGCTCGCGGCAGTTTATAATGATGGATTACTAACATGGTAAAAAAGCTGCTCACTCGGTATTTAAAGCGCCGTAAATTACTCGGTAAAAATGCCTTACAACAACGTTACTTAGTGATTGATTTAGAGCTCACTGGCCTTGATGCAAAACAGCACGAAATTGTATCGGTAGCATGGGTGATAATAGATAACCAATGTATAAAAATGAGTGAGTCACAGCACCTTATAAATAAAGATGTAAAAAGCCTTGAGCAAAGTCCTGTTTTTCATGGAATTAGCGACGATGCTATAACAAAAGGACAAAGCCTGAACAGCATACTAACGCAATTAAGTAGCCACTTTAGCGACTGTATTTTAGTATTTCATAATGCCATGCTCGATTGGGGCTTTTTAAAAATAGCGCTTAAAAATGCCAATATAACAACGCGGCCTAAACTCATAATCGACACGCTCCATATCGAGAAAAAGCGCTTACTTCATCATTCAACTGAAATAAAACAAGATGATTTAACCCTTAATGCGTGCCGTGCGCGTTATGAGTTACCAAGCTATCATTGTCATCATGCACTGACCGATGCACAAGCCACCGCCGAGTTACTGCTAGCGCAGTGCCATCAAATAAGCCGTGACAAAGAGCTAAAAGTAGCTGAGTTGACGTAGGTTGGCTGTAGGCGGGGCTTTATGCCGCGCGAGGTAAACTCCCGCCTACAATAAAGAGGCGGTTACTGTAGGCGGGGCTTTATGCCGCGCGAGATAAACTACAATAAAGAGGCGGTTACTGTAGGCGGGGCTTTATGCCGCGCGAGGTAAACTCCCACCTACAATAAAGAGGCGGTTACTGTAGGCGCGGCTTTATGCCGCGAGGCAAACTCCTGCCTACAATAAAGGACAGTTTACTTTTATTATTACCTGTATAATTATAGGTACGCTTACGTAATCATTACTATTTAACTAACCACTTCAAGGAACGAACATGAAACTCATCACTACTATTTTCTTAACTTTATTCCCACTCATCACTTTTGCTAATTCAAGCTTGCCTACAAATCGTCATATTGTGGTTCAAGGGACTGCGGAGGTATTAGTTGAACCTGATATGGCTCAAGTTTCCTTTGAAGTATCGAGCACTAAAGATACGTTGCTTGAGGCTAAACGAGATCTTGATGCCCAGATTAACTTGTTACTAGAAGGAGTCGATAAATACGGTTTTAAGCAAGACGATGTTTTTATATCTGCTTTAAAAAGCAATGTATACAATATTATTGGTACAGAAACGGGGACTGTTTCAGGCGATAAGTACTTAGCGCTAAAAACAGTTAAAGTAGCAATAAATGATATTAGAAAAATAGATGGTTTTATTGAATTTGCACAAAGTCTAAAAATAAATAATGTTATAGCAATCGAGAGTGTATCTTCAAAAGCAAAGTTGTTAGAGGCGCAGGTAACACAAGCGGCAGTAGATGACGCAATAGCTAAAGGGAACCTGCTTGCTAAAGCATTTGGCGCTAAACTTGGAAAAGTTTACAGCATCAGTTCAAATTCAAACCGAACGAATTTCGGCGATAATGAAGGCGATGCAAAGCACTCAGTTTTATCGGATTATACAAATAATTCAAACCCCTTCGAACATAAACGGTATGTAGATAAAATAATAAGTACCAATTCAATAATAAGCATCACCTCATCAATAAACGTGGTATTTGATTTAGAGGTAGATGAATAAGCTAAAATTTTCATTTCAAATACATTTTCATAATGTAAGCTGGCTTTAAGTTTTTGATTAATTTGAAGGTAGCGATACTATGAGCGATGAAGGCAACACATTAAAAGCACAAACCGAGGCAAAAGTAGCCGCTGGGCGAAAAGGTAATCCTGATTTTATGAAAGGTGTTGATGAAAGTATTGCTCAAGCAAAATCCTTTCAAGAGGGTGCAAATGCACTTAATTTAGCTCAAAGTGCCCCACGCTTTGAGCTGCCGAATCAACAAGGTGAGCAAATTTTATTAGAAGAGCTACTTGCACAAGGACCTGTGGTTATTACTTTTTATCGTGGTAGTTGGTGTCCGTACTGTAATTTACAACTGAAAGCACTGCAGTCACGTTTACCTGAAATTCATGCTTTAGGTGCGCAGCTGGTGGCTATTAGCCCGCAAGTACCTGATGGCTCAATGAGCGAAAACGAAATAAGTAAAATGGATTTTTTAGTGCTAAGTGATCAAAATGCGGATGTAGCAGCAAGCTACGGCGTAGCATGGCAAGTACCTACATTTTTACTAGAGCATATGCGAGTAGACCGTGGCCTAGATTTAGAGTCGCTGAATAACGGAAATGGCAGTATTTTACCTATTCCTGCCACCTTTGTTTTAGATAAACAAGGTAAAGTGACTTGGCGCTATGTTGATGTTGATTACCGTACTCGCTCTGAGCCAGAAGATATAATTAATGCATTAAAAAAACTAGTTTAAAAAGCTTAATTTACAAGGCTTAATCTAAAAGCCCAGATCCATTAAAGAGCTTGCAACGCGTAAGCTCTTTACTCTTAATTTAAAGTTTCTAATGCTACCCTCTTATAATAATACTCAAGGTCGATTACAATACAGCCATCTAAAAGGCGTATTGCCTTTATCTGCACGCTAAAAGAGTGGATTTTATATTTCATGGCAATCAAACTTGCAATTAATGGTTTTGGTCGTATTGGTCGAAATATTGTCCGCGCGTTATACGAGTCTGGTTTGAGCGACGATATAAAAATTGTTGCGATTAACGAACTTGCTGATCCTGAAGCTATTGCTCATTTATTAAAATACGACACATCCCATGGTCGTTTTTCTTTTCCTGTAAAACTTGGTGAAGACACCATTAGTGTTGCAGGCGATACCATTGCACTTTTTTGTGAAGAAAACCCAATTGAATTACCTTGGCAAACGCTCGATGTAGACGTTGTACTTGAATGTACGGGTGTTTATCACTCGCGTGAACACGCACAGTTACATATTACTGCAGGCGCTAAAAAGGTGTTGTTTTCGCATCCGGCCGATAACGATGTTGATGCTACGATTGTGTATGGCATTAACGACGATGAGCTTAAAAGCGAACACACGATTGTGTCTAACGGGTCGTGTACAACTAACTGTGTTGTGCCGGTTATTAAAGTACTTGATGATGCATTTAGTATTGAATCGGGCGCTATTACGACTATTCACGCGTCGATGAACGATCAACAAGTGATTGATGGTTATCATCATGATTTACGTCGTACTCGCGCTGCAAGCCAATCAATTATTCCAGTTGATACAAAGCTCGCCCGTGGTATAGACCGTATTTTACCTAAATTTAAAGGCCGTTTTGAAGCCATCGCCGTACGCGTACCTACTATAAATGTAACGGCAATGGATTTAAGTGTAACGGTTAATACCGATGTAGATTTAAATGCAGTAAATAATGCACTTAAAGCGCAAGCCAAAGACCGCTTAGAAGGTATTTTAAGTTATACCGAAGAGCCGCTTGTATCGGTTGATTTTAATCACGACCCACATTCTTGTATTATTGATGGTACACAAACACGTGTTAGTCACAAACGACTGATAAAGTTATTAGTATGGTGTGATAACGAATGGGGTTTTGCTAATCGTATGCTCGACACAGCGCGTGCTATGATGGCAGTGAATAAGTAATTTATTAATATAATAATTTTAAACGTATTTTTCAGGTTCAGTATCGTTAACTAAGGAGATGTTCATGTCGGTCATAAAAATGGCAGATTTAGATTTAAACGGCAAACGCGTATTAATTCGTGAAGATTTAAATGTACCAGTTAAAGCAGGTAAAGTGACGTCAGATGCGCGTATTCGTGCAGCACTACCTACTATTAAATTAGCGCTTGAGATGGGTGCTAAAGTAATGGTTATGTCACACCTTGGCCGTCCTACGGAAGGGGAATATGATGAAGAGTTTTCGCTTGCACCTGTAGCTGATTACTTAAACGATGCTCTTGAGCAAACTGTACGTTTAGAAAAAGATTACCTAAACGGTGTTGATATTGCTGATAACGAAGTGGTTGTTTTTGAAAACGTACGCTTTAACAAAGGCGAGAAGAAAAACGACGAAGCGTTATCTAAGCAACTAGCAGCACTGTGTGATGTATATGTAATGGATGCATTTGGTACGGCTCACCGTGCACAAGCATCGACCCATGGCGTTGGCTTATTTGCCGATGTGGCATGTGCAGGTCCGTTATTATCAGCTGAGCTAGAAGCGTTAGGCAAAGCACTTGATAACCCAGCGCGTCCATTAGTGGCGATTGTTGGTGGTTCTAAAGTATCTACTAAGCTAACTGTTTTAGATTCACTTTCTAAAATTGTTGACCAATTAGTTACTGGTGGCGGTATTGCTAATACCTTCATTGCCGCATCAGGTAGCCCAGTTGGTAAATCGCTTTACGAACCTGATTTAATGGATGAAGCGAACCGTTTATGTGCAGCCGCGATTGCTAATAATGGTGAAATCCCTGTACCGACTGACGTAGTTGTTGGTAATGAGTTTTCGGAATCTGCTGTAGCTACGCTTAAAGACGTAAGCGAAGTAACAAGCGACGATATGATTTTTGATATTGGTCCTGATACAGCGAGCAAGCTTGCAAAAATTATTGCAAATGCGGGCACTGTTGTATGGAATGGCCCTGTTGGCGTGTTCGAGTTTGACCAGTTTGGTAATGGTACACGTGCTATTGCACAAGCAATTGCTAACTCAAATGCGTTTTCAATTGCTGGTGGTGGTGATACCTTAGCCGCAATTGATAAATACGGCATTGCCGATAAAGTCTCTTATATTTCTACTGGTGGTGGTGCGTTCTTAGAGTTTTTAGAAGGCAAAAAACTTCCAGCAGTTGAAATGCTAGAGTCGCGCGCTAAGTAATTTTAGTAGCGTAAGGTGAGGGGGTAATAGCTCTCACCGACAATTAATTATTAAATACCTCTCACCCTAATTTAATAGTTAATTTAGACGGAATTTTACTGCAAAGCAGTAGTTTTTCGTGGCGTTGTTATAACGCCAAACTAACACATCCGTTCAAACTAGATGGTAGGGAACTACTGTCGATAAATTGGAGAATACCCAATGGCTTTAATCAGTATGCGACAACTTTTAGATCATGCCGCTGAGCATGGTTACGGCGTACCTGCTTTTAACGTTAATAACCAAGAGCAAATGCGCGCAATAATGGAAGCGGCTGACAAAACAAACAGCCCTGTAATTGTTCAAGGATCAGCTGGCGCTCGTGCTTATGCCGGTGCCCCATTTATTCGCCATATGATTTTAGCAGCCGTTGAAGAATGGCCACATATCCCCGTTGTTATGCACCAAGATCACGGCACATCGCCAGGTGTATGTCAGCGTTCAATTCAGCTTGGTTTTTCATCAGTAATGATGGATGGCTCGTTAATGAGCGACGGTAAAACCCCTTCAAGCTACGAATATAATGTAGAAGTAACGCGCGAAACTGTTGCTATGGCTCATGCTTGTGGCGTATCGGTTGAAGGTGAGTTAGGTGTACTTGGTTCACTTGAAACAGGTGAAGCTGGCGAAGAAGATGGTGTTGGCGCAGAAGGCATATTAACCACTGATCAAATGCTAACAGATCCTGAAGAAGCGGCTGACTTTGTAAATAAAACACACGTTGATGCACTTGCAATTGCCTGTGGTACTTCGCACGGTGCTTATAAATTTACTCGCCCACCAACAGATGACATTTTAGCGATTGATCGCATTAAAGCGATTCATGCACGTATTCCTAACACTCACTTAGTGATGCATGGTTCATCTTCTGTTCCTCAAGAATGGTTAGAAATTATTAATCAGTATGGTGGCGAAATTCCAGAAACTTATGGTGTGCCGGTTGAGCAGATTGTTGAAGGCATTAAGTTTGGTGTTCGTAAAGTAAATATTGATACCGATTTACGTTTAGCATCTACTGGTGCAATTCGTCGTCATATGGCATTAAACCCATCTAACTTCGATCCACGTAAATACCTAGCTGAAGCAACTAAAGCCATGACAGAGATTTGTGTTGCACGCTACAACTCGTTTGGTACTTCTGGTCAGGCTAGTAAAATTAAGCCAATTTCACTTGATGAAATGCACCTTAAATACTTAAGCGGCGAACTAGACCCTAAAATTAGATAATAGATTAGTTTTATAACTGATCACTTTAAAAGCCAGTAACTTTGTTGCTGGCTTTTTTAATGCCTGCGCTTTTATATTACAAGTTACGGCTTCTATTGATCAGATCACTGTACTATCAACGCCGCACTTTGGGATCACGCATTTACTAACACAGCACTTTTGGATCATTACTTTACTAAGCCAACTACGCTTTGGCGCTATTTTAGGCTTTGAAATAATTTGATCGTTATTTATTTGTACAAACAATCAACAACTTATGGCTTTAACTAGGTACAACTCTGATCTGAGAATGGATCAGCTTGGTAAAAATCTGATCCTTTAATTTAGGCTTAGTAAAATTTAGATCTATTTTTAAACGTATTAATGGCGACACAGACGGGGTGGTTGATTTTAAAATGGTATTAAAGTTAGTTTTAAGCCGTCGATCTGTAAAAAGGTATGGGTTAGTAAAACAATGATCCCAGCTAATTCGCTATTATGTAGTAATTTAAATACGGGCAAAAAAGCAGGTAATTTAAAAAATTCTGACATTTTAAAAATTTATCGTAAATCTCTTTTTATTACGTTCAATATTAAAAAGGTTTTAAAAATATGACGTTAATGAGGTTTTTTGTCACTAATTTGTGTTTTTTTTACCACCATTTTAATTTACACGTTACACTTTCATAAAAATGTCATACTTAGTCATAATAATGAAAACTAATTCGATAGCGTAAGAGATAAATTGGAATGTCACGTAAAGTACTAGTCGTAGATGACGAAGCTCCTATCAGGGAGATGTTGGTTTTTGTTTTAGAGCAAAATGGATTTCAAGCAATTGAAGCAGAAGATTACGACTCTGCTATTGCAGCTATGGTTGAACCTTATCCAGATATGGTTTTACTTGATTGGATGTTACCAGGTGGAAGCGGTATTCAAATTGCTAAAAAGTTTAAGCAAAACGAACACACCCGCCAAATCCCAATTATTATGCTTACAGCTCGCGGCGAAGAAGAAGACAAAGTACGCGGCCTTGAAGTAGGTGCTGACGATTACGTCACCAAGCCGTTTTCTCCTAAAGAGCTCATGGCACGTATTAAAGCGGTTATTCGCCGTGTATCGCCAACCTCATTAGAGGAAGCTATTGAAGTACATGGCCTGCGTTTAGACCCAATATCACATCGCGTTACCTCAGAAGGTAACGAGCTTGATATGGGACCAACCGAATTTAGATTACTGCACTTTTTTATGACTCACCCAGAGCGTGTTTATAGCCGTGAACAACTGCTTGATCATGTATGGGGAACTAATGTTTACGTAGAAGATCGTACGGTTGATGTGCACATTCGTCGCCTGCGTAAAGCAATTGGCCCACTTGGACATGACCGCTTAGTGCAAACTGTACGCGGTGCAGGGTATCGTTTTTCAAGTAAGCTGTAATCAGCTTAAAGCTTAGTTTATGTGTGAAATACGCATGAATTACTACTCTAAGGTAAAGTGAGTGTATGTATCGAGTTGTTAATAAGCAGGCGTTAGTAAAGCGCCTGTTTATCTATTTTTTACCCTTACTATTAATTGGTGTGCTGGTTGGCGCGCCATTTTTGCTTTTATTTTTAGGATCTTTTTCCCTCCTTATTTGGCACTATCATCAGCTCTATCGCCTGAGCGATTGGCTACTTAATCAACGCAGTTTTAATCCGCCAGAAGGTGAAGGCGCTTGGGAACAAGTATTTGAAGGTATTTATCATCTTCAGCATCGCAATCGTAAAAAACGTAACGAACTTGCCGATTTAATTCGTCGTTTTCGTGATGGTGCAGAAGCGGTGCCTGATGCTGTTGTGGTCCTGCAAAATGATTTAAGTATTGTGTGGTGTAATCAACTTGCGCTTAAGGTACTTGGTTTGCAGTGGCCAACCGATCATGGTCAGCGCCTTGATAATTTAATTCGCGAACCTAAGTTTGCTAAATACATGCATAAAGGCGAGTTTGACGACGCGCTTGAGCTTGATAACGGCCACAGCATTGAGCAAGTACTTGAGTTTAGGGTAATGCCTTATGCAAGCACGCAACTTATGGTTGTAGTACGTGATGTAACGCGCTTAAAACAGCTAGAGCAAATGCGTAAAGACTTTGTTGCCAATGTGTCACACGAACTACGTACACCGCTTACAGTGGTTACAGGCTATCTTGAGATGATGGATGGCGACATGATGCCGCCCCCAGCTATGTGGAACAAAGCGCAAAATACTATGCTTGAACAATGTAAGCGCATGGATAGCTTAGTCAGCCAATTATTATCGCTTTCGCGAATAGAAGGTGCGAGGCGCCAAGATAACGATAAAGCCATAAATGTACCGCAATTATTGGGTTATATTCACACTGAGGCAAAGTCAATTAATCAAGATAAAGGCCATGAGCTTATTTTTAATATTGATAAAACCCTTGATATTAAAGGCTCTGAGGATGAACTGCGTAGTGCGTTTTCTAATTTAGTATTTAACGCCATTCATTACACAAAACCAGGCGGTAAAGTAGAAGTATGCTGGCAGCGCAAAAACAATAAAGCATGTTTTAGTGTTACCGATAATGGTGATGGTATTGCGCCTGAGCATATTAACCGTTTGACCGAGCGTTTTTACCGCGTTGATAAAGCCCGTAGCAGAACAACGGGTGGCTCAGGTTTAGGGCTAGCGATTACAAAACATGTACTAACGCGCCACGATAGTAAATTAAATATTAGCAGCGAAGTAAACAAAGGATCGTGTTTTTCCTTTGAATTTTCAATGGATAAGATAGTTCCATTAACTAAAAAATTAAGCTAATCAGTCAAGTCATAAAAGTGTCATTTAAGAGTAATGTAACTGTCATGTACTCACTTTAGAGTGGGCAGCAGTTAGAAAATGGGACGAACAAACTGGAGAACCCACCATGAAATTTAAAAATTTAGTTGCCGCAATGGGTGTGGCTGTTACAACTTTCGTATCTGCACAAGCAGTTGCTTTAGACCAAGATATTCCTGAGTATCAAAAAATTAGTGGTGTTTCAGGTAACTTTTCATCAGTAGGTTCTGACACTTTAGCCAACATGATGACGTTTTGGGCTGAAGAGTACAAACGTATTTACCCAAATGTAAATATTCAAATTCAAGCGGCAGGTTCTTCTACTGCTCCACCGGCACTAACCGAAGGTACTGCTAACCTTGGTCCAATGAGCCGTAAAATGAAATCTAAAGAAATCGAAGCGTTCGAAAGACGCTACGGTTATAAACCAACTGAAGTACGCGTTGCTATTGATGCACTAGCGGTTTATGTACATAAAGACAATCCAATTGAAGGTCTTCGTATTGACCAAGTAGATGCTATTTTTTCATCTACTCGTAAGTGTGGGGCACCAGAGCAAGTAAACCGTTGGAGCGATGTTGGCCTAACAGGTGACTGGGCAGCTAAAGATGTTCAATTATACGGGCGTAACTCTGTATCAGGTACTTACGGTTACTTTAAAAAGAAAGCACTGTGTAAAGGTGATTTCCGAAATAACGTAAATGAACAACCGGGTTCTGCATCAGTAGTACAGTCAATTTCATCTTCATTAAATGCAATTGGTTACTCTGGTATTGGTTATAAAACATCGGGCGTACGTACCGTACCGCTAGCTAAAAAAGGCGATAACTTTGTTGATGCAACACTTGATAACGTTGCGCAAGGTAAATACCCATTATCTCGCTTTTTATATGTTTACGTAAACAAGCACCCAAATAAGCCATTGTCTCCAATGGAAGCACAGTTCTTAAAAATGGTACTTTCAAAAGATGGTCAGCAAATTGTAGAAAAAGATGGTTATGTACCACTTTCTGCAAAGTTAGTAGAAACAGAACTTAAAAAGCTTGGTTTAAACTAATACCAATTGCATTAAATTAGTGAGCCATTATAGCGATAAGAAAATAGCTCAATAACAAGGCTAAAATTATGATACATAGTTGTTCTATATAAATAATTTTTAACGTAGTTAGTGAGTTATTTAATACGCTAGAATGATCATTTTTTTAATAAAATTGGTATAATAAATCATAAGCAATAAAAAACCGCTCACTGAGCGGTTTTTTTGTGCCTAAAATTGAAGACCTGAAATATAAACAAAGCCAGTATTTTAAACGATTAAATATTACCTATTTTTTCAGCTTGTGCTTTACATTGATTATAACTATCAACACATTTTGCAGAGCATACTTGTTGCTTTAAGCCCTTAGCAGTTGTTTGCTGTTCACAGTTGCTTTCGCATTGGTAATTTTGTTGAGCACACTGGTTCATTTCAGGGTTTTCAACTTGGTTTTGACAACCTGCTAATAGTGCAAAAGTAAGGGCGACTACGCTTGTTTTTATTAATGTGTGCATGCTTAATCCTTAAAAAGTGAGTCGCAATAATATTAAATTTCGACCTGAATATTGTCGATCAATCTAACACCACCAAAATAGGCTGCGGCTAAAATAACAAATTGAGTATCTTCGATTGTAGCAGTTTTTAATGTATCTCGTTGAGCAATCTTAAAATAGTCTGGTTTTAAACCCGCTTGTTCTAAACTCACTTTAGCTGCGGCTTCAAGTTCTGCAAAGTCTTTTTCGCCGCTTTTAAGTTGCTCAGCGCATGTATTAAGTGCTTTAAATAATACGGTTGCAGTCGCTTTTTGCTCATCAGATAAGTAACCATTACGCGAGCTCATAGCAAGGCCAGAAACTTCACGCATTGTAGGTACACCAATAACTTCAACCGGAATTGATAAGTCGCGTGTCATAGTTTTAATTACTTGCAGTTGCTGAAAATCTTTTTCACCAAAGCAGGCGTAATCTGGTTGTACAAGGTTAAATAATTTTGTAACTACCGTGGCAACGCCTCTAAAATGCCCTGGGCGTGAACCACCACAGTAACCTAATGAAATGTCAGGCACATCTACAAAGCTTTGTGCGTCAAGCCCGTTTGGGTAGATTGTGTCTACACTTGGGGTAAATACAATGTCAGTGCCTAGTTCAGCAAGGCCTTGTTTGTCTTCGCTTAGCGTACGAGGATAGTTATCTAAATCTTCGTTAGCACCAAACTGCATTGGGTTAACAAAAATACTCACAACGACTTTATCGGCTAAGTTTTTTGCTTTTTCTACTAGCGAAAAATGCCCACGGTGCAAGTTGCCCATTGTTGGCACAAGTGCCACGCTAAGACCCGCTTGGCGCCATGCTTTAATTTGACTACGTAACGATCTGATTTCAGTAATTGACTGCATTATTTAAACTCGTGTTCAGCGCTTGGAAATGCGCCATTTTTAACGTCTGTACAATATTTTTGAACGGCTGCAGGCATATTGCCTGTTTCGAGCAAAAAGTTTTTAGAAAATTTAGGAATGTAACCTGCTGAAATACCAACAAGGTCATGCATTACCAATATTTGGCCGTCAGTTAAACTGCCAGCACCAATACCAATAGTTGGAATGCTAAGTGCGTCAGTAATACGTTTTGCCAATGCACTTGGTATACATTCAAGTACTAATAATTGTGCGCCAGCAGCTTCTAGTGCTTTTGCGTCATCAATCATTTTTTGTGCTTTATCTTCTTCGCGACCTTGTATTTTAAAGCCACCAAATACATGTACTGACTGTGGTGTTAGGCCTAGATGCCCGCAAACTGGAATACCTTGTTGAGTAAGCGTTTTAATGCTCTCGTAAAGCCATTCTCCGCCTTCAAGCTTAATCATGTTTGCGCCAGCGCGCATAAGCTCAGCTGCATTTTTACAGGTATCACTTACGCTTGAGTAGGTCATAAACGGTAAGTCAGCAATTACAAATAATTCGCGGCTACCAGCGCGTACACAGCGGGTATGATAAGCGATATCTTGATTGGTTACGCCAAGCGTATCATCGCCGCCTTGTAGTACCATGCCCAAGGAGTCGCCCACTAAAATAACTTCAACGCCATTATCATGAAATAACTTTGCAAAACTAGCGTCGTAGGCTGTTAATGCAGTAATTTTGTTATTTTCTGCTTTCATTTTATTTAAAGTAGAAACGGTTATTTTAGACATAATATCCTCGCAGGCAAAAGCCTAGGTTAATTACAGAGGTAATTGTTGTAAGTCGTTGAGCGGTAAGTTATTTGCAATGGTTTTTAATGCAATGCCGCTAGGTAAAATAAGTTCAGGTGCAAGCTCTAACAGTGGGTAAACCACAAACTCGCGATTATTCAAACCATAATGAGGCACGGTTAAGCGCTGTGTATTTATAATTTGATCACCAAATAATAGGGTATCTATATCAAGCGTGCGTGGACCCCAACGCTCAGCCTTTCTTACTCGGCCGTGCTCAAGTTCAATTGCTTGAGTTAAATCAAGTAATTGCTCTGGCTCGAGTGTCGTTTCAATGCACGCTACTGCATTGATATAGTCAGGTTGATCTTGTGGGCCCATAGGCTTACTAGCATAGTAATGCGATACGTTTATAAATTCACAATTGGGCAGCTTTTTAAGCGCGATTACCGCGTTATCAAGCTGCTCTTTTGGTGAGTTTAGGTTTGCACCTAAACCCAAATAAACACGGTGCATGTTATTACTCAGTTGGCTTTTTATTTGGACGACGGCGTTTTCGTGGTTTAGGGCCACCTTGATGACCTAAGTTTTTAACCATCTCTTTTTGGCCGTTTATATCTTGGCTTAAATACTGTGTCCACCACTGTGCAAGCTCAGTATGCTGCGTTTCGCCTGCATTTACGCGTAATAATAAAAAGTCGTAAGCGGCTTTAAAGCGAGGTTGCTGCGTTAGTCGGTAAGCACGTTGGCCAGCACGTTTATCTAAACGATGCTGAATATGCCAAATATCGCGTGCACCTAAAGTAAAGCGCTTAGGAACGGCAATATGTTGTGAGTTGTCACTGAGTACTTTATTCATTGCTTGTGCGAAAGCATCGTATTCAGATAGTTGCTCTTGGCTTTGAATTTTTTTAGTACGCTCAAGTAGCGGGAACCAAAGTAGGGCAGCAAAAATAAACGCTGGTGTTACTTTTTTATCTGCATTAATACGCTTGTCGGTATTTTGAAACATTAGCTGAATAAGTGTGTGCTCTAAGCCACTTGGATTTTTATCTAAAATTTTATCAAGATCAGGGAACAGTGAGCGGAATAAGCCGTATTTACGCAGCATTAAAAAGTTAGCTTCGGCCTTGCCGTTCAAAAATAGTTTAAGGATTTCTTCAAATAAACGAGCCGGCGGAATGTTATCAAGCAAGCTTGCAAGCTCGCTAATTGGCTTTTCGCTTTTAGGCGCAATGCTCATATCAAGTTTAGTAGCAAAACGTACTGCACGTAACATACGCACAGGGTCTTCGCGGTAACGCGTTTCGGGGTCGCCAATTAGTTCGATTTGTTTAGCTTTAATAGCAGCTAAGCCGTTGGCGTAATCGTGAATACTAAAATCTTTGATTGAGTAATAAAGTGCATTGATTGAAAAATCGCGGCGCTCTGCATCTTCTTCAATACTGCCAAATACGTTGTCACGTAGCAGTTGGCCTTCATCACTTGATTGGCTTATTTGATTTTTATCTTCTTGCGCTTCGTGGTGGCCACGCATAGTTGCCACTTCAATAATTTCACGGCCAAACACAATATGCGCTAAACGAAAGCGACGGCCAATAAGGCGACAGTTTCTAAATAGTTTTTTTACTTGATCGGGTGTTGCATTTGTAACTACGTCAAAATCTTTTGGCTGTTGGCCTAACAATATATCGCGAATACAACCACCAACAAGGTAGGCATCGTAGCCACCGTCTTTTAAGCGGTATAATACTTTGATTGCATTTGGGCTAAATTGTTTGCGAGAAATACCATGCTCACCACGAGTGACAACAATAGGTTCACTGCTTACAGAAGCGCTTTCGGCACTGGTATTCGGGCCGATTATTTGTCGGCAAAATTGAAAAAGCTTGGAAATAATAATCTGTCTCCTAGAAGGTATGATTGACACTACATTGCAATCAAAAGTTACAGCAAATAGGGCGGTTATAACCCAGCACAAGCTGCTTAGCTTAATTAGCATATATTTAGGCGGCTATCATATACCAGCAGGGTTTAAAAATTAAGTTGATGTGTTGAAATTAAGCCGTTTTTAGCTATTTTATTTACTTAAATGTGTAAATTGGACTTTTTGGCTATGTGGATGTTGAGAAATTTGTATTTCGGATACGTGTGGTACCTGCTTTAAGCTAAAGTTTTTAACGCCCCAAGCGATTAATTGTTCAATATTTAAATCGGCTAAATCAGCCATAACAGGCAATCCTAAAAATTCAAATGCACTAATTAAAGCAGGCTTTGGATTTTGTTTGCTAATGGCTGGAGCATAATTTTGTTTAGACAGTTTAAAACCAGGTTTGGCAACCGCTAATGGTAAATGAGCGAATTCGGGTACAGGGCTGTTGAGCTGTTTAAACAAACTAATTTGTCGTGCTGTTGGCTCAATTAAATCAGCGCCTCTAACAATTCGATTAATCCCTTGGTCAATATCATCGACGACCACAACAAGTTGATAGGCAAATAAGTCATCGCTGCGTTTAATTAAGTAATCCTCATGGGCGAGGGCACTATTAACGCTCATGTCACCTTGAATTAAATCACTAAATTGAGTCGTTGGATGTTGCTGAACTAAACGAAGCGCACCGGATTGGGTGTTGTGATTAAGTGCTTTGCAATGCCCCTGATAAATACCGCCAATAGCTTTTATTTGTTTGCGAGTACAGGTGCAACCATAAACAAGGTTTTGTTTTAAAAGTGAGTGGGTAATATCTTGATATAAAGACAGACGCTGCGTTTGATATACAACAGGTTCATCCCAGTAAAGGGCGTAGGCTTGTAAGGTATTAAGAATATCGGAGTCGGCGTTTTTAACCACGCGCGTAGTGTCTATGTCTTCTATACGAACTAACCATTTTCCTTGATTAGCTTTTGCATCCAGATAGCTACCCACAGCCGCTACAAGTGAGCCAAAATGTAATGGCCCAGAAGGAGACGGTGCAAAACGACCGCGATATTTACGCATAGGCGCAGTAACGGCTGTAGGAGACATAACTAATTAATAAGTATTAATTAGCCGCGTCCAGATTGCTTTTCTTTGATTTCTGCAAGTGTTTTACAGTCTACGCATAAATCGGCAGTAGGACGTGCTTCTAAGCGACGTATGCCAATTTCGATGCCACAAGACTCACAAAAGCCAAAATCATCTTCTTTAATCAAATTAATTGTTTTTTCAATTTTTTTGATTAATTTACGTTCGCGGTCACGAGTACGAAGTTCTAAAGAGAACTCTTCTTCTTGTGCAGCGCGGTCAACTGGGTCAGGAAAGTTAGCAGCTTCGTCTTGCATGTGCGATTTAGTGCGATCAACTTCGTTACGTAAATCATTACGCCAAGTTTCTAAAATCGTTCTAAAATGAGCACGTTGTGCATCATTCATGTACTCTTCGCCTGGTTTTTCTTGGTATGGTTCTAAACCGGCTTGAGCCAATAAACCATGTTTCTTTTGGTCTGGCATAACTCTCTCCTAAATCCTTAATTTAATGCCTCAGCATTAGCCGGCGGTATAAATAACAGAATCTTATACCCTAGGCAAATTTATTTTTAATTAATCGAATTAGCTTCAACCATGCTTACTGAGTAAAAAGTGTATTAATAGTTTGTTTACACTTTTAATTAATTCACATATTCGCTTTCTAAAACTTGCCTTGTTATATGGGCAAAAGCTTTAAAAACAAGTTAATTTTAATAATTCATTTTTGTAACTTTCTATATTTTGAGCTCGTTACTTACTTTGCAAATTACGAATAGTTCAATCCTTTGTTTAAATAAACACATCAATACACTATTCTATAAATACTATTTTTTTATGAAGTAAAATCTCATCCGCCGAAATAGTCGCTTTGTATGCTAATACTTCAACACCGGCTGTTATTGCTTGGCTTAATAATGAGGCATATTTTTCATCAATATGTGCTGCTGCACTTACCGTATTTATTCCTTCATGCAAAACTGCGAACAGTAATACTGCTCGGTGGCCTTGTTCGATCATTTCTATTAGTTCGCGAATATGTTTTTGTCCGCGCAGTGTTTGCGCATCAGGAAAGTAGCCTTGCCCACTTTGTGGAGCATTTTCGCTTAATAATGTGACTGATTTAACTTCTACATAGCAATCAGGTTTATTTTCGTCTGTGAGTAAAAAGTCGATTCGGCTGTTTTCGCTGCCGTACTTTACTTCGCTTTTTAATTGACTGTAGTCGAGTAGCTCGCTTATCACATTATTGTTTATTGCTTCTTCTACTACTTTATTTGCCACCGCTGTATTTACACAAATAAGCTGAGATAAGTTATTTTTCGTAAGCTCTAATGAATGCGGGTATTTTCGTTTTGCGTTATCGCTTGTTGAATAAAAAGCAGCAAAACCTGATTCTGCGCATCCCGTCATTTTACCTGTATTTGCACAGTGGGCGGTAAATTCGCTGCCATCACTTAGTTGTAAATCAGCTAAAAAGCGTTTGTAGCGTTTTAATAAAGTGGCTGGTTGCAGCGCTGGCGTGTACTTCATAATGACTTCCAAAGTGTAAATACTGCACAGCAGTGTGATTTATGTTATTTATCTCAAGCTGTTGGGAACTTAAGCGCTCTATAGTAAACTCGGTGGCACATTTAAGTGCAAGGGTATTCTAACATGAGTGAAAAATTTGTTGTTCAACTAAGCGAACAAGCGGCAGCTAGCCATTGGGGCGATAATGCGTCGTTGTCTTTTAACGAGCGCGGTGCAACGGTACATTTGTCTGAGCAAGAAACATTGAAAAATGTTCAAAAAGCAGGTCGAACTCTTGCAATCCAAGGCGTTAAAAACGTTGAACTAGCAGGCGATACTTGGTGTACAGAAAGCCAGTGGGCCTTTTATCAAGGCTTTGTAACACCAAAATCGTTAAATGGTGTTGAGTTTGTTGATAACGCACAATCAGATATTAAAGAACTTGCTCATTTAAAAACGTCAGCAATTTGGGCACGTGAAATGGTTAACGGCACGGCCGATGACATTTACCCTGAAAGCCTTGCTGAAAAAGCAGCTGAGTTTATTCAATCACTAGCGCCTGAGCACGTTAGTTACCAAATTATTAAAGGCGATGCGTTACTAGAGCAGCAATGGATTGGTATTCATGCTGTTGGTCGCGGTAGTGTTCGCCCACCTGTATTACTTGAGCTTGATTACAACCCAACAGGCGACGAAAATGCACCAGTAAGTGCAGCGCTTGTAGGTAAAGGTATTACGTTTGACTCAGGTGGTTACTCAATCAAATCAAGCGAAGGTATGCTTGGTATGAAGTGCGACATGGGCGGCGCGGCAACAGTAACTGCAGGCTTAGCATTGGCTATTAACCGTGGTATTGAAAAACGTATTAAGCTGTTTTTATGTTGTGCAGAGAACTTGATTTCGGGTCATGCATACAAATTAGGTGACATTCTTACTTATAAAAATGGCACAACAGTTGAAATTGTAAACACCGATGCTGAAGGTCGCTTAGTACTTGCTGATGGCCTAATGGCTGCTGGTGAGACTGGTGCTCCACTTATTATTGATGCAGCAACACTAACTGGTGCAGCACTAGTTGCTGTTGGCCAAGAGTACAATGCATTATTTGCACTTGATAAAGAACTAGCACGCGAAGTTGAAGGGTTTGCCTCTCAAGAAATGGAAGCTGCTTGGCCTCTTCCTCTTGAAAAATGGCATCAACAAAACTGCCCATCGCCTTACGCTGATACGGCAAATAGCCGCGCACAAAAAGGTGGCGGTTATGGCGGTGCATCAAATGCAGCAGGCTTTTTATCACGCTTTGTGCCAAACGATGGCAAAGGCTGGGTACACATAGATTTAGCAGCTGCATTTAACATGGGCAGCACAAGCCAATGGGCTGCTGGTGCAACAACTCAAGGTATGCGTACTGTTGCACGTACATTGTTAGAAAAAGCTTAATAATACGTAAAATAGGCTTTTAAGATACAAAATAGGCACCACTTGGTGCCTATTTTTTGATTTGCAGACAAGCAATTTAGTTTGATTTACGGTAAAATCTGTCGCCAATACCTGTTTGAGTTTAATTTTTTGCTTAACTCTAAGCTGCGCTCAAATGTTATATCCACCACTGGGGTTTCTAATTATGTCAGATAAGTGCTACATCACAGCTCAACAGCTGCTTGAAGATTCGTTCCGCGTAGCGGCACAAGTATACCAAGATGGCTTTCGTCCTGATTTTATCATTGGTATTTGGCGAGGTGGTGCACCAATCGGTATTGCTGTTCAAGAGTATTACGATTACAAAGGCATTGAGACTGACCATATTGCGGTACGTACATCGTCTTATTACGGTATTGGTAAACAATCAAAAGAAATTAAAGTTCACGGATTACATTACATTGTTGAGAACGCAAATGCAGGCGACTCATTATTAATTGTTGATGATGTATTTGACTCAGGCCGTAGTATTGTTGCACTAAAAGAAAAGCTTTCAGAGCTTATGCGCTTAAATTTGCCACGTGATATTCGTATTGCGTGCCCGTATTACAAGCCTAAAAATTCAAAAGTAGACACTGTTCCAGATTATTATATTCATGAGTCTGAAGAATGGTTAGTGTTCCCGCATGAATTATCGGGTTTAACGCCAGATGAAATTATTGCTGGTAAATCTGACCTTGCAAAAATTCATGACATTTTGCTAGAGAAGTAATTAGTAATTTGCATAAATAAAAAAAGGCCGTTAAGGCCTTTTTTTATACGTAAAGTTGAGCGCGTTACTTAACTTATCATTTAATCAATAAACTAAAGCTGAGCAAAGCTATCCACATATTTACTGAGTTTTGGTATATCGACTGCTTGTAAGCCATCGTTACTTCTAAGTACCAAACCTTTTTCTACGAGTTCAGTAACAACACGCCTGTAAGCTCGCTCAGTGGTAGCAAAGCGTTCGGCTTCAGCATTTACAGTTGGGTAGGCTCTAAGTAGCGTAGGGTTGTTGTTCTCGGCTCTTAGTAAGCAATCTTTAGCTATGTTATAGCTAAGTGGTAGTAATAACTTATCTAAATTGATTTTTTGGTTCTCTTGAAACTTAGCCGCAATGGTTTGTGCGGTGTACAAGCTTAGTTCTGGCTTTTCAAGCAGTAGAGCACGCCAATGCCTTAATTCAATAAGGTTATAAGTCACATCACTAAAGCACGTGACCGTATAAATACACGGATTATTATTTAGCGCTTCTATTTCACCTATAAGGGTGTTGTTACAATCCAATTGTCCTAACAGCAGGCGTCGTCCATTACCTACGTCGTAACTAAACGACACAGTGCCACTGCGTACAAGCACAAGCTTGCTTAAAGGCTGATCTTGATGGATCAGGACTTCTTTTTTTGATTGTTGATAGCTACTACCGGCAAAGGTTAAAAGCTGATCAACAAGATAACTAGAAAAATGGTATTGAAACATCAATGTGCTCTTCGGACATTTGTCCTATTTATTACATCTTAATGACGATAGCATTAAGACACTAAGAATTTACGCTAACTTGCTACTAATATTATTAGCTTTGCTAAGAGTATTATTTTACCTTCATTTCCCGTGTAATGATTTAAGAAGTTGCTGGTGTTTTCCGGCAAGTTTTTCAGGTTTTTTAAGCAGGTTAGCTTTTTTATTTCGTTGTAACTTTGCAATACTTACAAATGCCATAAGCTAGCAGTACATGTAATGCTAACCTAAAGGCTAGGAGAGAACAATTGAGTTGGGAATATTTAGGTTATATTGCATCAGCTTTATTGGTCGCATCGTTAACAATGACAGATGTAGTAAAACTACGTTGGTATAACATGTTTGGTTGTATGGTGTTTACTGCATATGGTGTTGCCATTGACGCAACACCTGTGATTTTTACTAACGGCTTGTTGTCGTTAGTAAACATGTATCACATCATAAAAATATACCGCAAACCTACAGTTGAAGACATTAAAAGCTAAAATAATAGCCTATCCCCAAAAGATAAATTAATGGGCCTGATTAAAATTAAAAGCTCGCCTGAGTATCTGTTCATTCTTTTTAAATAATACACTTCACACAATAGTTTTATACAAATTGCTTTTTGTTCTGTATTCAATAAACCTACAAACCTTTGTAACCCTCTTAAATAATGAACTCCCTTTAGCGCAGGTGAACTCTTATGTTTCACTTAATTGGTTAGTTTACTCTAATGTCGTTGGTATAAATTTGTGTGAAACCTATAAAATTTCCATAAAAAAATCCGATAACAACAGCTGCTATCGGATTTTTATTAGGGCCTGTTGACCTTTCAGGATTAAAATTTGTTCAATCTAGGGGCAATTTAATCGCGGCGCGAGGTTTGTAACCTAGTGGGCTAAGTAAAAACCGAGCAACAAAGAGTAAATTGCCCCTAGGCAGAACCCTTCGGGCAGCGCATGTTTGGCATTTATGCTGCGTTATCGCCTATTCATGGGGAAAAACCACACTGCATAGGCTCTGTCTTGCCTAAATACCAAACAGTCTGCTGCAAATTTAATCTCAAAAGATAAACAGGCCCTAGTATATTTACGCTTTTTCTAAATCTTCAACGTCGCCTAAACCCGCTGTTAGCTCTTCAAGTAATTGCTTTATTTCTTCAGAAGCTAAAATAAAGTCAGCATCAAGTTTTAAAGCCATATCTTCTTTAGGAATATCTGCGTTTTCTTCTTTTAGAGTTTCAGAGTAGCTTAAACGTTTGATAGAGCCATCGTTTTGCAGCATAAACTTAAGACGCTCTTGCCAATCAAGGGCTAGTTTAGTTACGCGTTTACCACTTTCTAAATGCGATTTAACTTCATCACATGATAGGTCATGACCTTTAAGCTTTACTTGTGCGCCGCTGTCGTCTGCTTCTTCAAGTTCAGCATCTGAGCCAATAGCAAAACCTTCTG
This sequence comes from Pseudoalteromonas sp. TP27, assembly GCF_056470645.1. Classification (NCBI taxonomy): domain Bacteria; kingdom Pseudomonadati; phylum Pseudomonadota; class Gammaproteobacteria; order Alteromonadales; family Pseudoalteromonadaceae; genus Pseudoalteromonas; species Pseudoalteromonas sp. TP27. Next base: position 29,453 of record NZ_JARDAK010000002.1, on the reverse strand, counting down.
GTGTACTAAAGTTAGTTAACCAATCAGTTAAAAATACATCTAGATCGTAGTTAGCAAACGCAGGTACAACCGGAAGCGTTCCTAACGATTTACGAAGTAATGCCAGTAGCTCTTCTGCTTTATTAAAGCTTCCGCTATTTACAACAACCCAACCGTTTTCTTGGTCAATAAAAGCAAACTGCAAGCTCGACTTTTTAAATGCTTGAGGTAGTAGGGTGTGAAGAATGTTTTCTTTTAATTCGTCTTTTTCTTTCTTTTTAACTGGACGGTTTTCTTCAGCTTCTATCAGATCAATTTTCTCAGCGACTAGCTCGTTAATAACAGAAGCCGGAAGTACTTTTTCTTCACGTTTAGCGCAAACTAAAATACTTTTTTGAGAAAAATGCGATAGCGTATCGCCATGCTTTCCAAACGCTTTTGTCCAACCAAATGTAGCAAGCTCTTGGCCCGTACATGGGCGAAATAAATCTTGCTCTAATGCTTTGTCAAAATCTTCTTGAGTGTATGAAACGTCTTGCTTAAAGCGGTAACAAATAAGGTTACTAAACCACATAGGGGAATTAATCCATTTGAAAAATTTGTACAATCATAGCAATAAAAACAGTATCTCGAAATGACTGATTTGTTACTGTTGAATATGAATAAATTTAACGCATGTACTTTTATTTATTCATATTTATCAAAAATAGGTAGAGGCTTAGCCATGTTCTTTGGAAATTGAATATAGTAACGCAAGCCTTTGCCAGGTTCACTCGTTGCATCAATAGAACCACTAAGGGTTTGTTTAACTAAATTAAGCATTATGTGGGTGCCTAATCCGCTACCGCCTTCATCTCGTTTAGTCGTAAAGAATGGGTCAAATAATTTTTTTAATTGCTCATTGGTAACACCGTTACCATCATCTTTGTAATCAATAGTTAAGTTGGTGTCATCTGCGCTTATTTTAATATTCATTACACCGTTGCTTTTACCTTCAAAGCCATGAATGAGTGAGTTCATAATTAGGTTAGTAAAAATTTGGCTTATAGCCCCTGCAGGTAAATTTAAAACTAAATCATCAGGACATTCTAATTTTATAGTGTGGGATGTCTTTTTTAGTTGTGGGTGCAGTGAGCGTATTACTTCGTTAGTGTAATCTTTAAAGTTAATGGTTCTTACTGCTTCACTGGCTTGATCGACCGCTATTTGTTTAAAGCTGGCAATAAGTTCTGAAGCTCTATCTAAGTTAGTCGTTAGTAAGCTTGTGCTTTGTTTCGCTTCGTTAATAAATTCTTCTAGTGCTTTTGGTGAAAGCGTTTTTTCGGTATAGGCATTTTCGAGTTTATTTAAACGCTCTTGTAAAAACGAAATTGCCGTTACGCCAATGCCAATGGGGGTATTTATATCGTGCGTAATACCTGCCACCAGCCCGCCTAGCGCAGCCATTTTTTCTGTGCCTAATAAGCGCTCCTGTGCAAGACTTAGCTCTTCTATATATCGCTGAGATTCAGTTTGTTTTGTAATTAACTCTTGCTCTGTGCTGCGGCGTAAATCAATTTCTTCCGTGAGGACAATTTTTTGCTTTTCGAGTTCGTACTTTTGCTGCTGTAAATCCATCATTGCTTGGCTTAAGTTTGATGTTTTACGAGCTACGTCTTGTTCAAGCTGTATGTTGTGATGATCGAGCTTTTCGTTACTTATAATGAGTTCTTTTTGGGTATGCTCAAGCTCTTTTCTATACTGAACCACTTTATCTATTAGTTTGTTAAACGACTGCTCCATTACTTTTAGTTCGTTATGCTCTTCTGTCTCTATTTCTATGTGCTGGCCTTCTAGCTCATCTATTTCTAAATTTTCTAGTTGTTCAGTGAGTTCAGTTAAAGGCTCTGTTAGGAGTTTTCTAAATGCCATTAAAAACAGAATTATCAAAAATGTTGTTTTGATCATCGCATTACCAATCAAAAAGTAGATTGATACCATAATGCGACTAAATACAACTTCTCGACTTGAGAATAAGGTAACGTCGCCGACTTGGGTAGCACGACCTGAAAACTCAAAAATAAGTGGGAAGGTGTAACCAAATAAACCTGATTTACTATCCTCTAAAATAACTTCCTCTTGCACTAACTGTTGGTTATAAAGCTTGTGTATATCGAGCGATCGTCCTAACTGTGAAATAATTTCGCCGCTATCGTCACGAACAATAATTCCCTCAATCATAGGGATGGCGAGTAAACCTTCTGCCGTTGTAATTGTTTGCTTAGTATTAAGCTCCCAAATTGCACGCGTTAAGCTACGGCTAAAAGTTTTTTGTAATGTACTCAATTCGTCACGAATATAGTCTTTAGTGTTGAGGTACTCAGCAAGCACCTGTCCGCAAGTCACTACAAAGGTAAGTAAAAAATAAACGGATAAAACGCTAGTCAGTAGCTTTTTTGAAAGGCTTTTCTTTAACATGAGTGACTTGTACATCCTTAGTTATTTTTATGACGTTACTATAATTATTTAAAATTTAGTCAATAAACCTCTAAAAATAAATAAAAAAGTTAATGTTTAGTAACTTTAACTAGCAAAACTGGTATGTAAGATCAAAGTAACCAAACGAAGTTATAGATTAGTTATTTTGTTACCTGCTAAGGATTGTCGCTTTGATTTCGTTAACCATAAAAAAATAGATTTATTCTATATCAATTCATTGAATTGAATTATTAATGTGTTGGTTATTTAGGAACGTGTTAAAGTACCTTAAGTGCAAAAGAAAGTGTTATTTTAATAACCTTTCAATAGCCTTTTAATAACTTTAATGGTTGTGTAGTAGTAAACATGATGAAATTTTCGATATTAGTTTGTGATGATTCTGCAGTTGCTCGTAAGCAAGTTGTACGGTGTTTAAACGAATGTATAGACGCAGAAATAGAACAAGCTATAAATGGAGCGTACGCTTTAGAACTTTTACGAGCACAAAGTTTTGATTTACTTTGCTTAGACCTAACCATGCCTGAAGTAGATGGTATACAAGTACTCGAGACTATAAAAACAGAAAAAATAGAGTGTTTTGTGTTAGTAATTTCTGCCGATATACAAGAAAAAATGAAGTTCAGAGTTATAGAACTTGGAGCGATAGATTTTGTAAATAAACCAATTGATAAAATACGCATGAATGATATTTTGCATAAATTTGGCATTCACTAGGTTTTTTTATCTTTAAAAAGACTGTTTTATCTTTTAATTTAGGGTTGACAGCATAGCCTTTGTTAAGGCAGTCTTAACCTATGAAAACAATTAATCGCGTACTGACCATTATTATTACAACCATCATTCTTACTGGATAGTGGCATAGGTCGGTGCAACAAATTTAAAGGCCTGTGTTCACTTAGAACACAGGCCTTTTTTCGTTTTATGGGATGAGGAACATAAACAATGCGCGTTTTAAAATTTGGCGGGTCTTCGCTTGCCGACTATGCATGCTTACAACAGGTAGCTCAGCTAGTTAAAGCACAATTAAAAGATGAAATGCTTTTGGTACTTTCTGCTCCAGGTGGAATGACCGACTCCTTAGTTGCACTTGCAAGTGCTGCAGAACAAGGCTCTGACTTTTCGCAGCAATGGCAAGCATTGGTAAGCCGCTGTGAAGGTTTGAAAGCTAACGTTGAAGAAAGTGGTGCGGTAGTTGCACACTGGCCAAATTTGGGCGAGCTTAAAAATAAACTAGATGGCGTGTCACTTATACAATGTTGCCCTGATCAAGTTCGCGCATTTGTAATTAGCTTTGGAGAGCGCGTTAGTGTTTCTTTAATGCAGGCTTTATTGAACTCGCACGATGCAAGATACTTAGAAGCAACAAGCTGTATCGCTTCAACTGGTGGCTATATTGATGCTGAGGCTGACTTAGTTACAAGTAAAGCTCGCTTTCAAGCTGTGCTTAAAGAAAGCCCTGCAACTATTTATATCATGCCTGGTTTTACAGCGAGTAATGATAAAGGTGAGCTTACAACGCTTGGCCGTAATGGCTCAGACTACTCAGCAGCCATTGCTGCGGCATGTTTAGAAGCTGAAATTTGCCAAATTTGGACTGACGTTGATGGCGTATATAGCGCTGACCCTCGTTACATCAAAAAAGCGACTAAGGTAGATTTCTTATCTTATAAAGAAGCGATGGAGCTTTCTTACTTTGGTGCAAAAGTACTTCACCCTAAAACAATTTTACCGTGTGCTAAAGCGGGTGTGCCGTGCGAAATTAAAAATACACATAATCCAGACGCACAAGGTTCATTAATTGGTAACGATTATTCATCAGATGAGCCAGTAAAAGCGCTTTCGAGCTTACAAGACCTTGCAATGCTAACGGTTTCAGGCCCAGGTATGAAAGGTAAAGTGGGTATGGCGTCTAAGGTATTTAATGCGCTTGCTCACGATAATGTATCAATTGTATTAATCACGCAGTCATCATGCGAATTTAGCATTAGTTTTTGTGTACACGAAACTGATTTAGCACTTGCACTTGATGCGCTACAAACTGCGTTTGAACTAGAGTTACAAGCCGGACTTATTGAACCTGTACAAGTGCAGCGCAATTTAGCCATTGTTACTTTAGTGGGCGATAACATGCGCGCACACCGTGGCTTAGCAGCTAAGTTTTTTGCATCGCTTGCACAAGCGCAAGTAAACATTGTGGCTATTGCGCAGGATTCTACAGAAAGCGCTATTTCAGCCGTGATTGACGGCGAGCTGTGTAACGACGCAGTTAAAATATGCCATGAAAACTTTTTCACGCATGTGCCGTCAATTGATGTGTTTTTACTAGGTTGTGGCTTAGTAGGGCAAGAGCTTATTAATCAGCTTGAGCGCCAGCAAGCGTGGCTTGAAAAACGTAATATTAAACTTAATTTGTATGGTGTTGCTAACTCTCGTCAGTTACACCTAGATAGTGAAGGCATTGCTTTTAATGATTGGCAGCAAAAATTGGCCTCATCTGAGCAAGCCTTTGATTTAAAAATAGTAGAGCAATTTGTTAAGCAAAATCATTTAGTAAATCCTGTGCTTGTTGACTGTACATCGTCAGACGCACTCGCTGCGCAATATGTAGACTTTTTAAATGCAGGTTTTCATGTGGTTGCCGCTAATAAAAAAGCAACAACGAGCTCATACACGTATTACCAAGATTTAATTGCTGCTACGCAAAAGAATAATCGTAAATTTCTATACGAAACAAACGTTGGTGCAGGCTTACCTGTAATCGACAACTTACAGTCATTATTTGGTGCCGGTGATGAGTTATTAGAGTTTAGCGGTATTTTGTCAGGCTCACTTTCGTACATGTTTGGTGCACTTCAAGATGGTTTATCACTTTCTGAGGCAACTATTAAAGCCAAAGAGAGCGGCTTTACAGAGCCAGATCCTCGTGATGACTTATCGGGTACCGATGTAGCACGTAAGTTACTGATTATTGCTCGCGAAGCGGGTATGAAATTAGAGCTAAGCGATATTGAAGTTGAGTCAGTATTACCACAAGGTTTTGCACAAGATGATAATGTTGATGAGTTTATGGCAAAACTACCAAACCTAGATGCTGATTTTAACGACCGTATTAAAAGCGCAGCGAGCGAAGGTAAGGTGCTTCGCTATGTAGGTACAATTAAAGAAGGCCACTGTAAAGTAGGTATTGAAGCGGTAGATGCAAAACATGCGCTTAGTGTCATTCGTGATGGCGAAAACGCGCTGGCTATTTTAAGTCAATACTATCAACCACGTCCGTTTGTCATTCGTGGTTATGGCGCCGGCTCTGAAGTAACAGCAGCGGGTGTGTTTGCAGATATTTTAAAAACATTATCGCGCTAGGAGCCTATTATGATTGAAGTATATGCTCCGGCATCTATTGGTAATTTTGCAGTAGGTTTTGATGCCCTTGGTGCAGCACTTGCGCCAATAGATGGCAGTTTATTAGGCGATGTAGCTGTTGTAAGCGCCGCATCAAGCGATGAATTTATTTGCACAGGCGAATATGCTCATAAGTTACCAAGTGATGCTAATGAGAATTTAGCGTACCAGTGTTTAGTGCATTTTAGAGCGCATGTTGCGCCTAATATGCCAAGCGTAAAGCTTGAGCTTAAAAAGAATTTACCAATTGGCTCAGGGCTTGGCTCTAGTGCGTGTTCGGTCGTGGCTACTTTTGCTGCCCTTGATAAGTTTGCAAAAACTAATTTAAGTCAGGTTGAGCTTATTGAGCTTATGGCTGACTTTGAAGCGGTTGTAAGTGGTGGTCGTCATTACGATAATATTACGCCATGTTATTTAGGTGGTTTGCAATTAACAGGTGATTTAATCCCTGATAAATCAATTGCACTGCCTGTTGACGATAATTGGTATTACGTTGCTGCGTTTCCTGGTTTTTCGCTAAATACAGCAAAAGCACGCTCTGTTTTGCCAAAAGAGATGAGCATGCATGCAAGTGTTGAGTTTGCACAGCGATTATCGGCATTTAGTAGTTTGCTGTTAACTAATCGTTTTGACGATGCGCTTAGCATAATGAAAGATGAAATAGCAGAACCTTACCGCGCACCGCTTATTAAAGGTTTTAGTGAAGCCAAAGCAAGCCTGCCAAAACTAGGCGCTGAAATAGTGAGTATTTCGGGTGCAGGACCAACGCTATTTACTGTATGTAAAACACTTGAAGCTGCGCAGCAATGCGCACAGTGGTTAGAGGCAAACTACATTAACGATCAAGGCTTTTGCCACATTTGTAAATTAGATAACGACGGCACGCGTCAATTAACAGTTTTATAGGATAGGTAGTCATGCAATTACATAATTTAAAAGAGTGTTCACAAAAAGTGTCGTTCGTTGAAGCCGTAAAAACAGGTTTAGGCCGTAACCAAGGTGTATTTTTTCCAGAATCATTGGCGCCACTGTCCGATGTTGATGCATTGCTTGATATGGACTTTGTTACGCGCAGCGGCAAAATATTATCTCACCTAATTGGTGATGAGTTACCAGGCGATACTGTGGCACAAATGGTTAAAAATGCATTTAACTTTCCGGTTAAGCTGGTGGAAGTTGAAGAAAACACCTACTGTTTAGAGCTGTTTCATGGTCCTACACTTGCGTTTAAAGACTTTGGCGGTCGCTTTATGGCAGAGTGTTTAGCGCAGTTTAATAAAGATGAAAAAGTAACTATTTTAACCGCAACATCAGGCGATACTGGTGCAGCTGTAGCGCATGCTTTTTATAATAAACCAAATATCGATGTTGTTATTTTATACCCTAAAGGCAAAATTTCACTTGCTCAGCAAAAGCTATTTACTACGCTAGGTAACAATATTCATTGTTATGCAGTTGAAGGCAGCTTCGATGATTGCCAAGAGCTGGTTAAAAATGCCTTTTTAGATGAAGAAGTTAAATCAACACTTGGGCTTAACTCAGCTAACTCAATTAACATTAGCCGTTTAGTTGCTCAGGTTTGTTATTACTTTGAAGCCATTGCACAGCTACCAAAAGAAAAACGCGCAACAGCGCATATATCAGTGCCAAGTGGTAATTTTGGTAATGTGTGCGCTGCAATGATTGGTGCGGTTATTGGTTTACCTGTTGGCAAATTAAGTGCAACAACAAACCAAAACGATACTGTGCCGCGATTTATGCTTGATAAAACGTGGACGCCAAACGCAACTCTTGAGTCGCTTTCAAATGCGATGGATGTAAGTAAGCCAAACAATTGGCCGCGTGTACAAACAATGTTAGATAATAACTGGTTTAGCTACGATAATTTTTATTCAACAAGCGTAAACGAGCAAGACACGCAAACCGTGATGAAAAAAATTCAACAAACTGGCTATGTTGCAGAGCCTCATACTGCGATTGCTTACCAAGGTCTTGTTGAAAATCGTGCTCCTGGTGCAGCGGGTATCTTTTTAGCAACGGCTCATCCCGCTAAGTTTAAAGAAAGCGTAGAAGATATTTTAAATATTGAATTGGATATGCCAAAACCACTTAGCGACGCATTAGCAAAACCATGCTTAGCTAGCGATATAAATGCCGATTACGACGCATTACGCACTGAAATGCTGGCTAAGTTAGGTTAGTGAAAAAGAGTAATTGAAGCGGCTTAGGCCGCTTTTTTTATAACTGTAAATAATAAAAATAAGCCGCTTTCATTAGCTAATTAAATGTAGGAAATAAAATTCATTTAAAATAGTTATGTGTTTATTAAGAAATATCATCTTAAAAGGGCTGTGAAATACTCTCAATCCCTGTTTAAATATCCTCAACTTAAGAGCGTAGGCAAAGAGTCGTTTAAAGCGTACAATAAAGCCTCTAAAAAAACACCATACACGTTGCCCTAGGAGACCCCAATGTTAGAACGTAGCATGAATATTTCGGATTTTGATCCAGAGTTATTTGACGCGATAACCAAAGAAACTGCTCGCCAAGAAGAGCATATCGAACTAATCGCTTCAGAAAACTACTGTAGCCCACGCGTACTAGAAGCGCAGGGTTCACAGCTTACAAACAAATACGCAGAAGGTTACCCTGGCAAACGTTATTATGGCGGTTGTGAGCATGTAGATGTTGTTGAGCAATTAGCAATTGACCGTGCTAACGAATTATTTGGTTCTGACTACGCTAACGTACAGCCACATGCTGGTTCGCAAGCAAATGCGGCTGTTTTTCTAGCATTATTAGATGCTGGCGATACTGTACTAGGTATGAGCTTAGCTCATGGTGGTCACTTAACTCACGGTTCTCACGTAAGCTTCTCTGGTAAGCTTTACAATGCAATCCAATACGGACTAGATGAAGCAACGGGCGAAATTGATTACGCACAAGTTGAAGCGCTAGCACTTGAGCACAAACCAAAAATGATTATTGGTGGTTTCTCAGCGTACTCAGGTATTGTTGATTGGGCTAAGTTCCGTGAAATTGCTGATAAAGTAGGTGCTTACCTGTTTGTTGATATGGCTCACGTTGCCGGCTTGATTGCGGCAGGCGTTTACCCAAGCCCAGTACCTCATGCACACGTTGTAACAACAACTACGCATAAAACACTTGCAGGCCCTCGTGGTGGTTTAATTATTTCTGCATGTGGCGACGAAGCTATTTACAAAAAGCTTAACAGCGCTGTTTTCCCTGGTGGCCAAGGCGGTCCTTTATGTCATGTTATTGCAGCAAAAGCAGTGGCATTTAAAGAAGCACTTCAACCAGAGTTTAAAGTATACCAAACACAAGTTGTTAAAAACGCAAAAGCAATGGTTGCAGTTATGCAAGAACGTGGCTACAAAATCGTTTCTGACAAAACTGAAAACCACTTATTCTTACTTGATTTAATCGACAAAGATATTACTGGTAAAGATGCGGACGCTGCCCTAGGCAACGCTAACATCACAGTTAATAAAAACTCAGTGCCAAACGATCCACGCTCACCGTTTGTAACATCTGGTTTGCGTATTGGTTCTCCTGCAATCACTCGTCGTGGTTTTAAAGAAGAAGAATCAAAAGAGCTTGCTGGCTGGATTTGTGACGTGCTAGATAACATCTCAGATGAATCTGTACAGGCGCAAGTTAAAGAAAAAGTAAAAGCTATTTGTGCAAAATTACCTGTATACGCTTAATTACATAAGCAGCAGTAATTTAGAGCACAACTGTTTAGTTTTTTGCTAAGATAAAAGGCCGCTATTTAGCGGTCTTTTTTGTTTTAAAACGGAAGTACCGAGTTATGCATTGTCCATTTTGTACCGCAAAAGATACTAAAGTAATTGACTCACGCCTTGTTGGCGGAGGCCATCAAGTTCGCAGGCGTCGTGAATGTAACGATTGCCACGAGCGCTTTACTACATTTGAAGGCGCTGAACTGGTTATGCCTCGCGTTGTTAAGCAAGATGGCAGCCGGGAACCGTTTAACGAGGATAAGCTTTTAAATGGCTTAAATCGCGCACTCGAAAAACGCCCAGTGAGTACAGAGCAAGTAGATGAAGTTGTAAATATAATAAAATCACAACTACGCGCAACGGGTGAGCGAGAAATTTCAAGCCATTTGGTGGGCGAATGTATTATGGAAGCACTTAAAAAACTCGATAAAGTTGCGTACGTAAGATTTGCTTCTGTTTATCGCTCGTTTGAAGACATACGCGAATTTGGCGAAGAAATTGCCCGTTTAGGGGAGTAATAATGCAAAGCCAAACTATTTTTACCGAACATGACGAAATGTATATGGCACGCGCCATAGAGCTTGCCAAAAAAGGCCGGTTTACTACCACGCCTAACCCTAATGTTGGCTGCGTATTAGTTAAAAATAATCAAATAATTGGTGAAGGTTTTCATCAGTTAGCAGGCCAAGGCCATGCTGAAGTCAATGCGCTAGCAATAGCTGGCAACAATGCAAAAGGCGCTACCGCTTATGTAACGCTTGAGCCTTGCAGTCATTATGGACGTACGCCACCGTGCGCTGAAGGCTTAAAAGCCGCAGGGGTGATAAAAGTGATTGCCGCAATGGTTGATACAAATCCACAAGTTGCAGGTAAAGGTCTTAAAATACTGAGCGATGCCGGTATTGACGTTGCTTATGGGTTACTTGAATCGCAAGCTCGCGCATTAAATTTAGGTTTTTTTAAGCGAATGGAACAAGGCTTACCTTATGTGACCTGTAAAATGGCAGCAAGCATAGATGGTAAAACAGCGCTTAAAAATGGGCAAAGTAAGTGGATCACAAGTCCCGCTGCTCGCCAAGACGTACAATTATACCGAGCGCAAAGCTGCGCTATTTTAACCGGTGCCGATACCGTGTTAGTAGACGATGCTAAACTTAATGTACGACCAAGCGAGTTGCCTTGCACGCTACCTACCGATTTACCGCTTCGCCAGCCCGTGCGTGTTATAATTGACTCGCAAAATCGCTTAACACCTGACCTTGCTTTATTTAAAATCCAAAGTGATGTAATAATATTTACGAATAAGGTTGATAAATCACTGCAATGGCCGCATTTTGTAAAGCATATTGAAGTAAGTGAAAGTAACGGTAAAGTTGATTTACAGGCTGTTTTAGAAAAGCTTGGGCAACTGCAGTTTAATAATGTGTGGCTTGAGAGCGGAGCAACACTTGCTGGTAAAATGGCAGAGCTTAATTTAGTTGACGAGTTTGTTTTTTATTTGGCGCCTAAATTAATGGGCCATGATGCAAAAAGTTTAGTTAACTTTCCTGAATTGACGAGTATGCAAAACACCGTTGATTTAACATTTAATGAATGTGCGCGCATTGGTGACGATTTACGTATCACCGCGTTAAAAGCTCATTAAAACCACTTAATAAAAAAGAGTAGCGCTATGTTTACTGGAATAATAGAAGCCACAGGCAAAATTGCTTTATTACAAAAAAAACAAGGCGACCTAGCTATTCGCATTCAAAGTGCTGATCTTGATATGAAAGATGTAAAGCTAGGCGACAGCATTGCAACCAATGGCGTTTGCTTAACCGTAGTTGATAAACATATTGACGGTTTTAGTGCTGATTTATCTAACGAGACGATTGGTTTAACCGGTTTTGCTCACTATGCTTTAGGGCAAACGGTTAATCTTGAAAAAGCCATGCAACCTGTTTCGCGTTTAGGCGGTCATTTAGTATCAGGCCATGTTGATGGCATTGCGACTATCACAAGTATTGCAGCAAATGCGCGAGCAACAGAATATTGGCTTACAACCGACGAAAATTTAATGAAATACATTCCGTACAAAGGTTCGGTATGTATTGATGGTATAAGCCTGACAGTAAACGCTGTAGAGGGCAATAAATTCAAATTAACAATTGTCCCACACACGAGTGAGCAGACCACAATTGCTCATTTTAAAGTTGGTACTCAAGTTAATTTAGAAGTCGATCAAATTGCACGTTATTTAGAGCGCCTTATAAAAGGTGCAGAGCAACCAACGGGCTCTGATATTTCGATGAGCTTACTCGCAAAAGCGGGTTTTATTAAATAACGAAACTGATAACTTACACGAGCAAATTTATGAATTTACACAGCGCACAAGAAATCATCGACGATATTAAAGCCGGTAAAATGGTTATTTTAATGGATGATGAAGATAGAGAAAATGAAGGCGATTTAATAATAGCTGCTGAGCATATTAGCGCACAAGCGATTAACTTTATGGCGACTCATGGCCGTGGTTTAATTTGTTTAACCATGACGCAAGATCGTTGTGAGCAACTTGATTTACCGTTAATGGTTAAAAACAATGGTGCTGCATTTTCGACTAACTTTACAATGTCGATAGAAGCATCAAAAGGTGTTACAACAGGTATTTCAGCGGCAGATAGAGCGCGTACAGTGCAAGCGGCTATAGCTAAAGGCGCAGTGCCAACTGATATCGTTCAGCCTGGTCATATTTTTCCTATTATGGCACAACCTGGCGGCGTATTAACTCGTGCAGGACACACTGAAGCTGGCTGTGATTTAGCTCGTTTAGCTGGGCTTGAAGCATCCTCTGTTATTGTTGAAATACTTAATGCCGATGGCACCATGGCGCGTCGCCCTGATTTAGAAGTGTTTGCGAAAGAGCACGATATTAAAATTGGTACTATTGCTGATTTAATTGAATACCGTAACTTAAATGAAACAACAATTGAGCAAGTTGCAAAATGTAAGTTGCCTACTGTTCACGGTGAGTTTGATTTAGTGACTTACAAAGACACAATTGACGGCCAATTACATTATGTATTGCTTAATGGCGACATAAAAGAGCAAGAACCGACAAATGTACGTGTACATTTGCAAAGCACTTTTAACGATATCCTACTTTCAGACAGAAGTGCTGATCGCAGCTGGGGCCTTTCTGAAGCAATGGCCTATATTGCTAAAAATAAAGGTGCTTTAGTTATTTTAGGTAAGCAAGAAAGTACTGAAGAGTTAGAGGCAACTGTAAAAGCATTTGCAGCAGCTGATGCTGGCGAAAGCGTTACGCCACGTAAATTCAAAGGTACATCTCGTACTGTTGGCGTAGGTTCGCAAATACTTGCAGATCTGGGAATTAAACAGATGCGCTTAATGAGTCGTCCTAAAAAGTATCATGCACTTTCGGGCTTTCATTTAGAAGTTGTTGATTACATTGAGCCACAATAAGCATCACGCTTAAACTAGGCTATTATTTTATTTTTATGGTATGATGCGCAGCAATTTTTGCGCAATCGCAACCGCTTGAACTTATTTTTAGGGTTATCAAATGAAAATTATTGAAGGTAATAAGTACGCTCCAGGCAAGAAATTTGCCATTGTCATTTCTCGTTTTAATGACTTTATTGGCAGCAGCCTCCTTGCAGGTGCTGTTGATGAGCTAAAACGCACTGGCGGCGTATCTGATGACGACATTACCGTTATTTATGTACCAGGTGCGGTAGAATTACCTTTAGCGGCTAAACGCGTTGCGGCAAAAAAAGAGTATGATGCAATCATCGCATTAGGCGTAGTGATCAGAGGTGGTACACCACACTTTGACCTAGTTGCTGGCGAATCAAACAAAGGTCTTGCGCAAGTATCACTTGAGTATGATATCCCGGTTGCATTTGGCGTATTAACCACAGAAAGCATTGAACAAGCAATTGAGCGTGCTGGCACCAAAATGGGCAATAAAGGCGGCGAAGCTGCTTTAGGCGCGCTTGAAATGGTTAATGTGTTAGATAAAATTTAAGTTTAAGGAATTTTTGTGAAACCAGCAGCAAGACGTAAAGCACGTATCTTAGCACTCCAAGCCGTTTATTCTTGGCAAATAAGTGGCAATTTAATTGCCGATATCGAACAACAAATGTTGATCGAAACAGACGTTACTAAAATTGATGTTGAATACTTTAAAGACCTAGCGACAGGTGTTGCTGTAAATTACAAGCAACTAGATGAAGCTGTATCGCCACATTTAACACGTCCGTTTAATGACTTAGATATGGTTGAGCGCGCAATTTTACGTTTAAGCAGCTATGAGCTTAAGTTCCGCGACGATGTACCTTATAAAGTTGCTATCAACGAAGGTATCGAGCTGGCCAAAATATTTGGCGCTGAAGACAGCCATAAATTTGTAAACGGTGTACTTGATAAAGCTGTTAAGCATTTACGCAAGTAAGTAACCGTTAAAGAGGGGAGCCGGCATAGGCCGGCTTTTTTGTGTATGAAGGAATTTGAATTAATTAACCGCTACTTTAAAGGTCGCGGGATCACCCGCCGTGATGTAAACCTAGGTATAGGGGATGATTGCGCTTTAGTAACTGTTCCACAAAACTGCCAACTTGCCGTTACAACAGACACTCTTGTTGCTGGCGTACACTTTTTTGATGATATTTCCCCTCGTGCATTAGGCCACAGAGCGCTTGCTGTTAATTTAAGTGATTTAGCGGCCATGGGCGCTGAGCCAACGTGGGTTTCAGTTGCGTTAACCTTGCCAAGTATTGACCCAAAGTGGATTGAAGAGTTTACTGAAGGCATGCATGAAATTGCAGAATACTTTAATGTGCAAATTATAGGTGGCGATACTACTCAGGGTCCATTAACTATCACTATTTGTGCAAAAGGGACTGTACCAGAAGGGACTGCACTTCGCCGTAGTGGTGCGAAAGTGGGTGATTGGATTTATGTTACAGGTCCGCTAGGTGACGCTGGACTTGCAATTGAGTCTCGCAAACAAGGTATAAGTATTGAGCCTGAGCATTTAAAGTACGTAAATAAACGCTTTGATTTTCCTACCCCACGAGTTGCTGCAGGGCAGGTGTTACGAGGCCTTGCATCATCGGCTATTGATGTGTCTGACGGTTTAATCGCTGATTTAAGTCATATACTTGATATGTCGCAAGTAAATGCAGTGGTCAATATTGAAAGTATTCCGACTTCAGATGCAATGAAAGCAAGCCTTGATTTTAATCAGCAGCTTCCATTTATTCTCAGTTACGGTGATGATTACGAATTAATTTTTACTGTCCCTGATAGTAATAAAAGTATGTTAGATATAAAACTACGCCAGTATGGGGTAGATGCAACATGCATAGGCCAAATTAAAAGTGGCGATGGTCAAATTGAGCTTTTACACAACGGTGAAAAGTTTGATTTTAAGCAACAAGGTTTTGAGCATTTTGCAAAGGAGTTGGTTTGAATACTAACCGCAAGTTTAATTTAAAGCGTCCACATCAGTTTTTTGGTTTGGGTTTTGGTACTGGGCTTGCGCCTAAAGCACCTGGTACATTTGGTACATTTGCTGCACTACCATTTATTTTTATGACTATGTATTACCCACTATGGCTGCAAATTGTATTTGCTGTAGTGATCAGTATATTTGGTATATGGGCGTGTGGTAAAACGGCTGATGATTTAGGCGTGCACGACCATCCTGCTATTGTATGGGATGAAGTGGCAGGGTATTACATTACCATGATTGGCGCAGCACTTAGCTGGCAAACATTACTCGTTGGCTTTTTGTTATTTCGCTTTTTTGATATAGCAAAACCTGGCCCAATCCGTATGCTAGACAAACGAGTACATGGTGGTTTGGGCATTATGGCTGATGATATACTTGCGGGCGTTTTTTCGCTTATATGCTTACAGGCGCTAATAAAAGTGGGTTTACTACCCTTTTAATTTTTTATATTTGATTTGTTTAACTAGGTGGCAGCAATATGATGCGATTTTTACTGGTTTGTGTACTGATGTTGTGCGCGACACCAAGTTGGGCTTCAATTAGTGATTACGTAGTTAAGCAATGGAATATAAAAGATGGTCTGCCTTCGCAATCACTTAAAAGCGTAGTACAAGATCAGCAAGGCTATATGTGGCTGGGTACTCAGTTTGGCTTAAGTCGTTTTGATGGAACAACATTTACAAACTACAACACGCAAAATAGCCCGTTCTTGCCTAGTAATGGTATTAATAAACTTTTAGTAGATTCGAGTGGCTTATTATGGGTAGGTACTAAGAGTGGCTTGGTAGTTATTAATCCTGCCACATTTGCAGCGCAAGAGTTTAATATTAAAGGTCCAGTAAGGGATATTCTTGAGGACTCTAAAGGCAGCATATGGATAGCGGCCAACGGCCTATACTATGTAGATAGAGGGCAAGTTGATTTACGCACTGAAGTAAATGGTCCTCTACCTATTGTTAATGCTACTGTGATCACACAAATAGTTGGCTCTGTTAGCCAAATGGCACTCTCTCCTGAAGGTATTTGGCTGGTTAATGATCGTCATTTATTACGTCTTACAAAAAATTCGTCTGATTTTTCTAAACTACGTTTAGAGCTTACTGCAAAAATATCGTTACCAGAGCGCTTAGCGCAAACCATAGTGCACGATTTATCATTCTTAAACGGTAATTTGTATATAGCCTCTGAGCTAGGTGCATACTTTTTAGATTTAGATGATGAACTAAGACCTTTTCCTTTACCTAATGCAAATAACTCAGCCGTTTATAAGTTTATGAGTGATACCGATGGAGGTTTGTGGGTTTCGACCTATGGGCGTTTATTGTTTAGAGATAAAACGGGTGAATGGCAATGGGTAGAGCCAAGCCAGCTTGATCAAAGTATATGGTTTGCTGATATTTTTAGAGATGATAAAAATAACGTTTGGTTAGCAAGTTTTAGTGAAGGCTTATGGCTTGCCCATGAAGGGCGAGTAGAAAGGCATTCAGCAGTTTCAGATATGACCGAATCTGTTATGGCCATTAGCCAAGCTCCTGATGGAAAACTCTGGGTTGCTAACAAAAGCGGCATTGGTTATTTCGATTTAGATAAAAGTTTTATTAATTTAGTCCCAAGTAGTAAATATGGGTACGCGTCAGTACACGATCTACAATTTGATGGTGAACGATTATATATAGCTACAGGACGTGGATTATTTGTTTTTGAAAATAAGACACTTTATACCATTCCAGGTCGAGCGCTTCGCGATAATCCGGTATTTGCAATAAGTCGCTCTAGTAAAGGCGGATTTTGGATTGGTACAGGACGTGGTTTATATCGATTAAACTATGCTGGTTTAACGCCTTTTGCCTATAACGCTTTTTTAGGTAGTAAGTTTATTACCTACGTATTAGATAAAACAAACTTTGGTGTGATTGGTACTAGTAAAGGGGCATATTACTTTACAGACCGCGGCATTGAAAAAATTGGCGACCAAACAACACTTGAAAGCGCATACGTAACTAGCGTGCTACATATAGATGGCGTGGGTATTTTAATCGGCTCTCTTAACGATGGGCTTTTTTACAGAAGTACGCAAGGGCAATGGCGTCAACTCGATGCAGCTAATGGTTTACCGTATGGTTCTATATTTAGCCTAGAATATGATGAAAAGTTAAAGCATGTTTGGGTAAGCACCATGAAAGGTGTTTACAGAATGCCTGTAGAGCAATTTAAAACAGAGATAAAAAGCTTAAAAGTAGAAGAAGTAATTTCATCTTTTGACCGTCAACTCGATGGTAAAGCAAATCAATGTTGTAGTGGCCTTGGTCATGATGCGGTAGCAGACACCGGAAACTCTATTTGGTACCCAAGCTTACAAGGTGTTGTTGAAATACCTAAAAATGTAGAGCTATTTGGTGTGCTTGCGTTAAAGCCAACAATAGAGACAATAACAACGCCACTTCGTCATTTAACTACCGCTGCGCTTGGTAAAAAACCATCATTAGAAACAGACGAGCGTGATATAACGCTAACTTACACAGCTATTGATTACTATGCACCAAACAGCATTGAATTTAGATATAAACTAAGTGGCTTAGATAGTGATTGGCGCTATGCTAATACGCGACGTGAAGCTATTTATACTAACTTGCCTCCAGGCTCGTTTTTGTTTCAATTAGAAGCGAAGCGCCAAGGTGAAGATTGGACTAAAGCGCAAGATGTAGAATACGGCTTTGTAGTGCCTGAGCGCTTTGACGAAACTATTTACTTTAGGCTTTTAATTACCAGTGGTTTTATTTTACTTTTCTATCTGATTTTTTGGGTATTTAGAGCACAAGAGCGCAGAAAACAAGAAGCATTAGAGGGCTTGATCACTGAGCGTACCTTAGAGCTTCGTCAAGCTAATGATAAATTAGGCCAAGTGAATTCACAGCTTAAATTAGTGAGTCACTCAGATGAGCTAACGGGGCTGCGTAGCCGTCGCTTTTTGTTTGATCAACTCCCTAAAGATATTGAACACTTTCAACGTAATTCACAGTCGCTACAGGCTCAGGGTAAGTCGCTTGTTTTAGTTATTATTAATTTTGATAACTTTAGCCGTATTAACGATGCCTATGGCCCAATTGCAGGTGATAGCTGCTTACAGCAAATGGCTGCATTGTTAAACTCGCGTACACAGGGTTCTGACTATGTGGCACGCTGGAGTGGTGATGAGTTTTTACTATTATTACGTGACTTTAAATGCAATAAAATAGACAGCTATGCTTCGGATCTTTGTAAAGTAATAGCGGCTAATTCATTTCAATTACCAAATGGAAAAACAACTAATATCACGGCATCAATTGGTTGGTCATTTTATCCATTACCACTTTTGGGTGGGCAGGTAATTAGCTGGGAAACATCTATTAATTTAGCTGATATTTCATTGCACCAAGTTAAAAAGCGCGGTGGTGATGGTGTTGCAAATATTACGTTTGATGATCAGCTTGATGCATTTGAGTTTGAACAAAATTCTAACGTTGATCAACAATTAGGTATTTTACAAAGCAATGGCCTAGCTGATATAAAAGTGTGGATGCGCTGATCAGCAATATTTGACATTAAAAAAGGAGCCTAGGCTCCTTTTTTAATGTGCTCTACTTTATACCAATTCCAATAAATAGCTGATCTATTTTACTTGCTAAAACAACCCATTTCTTTGTTGTAAATTTCGCAAAGGGAACAACCATTTACATCAATTTACGCCTAGAACTGAATTATTTTTTCGGCGTAAAATTTAGAACACATACTTAATGGAATTGGTATTAGATGTATAGGAAGTTAATTAATAAACGCTTTAATAGCGGTTAATATTCCTTGCTCGCCTAATCCCATTTCATTGTGCATTTCATCTTGGGTGCCGTGTTTAATAAACTCATCAGGAATACCTAAGTTAAGAATATTAATATCAGCTTTTAGCGTTGCTAAGTATTCGTTAACTGCAGAGCCGGCACCGCCAGCAATAGCATTATCTTCAAGCGTAACAATTACATCGTGGCTAGTTGCAAGCTCATTTAAAAGTGCAGTATCAAGTGGTTTAATAAAACGCATATTAACAAGCGTTGCATCTAATTCATCTGCAGCAAACTGTGCATTTTCAAGTAATGTACCAAATGATAAAATGGCAATTTTACTGCCTTTCTTAATTGTATCTGCCTTACCTATTTCAAGCAGTTGCATAGTGCTTTCAATGTCTGCAGTACCTGCACTACCTCGAGGATAACGAACTGCAACAGGGCAGTTTGCTTTATAACCGGTGTACAGCATTTGACGACACTCATTGGTATCGCTTGGTGCCATAATTACCATATTTGGAATGCAGCGCATAAAGCTTAAATCGTACGCACCTTGGTGAGTTTCACCATCGGCTCCCACAATACCAGCGCGGTCAATGGCAAATAATACAGGTAAGTTTTGCAGTGCAACATCGTGTATTAATTGGTCATACGCACGTTGTAAAAAGCTCGAGTAAATAGCAACAACAGGTTTTAAACCTTCACATGCAAAACCCGCAGCTAAAGTAACGGCATGCTGCTCTGCAATAGCCACATCAAAGTATTGATCTGGATGTTCTTTAGAAAAACGGACCATGCCTGAACCTTCGCGCATTGCAGGCGTGATAGCCATTAACTTGCTGTCTTGCTTTGCCATATCGCATAACCAATCGCCGAATACTTTTGAAAAAGTAGCAGCACTAGGTTTAGATTTAGGCAGACTAGTTGTGCTTGGGTCGAATTTTGGTACACCATGGTAGCCAATAGGATCGGCTTCAGCCGGTTTGTAGCCCTTACCTTTTTGCGTTTTTATATGTAAAAGCTGTGGGCCTTTTAAATTACGCATATTACGTAGCGTATCAACAAGCATGTTTACATCGTGACCATCAATTGGGCCAATATAATTTAGACCTAATTCTTCAAAGAAGGTACCCGGAATCATCATGCCTTTAATATGTTCTTCCATTTTACTGGCAAGTTGTTTTACCGGAGGCACACCTGAGAGCAACTTTTTACTACCTTCACGAATGTTAGTATAAAAGCTACCTGATAAAATTCGAGCAAAGTGATTTGTTAATGCACCCACATTTTCAGAAATCGACATTTCGTTATCATTTAAAATAATAAGCATGTCTGATTTTACATCGCCTAAATGATTCATCGCTTCAAATGCCATGCCTGCGGTTATAGCCCCGTCGCCAATAATGGCAACAGACTTTCGACCTTTACCTTCTTTTTGTGCGGCAATAGACATGCCTAAAGCAGCCGAAATAGACGTGCTTGAATGGCCTACGCTAAACGTATCGTATTGACTTTCATCGCGAAAAGGAAAAGGGTGTAGGCCGTCTTTTTGGCGAATAGTGTGCATTTGGTCGCGACGACCAGTAAGAATTTTATGCGGATAAGCTTGATGACCCACATCCCAGACTAGGCGATCGTCTGGAGTGTTATAAACATAATGCAGCGCAACGGTTAGTTCAACCGTCCCTAAACCAGACGCTAGATGACCGCTACTTTGCGATACTGAGTTGAGTAAATAATCGCGCAGCTCATTGCTAAATGCAGGGAGTTTATCTTGCGCTAAGTCACGCAATTGGGCTGGCTCGTCAACCAAATTAAGTAATGGATACTTGCTACTGTCAAGTGTCATGGTTTTATATATATCCTTCGCTAACACTAATTAATTCAAAGCTTTTACGAATAATTAATGTTGAGTAATAATGTCAGTGCTAATTGCAATACGTATGAGCAAAAATTAGTGGTCACGCTCAATAAGATAATTTGCTAGCGACGCAAGAAGTATTGTATCAGCATCTATATTTGCCAACGCTTCATGGGCTTGTTGTATTAAATTTTGCGCCTTTTCTTTAGCGCCTAGCATACCTAATAACGCCGGATATGTCGCTTTATTCGCGGCAATATCGGAGCCTTGTGGCTTTCCTAAAGTAACCGTATCACCTTCAACGTCCAAAATGTCGTCGTGTACTTGAAATGCCAGCCCTATAGCATACCCAAAAACACTTAAATTTTCTAAGGTTTGTTGGTCTGCTTTTTCACTGCACAGTGCACCGAGTGTAATTGCACAATTAATAAGAGCCCCAGTTTTTAGTTTATGTATCCGCTCAAGCTCTTGTACGGTAATTACTTTATCAGTTGCCGCTATATCAAGACCTTGCCCGCCAACCATACCCTGAAGGCCTGATGCGTGGGCAAGTGTAGCCATCATTTTTACCTGTGTTTGCGATGAGCATTCAAATTTATGATTCGCAATAAGCTCAAAGGCGAGAGTTTGTAGAGCATCACCGGCTAAAATTGCATTTGCCTCGCCAAACTCTATATGACAAGTAGGGCGCCCACGGCGTAAGTCGTCATCGTCCATTGCTGGTAAGTCATCATGAACTAACGAATAGCTATGAATGCACTCAATTGCAGCAGCAAGTACATTTAAGTCTTGCTGGTTCGCGCCGAGCATTTTCCCTGTGGCATAAACTAAAAATGGACGTAATCTTTTACCGCCATTAAATAATCCATACTGGGTAGCGTTCTTTACCGTTTCTTCTGTATCGAGAGGCTGTTTAAAATGCTGCTGTAAGGTCGCTACTACATCTTTTTGAGCACGTTCAATATGATTTTTTATGCTCACAGCTATTCCATATCATTATCAAAATTTGTAAGTACTGACTTTTCGCCATTCCCCATCAAAATTGATACTTTTTGTTCTGCTTGCTGTAATTTTCCTGATGAAGCGCTTGCCAATGCAATTCCACGCTCAAATTGCTTTAACGATTGCTCAAGCGATAAGTCACCTTGTTCCATGTCACTAACGATTGTAGACAATTCTTCTAGTGCTTGTTCGAAACTTAAGTTTTCAGGTTTTTTAGTCGCCATCTTTATTTCAGCTTACATAATAAATTTAGGGGTCAATTTTAGGGGGAATGCTAAACTAGGTCAAAGGATGATATTGGTTTTTTACCTTTATAACGTTAAATTATATTTCAAGTGCATTAATGAGGCCTTAACAGCGCTCTGTTGGTTTAATAAATCAATTGATAATTAGGTAGCCTCTATAACTTGATCTAAGATAGTGCTAAAGACTTCTTTTTATGTTTATTTATAAAAATGGCTCAAGCAATTCAATATGTTGCCGATAAGCAGTCAATAATAAAAAATTTATGATAAGGCCATTAAGCATGAAACTTCTGGAGGAAATGTGGATTTAGCAACCATTATAGGGATTTTGGGCGCAGTTGGCTTAATTGTTATGTCCATGTTCATGAGTAGTAGCGGCGAAGTCGCTATGTTTTATAATACCCCATCTGTAGTTATTGTATTTGGTGGTTCACTTTTTATTGTTTTATCAAACTTCACTATGTCGCAATTCTTGGGTATAGGTAAAGTTGTTACTAAAGCGTTTATGTTTAAAATTGAAACGCCAGAAGAGCTTATAGAAAAAGCAGTTGAGCTTGCTGATTCAGCTCGTAAAGGGGGGTTTTTAGCACTCGAAGAAGCTGAAATACCAAATCCTTTTATGCGCAAAGGAGTCGATATGCTCGTTGATGGCCATGATGCTGATGTAGTTCGCGCAACACTTCAAAAAGATATTTCTCTAACAACTACTCGCCATGAAATGGGGGCGGGTTTATTTAAGTCTTTAGCTGACATAGGGCCAGCAATGGGTATGATTGGTACTTTAATTGGTTTGGTTGCAATGTTGTCTAACATGGATGATCCAAAGGCAATTGGTCCAGCAATGGCTGTAGCGTTATTAACAACCCTATATGGTGCATTCTTGGCTAATGTTATAGCTATACCTATTCAGGTTAAATTAGAGCTACGTAAAGATGAGGAAGCTATGAATCAGCGCTTAATTTTAGATGCAATTCTAGGTATTCAAGATGGCCAAAATCCAAAAGTAATCGAGGGTATATTGAAAAACTACTTAGCTGAATCAAAACGTAAAGTAGATACCGAGGAGTAACTATGTCTGAACAAGAGTGCAAATGTCCGCCACCAGGTCTACCTGCATGGATGGGAACGTTTGCCGATTTAATGTCACTATTAATGTGCTTTTTTGTACTCTTGTTGGCTTTCTCTGAAATGGATGTACTCAAATTTAAACAAATTGCAGGCTCTATGAAGTTTGCTTTTGGTGTACAAAACAAAATTGAAGTAAAAGATATCCCTAAAGGGACTTCTGTGATTGCCATGGAATTTACTCCAGGTAAACCAGAGCCCACCCCAATTGAAACTATTCAGCAACAAACAGTAGAAATGACTCAGCAAATGTTAGAGTTTCAAGCTGGTGATGAAAGCTCAGCTGGTGGTAGGCAAGAGCAGCGTGGTGACAAACGAGGTGGTGAGTCCAGTAGCACTTCACAAGATCAAGGAGCTGAACAAGCAACTTCTTCAGCCGATCAGGAGCAAACTAACGAGTTAGTCAAAAAAATAGCCCAACAGTTAGAAACTCAAATAATAGATGGCGCAATTGAACTCGAGTCCTTGGGACAGCAAATAATTATTCGCATTAGAGAAAATGGCTCTTTTCCTTCAGGTAGTGCATTTTTACAGCCTAAATTTAAACCTATAATTAAAGATATTGGTGTGCTGTTAAAAGATGTACCTGGTGAAATAACAGTATCTGGCCATACTGATGATTTTCAGGTTTCGAATGAGTTATATATTAATAATTGGGATTTATCGTCAAAACGGGCAGTAGCCGTTGCAAGTGAACTGCAAAAAGTCCAAGGATTTGATAAAACCCGAATGATGGTGGTTGGGCGAGCTGAAACAAGACCACTGGTACCGAATGATACAGATGAAGATCGTCGTCGTAACAGGCGTGTAGAGATTTCTATTTTACAAGGTAAAGCAAAAGAGTCTGAACCTATTGATGTAAGATAACTTTACTTGGCAAGTACGTTTATTTATCATAAAGTAATGGTTCTTTAACAAATGTAACGAAGTGAATTATGAAAAAGATAGATAAATTTAGTTATATGCCAGGTAACGGTAATGGGCAAGATGATGATGACAACAAAAAAGATGATTAAATAGTCCCATGCCCATATGGTTTGATAGTGGTATGAGAATACTTGGAAATAGCTGGTTCTTAATTCTAAGCCCAGCTATTTTTATATTTTATTTACGCAAAGATCATTTAGCTCTGCGTTTTGTGTTAATTACGGCTGCATTTTTTTTATACGGTACTCTTACTTATAGCGCCTTAAAAGATTTTGATGATGGCATATATTTGTATCGTTACGTTATTTGGGCGTGTAATGATCTTGCTTGGATGGCTTTGATTGCCTATTTAGGAATAAAAGATAAAATCTATTTGTGGCAGTGTGTTTTAGGTCAACTGGTTGTAGTTGGTGCTCCTATTTTGCAACTATTTAGATTAGTCGACCGCCATTTATGGGATCTTTCTTATAGTACATACATTTATAAAACCTTATTGCCATTTATTAATATAGGCACCGTTGTTGTTTGTTATCTTCCGCTTATTTATATTTTAACAAAAGACAAAAAAAGCCCAGCTAGCCAATAGTTACAAAAATTTCCCTCCTTTAAAGTAGCTGTGCTAAACTACTGTTTATATAAACAGTGGTGAGCAGGCTATGAAACTCTACATTGCAGAAAAACCTTCACTTGGACGCGCTATTGCTGATGCGTTACCAAAACCACATAAAAAATATGATGGTTATATAGAAGTCGCTAATGGCGATTGTGTATCGTGGTGTATTGGACATTTGCTAGAACAAGCAGAACCCGATGATTACGATGAGCGCTTTAAAAAGTGGCAGTTTGAACACTTACCTATCATACCTGAACAGTGGAAGTTAAAAGCAAAAACCAAAACGCGCAAACAGCTCACTGTTTTAAAAAAATTAATTAAACAAGCCTCGCAACTTATTCACGCTGGCGATCCAGACCGTGAAGGTCAGCTACTAGTTGATCAAGTAATTGAAGAGGCTAAAATAAGTCAGGCTAAAAAGCAGAGTACGCAACGTTTACTCATTAGTGATTTAAATTTGTCCGCAGTAAAAAAATCATTGGGTAATATGCGCTCTAATCGAGATTTTATTCCGTTAAGTGTATCTGCTTTAGCACGCTCTCGTGCTGATTGGCTATTTGGTATGAATTTAACGCGAGCATATACATTAGCAGGGCAAAAAGCAGGATTCGGCAATGTACTTTCGGTAGGGCGAGTACAGACCCCTATTTTAGGTCTTGTTGTTAATAGAGATAACGAAATAGCACACTTTGTATCTAAGCCTTTTTATGATGTACTGGCGCATTTGCTTACTCCAGATAACCAGCCATTCATAGCTAAGTGGATTCCCAGTAAAGCATGTGAGCCACATCAAGATGAAGAAGGCCGAATACTTAACAAAGCACTCGCAGAAAATGTTGCTTCGCGTATTAGCAAACAAAATGCTGAGCTTACAGCGCTTGAGCAAAAACAAAAAAAACAAAGTGCACCGTTACCGTATAACTTATCAGCCCTACAAATAGATGCCGCTAAAGCATTTGGTATGCCAGCTCAAAAAGTGTTGGATATTTGCCAAATACTTTACGAACGACATAAATTAATTACCTACCCACGCTCGGATAACCGCTATTTACCCAAAGATCATCACCAAGATGCATCTGCTATTTTTAAAGCTATAAGTGCTAATGGTGGGCAAAGCACAGAATTAGTAAATGGGGCTGATGTAAAAAAGCATAGTAAATGTTTTAACGATTCAAAAGTGGCTGCACACCATGCAATTGTGCCGACGGCAAAACAGTTAAAGTCAGCGAGTTTGAGCGGTGACGAAGCGAAGGTATATCAATTAATAAGTCGGCATTACCTAATTCAGTTTTATCCCGACTATATATATAACGAAACTAAAGCAGAGATAACAATTGCTGGCGGATTATTTAAAGCAAATGCAAAGCAAGATGTAAGTTTGGGCTTTAAGGTGTTAATGGGTAAGTCTGAATTAAAAGATGAAGCTACGTTACCTCCTTTAACAAAGGGTATGTCTCTTTTTTGTGATAGAGGCGAAGTAGTCGAAAAGCATACATCACCCCCTGCTTATTTTACCGATGCTACATTATTGGCTGCGATGACTGGCATTAGCCGCTATGTTAAAGATCCACAAATTAAAAAAGTATTAAAAGACACAGATGGTTTAGGAACTGAGGCAACACGTGCGGGAATAATCGAGTTGCTATTTAAACGACGATTTTTAAAACGTGAAGGTAAGTCAATTAGAGCAACCGAAACGGGGCTTGCCCTTATTAGCGTATTACCACAAGGTTTAGCGAGTCCTGACTTAACCGCAAAATGGGAATCGAGCTTAGGTGATATCGCGCAGCAAGTAATGAGTTATCAGCAATTTTTGCAACCATTACTTGCCGACTTAAATGGGTTTGTACAATTAGCAGCAAACTGCGATAGCAATGCATTTGCAAGGTTACCAAAAACCTCAGCTAAAAAACGTTTTGCTAAACGAAGTGGAAAAGCAACGTCTAAAAAATCGAGTTATAAAAAAAGCTCTGTTGCTAGTTAGCTACAGAGCCATTTTATTAAACGATATTACTTAATGTTGATTGGTATTACTTATTAAATAAAGCAGCAGCAGCGTTACTCATTGCTTTTATTCCGGTAGGAATTGCAACTTTGTAGTCAGGTGCAAATTTACTAGAGTGTAGGGAAGGGAGCATTTCACCTGTTTTTATTGAATCCGCGTATTGTGTTTGGTTTACACCACCTAGCCAAAATAAGGTAATAGGGATGTTTTCATTGGTGCGTCCGTATAGGCCAAAGTCTTCACCCGCCATTACAGCTTGTGTTTCAAGTACATTATTATCGCCAATAGCGCTTGCGATAGACTGTCTAACAATATCTGTTTGTGCTGGGTTATTATAAGTAGATGGAATGGATTCATCTTCATGTACATATACTACAGGGTAGTTTGGT
Organism: Pseudoalteromonas sp. TP27; assembly: GCF_056470645.1. Classification (NCBI taxonomy): domain Bacteria; kingdom Pseudomonadati; phylum Pseudomonadota; class Gammaproteobacteria; order Alteromonadales; family Pseudoalteromonadaceae; genus Pseudoalteromonas; species Pseudoalteromonas sp. TP27. The sequence continues at coordinate 2,330 of NZ_JARDAK010000002.1, read as the reverse complement.
TCATCTAATCCAGCACTTTGAGCAATACCTGCTGTGATTCGTTTTATTGCTGCTATCTGAGCGCTTCTTACATCGGGATTATAGCTTCTGAGAGTGAGTTGTAACTTTACTTCATCCGAAATAACATTATGTTTTGAGCCACCATGAATAGAACCAACAGTAATAACTGAAGGCTCTAGTGGTGAAAGCTCTCGGGAAGTAATTGTTTGCAGAGCAAGTACAGTGCGTGCAGCTATAACTACAGGATCTATAGTTGTATGCGGATAAGCACCATGACCACCTTTACCTTTTATTGTAATATCGACAGAATCGACACTTGCCATAGTGTATTCGTTTTTCATTGATATCTTACCAGCGGGGACGCTAGCACTTACATGCAAAGCAATTATATGATCAGGTTTTGCATATTTACTAAATAGTCCTTCGCTTAGCATTGCTTTAGCACCGCCGCCCACTTCTTCGGCAGGCTGTGCAACCATCATCAAAGTGCCTTTCCATTGATCTTTGTGTGCTATTAATTGCTCAGCAGTACCAATAAAAGAGCTCATGTGAATATCGTGGCCACAACCGTGCATTACACCTACTTTCGCACCATGTTCGTCTATGACTTTAACTTTTGAGGCATAGGACTTTCCTGTCTGCTCTATAATAGGTAAACCATCGGTGTCTGTACGGATCATCACGGTTGGACCGTTTCCGTTTTTGTAAATGCCGACAACACCAAAGCCACCTACATTACTTGTTACTTTAAAACCCAGCTGAGTTAATTTATCCGCTATTTTATTACCCGTTTCTTGTTCGTGATAAGAAAGCTCTGGCGATTGGTGTAAATCGAGGTAAAACTTTTCTATAGCTGGCATGGTTTTGCTTAAATTTAAATCGAGTCCATTTGCCTGCACAAATGGGCTTGCTAATAAAAGTACTGCACTTAAGTAAGTTAGTTTCATGTTTTCCCTCATTGTTGAATATGTATACCGAGTGATTTAGGTATATGACTTGTAATTATTATGTTCACCACCATATAAAAACCTAAATAGATGAATATGGCAATCAATTCAATGAGCAACATAGTTAGTATTAATGCGCAAAACCTTCAACAAGTACTCGGTGAAACATCACAGCAAAAATTGGTGTTGCTTAACTTTTTCTCTCCTCAAAGTCCTGACTGCATCGGACAGGCTGCAATTTTAGATAAAGTAGCGGCTGAATATGCAAGCTATATAGTAGTAGCAAACCTAGATTGCGATGCAGAGCAAGCTCTTGCTTCTCAACTGGCGCAACAAGTTGGCCTTCAAACACTGCCTACGCTTGTATTATTAAAAGATTCTGCACCAGTAGATTTACTTGCAGGTGTTCAGAGTGAGGCACAAATACGCGAAGCCCTAGCAAAGCATTTACCTGCGCAACAAGACTTACTGTTAGAGCAAGCAAAACAAGCGTTATTAAAGTCAGATTTAAATGCTGCATTTAACTATGCAAAGCAAGCTTATGAAATAGATAGCGGTAACGCACGCATCAAATTAGTGCTTGCAGATATATGTATTCAAATTCATAAGGTAGATGAAGCGCAAGCGCTTATAAATACAATAGATGCACAAGAGCAAGATGCTTACTTTAATAATATAAAAGCAAAATGCGAAGCTGCGCTTGAAGCAAAAGACTCACCAGAGATTAAAGAAAAGGAACAACAAGTAGAAAAGTACCCAAATGACTTAGAATTAAAAGAAGAGCTAAGTATTTTACTCAATGAAGCTGGCAGAAAAGAAGAAGCATTGGATGTACTATTTACCGTGCTGCAAAAAGACCTGAACTTCAATGAAGCAAAACCAAGCTTTTTAGCCATTATCGCCTCTTTACCCGATGGCGATGCACTTGCAGCTAAGTATCGTCGCAAGTTATATAGTATTTTATACTAGGGTCTGTTGCTCTTTGCGGATTGAAATTTGTTCAAACTAGGGGTTGTTTAATCGCGGCGGGAGATTTGCAACCTAGTGGGCTAAGTAAAAACCGAGCAAAGCTTCCGCGTCCTGCTCACGCCCCTTACCTACATCCATGCAGGCAACAAAGAGTAAATAGCCCCAAGGAAGAATCCTTTGGACAGCGCCTGTTTGGCATTAATGCTACGTTATCGCCTATTTATGGGGAGTAACCACACTACATAGGCTCTGCCTTGCCTGAATACCAAACAGGCTGCTGCAAATTTAACCTTGAAAGACAAACAGACCCTAGATTCTAATAACTATTACTTTTGAGAAGCGCCTATATAAGGTGCTTTTTGTATTTTAAGGTTTTAATTAAAAGCCTTAGCATGGTTTAGCTATGTAAAAACA